>JAJDEJ010000100.1 GCA_029259815.1 Planctomycetaceae bacterium | reverse complement strand
CGTCACCTTCTGCCAGCCTTGCGGGTGGGCCGCCCGCTTCGCCAGTGAGATGCGGTGGAGCCCATACTTGCGTTTGCGACCGCGACGCTTCGCCTTCTCGCGTGGCGGCAGGTCGCGCAGGGCCGCGTCCTTCCGCAGACGGCCCACCAGCGTCACGCCCAACTCCATCGCCGGTCGCACGAACGGGCGTTTAGTGTACGCCCCGTCGGCCACGACCCACACGTCTTTGCCCGCGTTTTGCAGGGTTTCGACCGCCCGCAGCATGAGGTCGGCGGCTTGCTCGAGCTTCGTTTGGAACACCCAGCCATGCCGCACACGAAGCTTGGGAACGTCCTGCCGTCGGACGTACAACCACGACCCGATCGGCAGTCCGATCGTCCCCCACTGCCGGTGCCGCACGATCACCGCCAGCGTGACCCACACGTGGCCGTAACAGAACGCTGGCCCGGCTGGTCCCGGCGTCGGGTCGTGATGAATGCCGGCGCCTTGCACCTGCGGACCGGACCGCTTCGTCGGCGAATCGTCGATGGCCACCAACACCCGCTGTTGTCGGCCAATCGCCTGTTTGAGCACCAGCACGAGAATCCGTCGTCCCAGTTCGCCCCAGCGCCTGCCCACACTCTGCAGGAAGAAGTAGTCATCCTGATAATCGTCGCTGACGCCCGCCGCACGAATCCACGAAGCGACCACCCGCCGCCCGCCGGCAAACAGCAGCCCCGTCATCAACAGCGGCAACCGCCAACGCGATCGTCCGTGCAACCCGGCTGCCAACCAACGGGTCCAGTCTTCCCACTCGCGCGGTGCGTGGTAAAATGCCATCCTTGGCTCTCCCCCTTGCGGACTTCGGTCTCCCAACCAAAGCGTGAGGGATGAGCCAACTTTGTGAAGACCAATTCCGCCGCATCGGATGCGTTTTCTCAGAAAGTGCAGGCTAACGCTACACTCACGCGACGGCGCTATGTCGTGCGACTGCTTGTCCGGTCAGTGCAATGCGAGGACCACGCTCAGCACTGCTTCGGCCGGGCAAGTCAAAAATTGACGAACTTCGCATGCACCGGTAACATTCTTCCAGTGGTCTGGGGTGAATCGGAACGAGTCTTCACGGAATCGGAGTAAGGAGCATGTTGACAATCAGCGATCTGATGCGACGCCTGCCCCATCTGAGCCTGGAAGAGTTTCAATCCTATTGGAGCGAGAAACATCCGCAGGCCGCTCCTGAAGACGCGTTTTCGACGCTGGGCGTGAAACGATACGTGCAAGTCCTTCCGTTGGAAACGGACGCTCGCAATCTCGTGATTGGCCCCCGCACTGGTCTGGTCGAACCATTTGATGGCATGGCCGAACTCTGGGTCGAAAGTCTCGAAGCACTCGAAAGCAACTGGTCGACGGAAAAGGCCAAAACATACCTCGACATCTTCTTCAAAGACAAGCAGAACTTTATCGACTGGACACGGTCGACGATCCTTGTGTCCCAGGAGAACGTCGTCATGGCGTAGCAGTCCGAACGGAAGAGCTCTTCGGACACCTCCTGCCCGAAAGGTGTCGGATTGGTGGCCCGAAGCATCTTGGAGTCCGTTTGTTCTGTGCTGGGTACCATGCTCATATCGCGAAGCAGGATGAGCATGGCACCTGGAACACTTTGGTTCCCCGTTTGTGGCACACGTGCGCAGCTTGACCATTACCATCTGTGGCGTAACGCCTGATCGGATTGAAAACCGCTGAAATGGCCGGTAATCTGACGGTCGAGCCAATAGAAGTTCTTACCGACCACTTCTGTTGCGGATGGTGCCATGACAGTCGGCTTCGCAAGAGGACGGAGTTTTCGCAGGATGGATCGTGAGTCGTGTGTCAAACACAAAATCGAGCGATTGAAGAAAGGTGACAAACCGAGGACACTCGACCTCTTTTCTGGGTGCGGCGGATTGTCACTCGGATTCCACGCCTCCGGCTTCAAAATCGTTGGAGGTATAGAAAACGATCCACTCGCGTCAAAATCGCATGCTCTCAATTTCTTCCGAAGGGCACCGAGTGAAGAAATGGAGAAGCATGCTGCTCCCCACGACATTGTTGAAGTTGATCCGGCTGAGTTGATCGACGAGCTACAACTCGGCAATCCATCAACTGCTATTGATGTCATAATCGGAGGCCCGCCATGCCAAGCTTATTCACGGGTTGGCCGTCCAAAACTTCGTGAAGTGTTCGATCATCCGCAGGCGTTTTTGTCTGATCCACGCGGAAACCTTTACCTGCGGTTTCTCGCATATGTCGAAGAGCTTCGACCGCTTGCCATTCTCATGGAGAATGTTCCCGATGTCATGAACATCGGTGGACACAATGTTGCTGAGGAGACGTGCGAAGTTCTCACGGAACTTGGCTACAGGTGCGGATACACCTTGCTCAACTCTGCATTCTACGGTGTGCCGCAGATGCGAGAACGAATGTTTCTAATCGCCTACGTCAATGAGTTGGAGGTTGAAGTCGATTTTCCAAAACCCTCCCATTGGATCGATCTTCCAGAAGGATACGCAGGCTCGCGAAGTGTTGCACTCAAACACTTGGGAGTGAATGGATCACGACGACGGAACGGCCAGCGGACGCTTTACGATGACGAGCACAGCTTTTGTGCGGCACCACCGGCCTCTCCAGCGTTGCGACCGGCAGTTACAGCCGAACTGGCGATTGGCGATCTTCCGCCGATCACGGATCACCTGTGTGGAAAACTGCGACGCGGTGCGAGAAGATTTGACACCATCACGCCGTATGACAACTCCCTGAGATTGTCAGATTATGCGAAAAGAATGCGGAACTGGCCGGGGTTCTCAAACAACACGGGAGTAGCCGACCATGTTATTCGCTTCTTGCCTCGTGACTATCAGATTTTTCGACGAATGGACCAGGGCGACCAATACCCAGAGGCTCACCGTCATGCGATCGAATTGTTTGAGGAGCACGTTGCAGAGCTTGCTGAAAATGGAGAAACCCTTTCGACCAAGGTGAAGGAAAAGCTTCGACAGCAGATTGTTCCTCCGTATGATGTTGGAAAATTTCCAAACAAGTGGCGAAAAATCGAAGCCGACAAACCTGTGCGGACGATCATGGCCCACATTGGGAAGGATTCTTACTCCCACATCCATTTTGATAGCAAACAAGCGAGAACAATTTCTGTCCGTGAAGCAGCGCGACTCCATTCGTTTCCAGACGGTTTCGTTTTTTGCGGAACGATGAATCCTGCATTCAGACAGATTGGGAACGCTGTTCCCCCGTTGATGGCGAAGCCACTCGCAAAATCAATTCTTCGTACGTTGCGAAAGGGATTGAGATGAGTCGCCGAATTGCCATCAAGGAGCTTACGGCATCAGATTTGACTCTGTTTGAGTGGCACTTCCGAAACAAGAATGCCGGAAATCAAAAGGCAATCAACCTGAACGCGAATGTCTTCACCGGTATTCTTTATCCTGCACTTTCGGAACTCGCTGAAGCGAGGCACGGTCGGCTTCCAATCGACATGTTCATTTATGGGCCGGGGCTTGAAGGTGAACTGAACCTGCAACGCAAGATCGTGAAACACGGCACCTACAAAAACTGGAGACTGGACGGAGAGTTTATTTTCAATCCCGTCGAGTCGCCCGAGAGATTCAACATCCTACAACCGCACGATTATGTCGTATTGGAGTTCATCGGCGAGTTTGCCCCTGTCACTGTGAAGGCATTGTTCGTAGCAAATGCAGCTGCCGAAGATCAAACGCTGCATCATGCCTGTCAGGAGTTTGTCGGCAACAAACGGATGGTGGCGCTCCCTGATTCTGAACTGCATAATCTTGTGATGCATGCTGCACCGAGTGGCGAGCACCCAATCCACGAATTGTTGCTCGAAGCGGACTTGGAAGATGCTGCATTGGGTGGAGTCGAAGGCACCTACCGGTTGTTGCGGCGTTCGTCCGGCAGACGTATGTCTCAAAGTGATTTACAGCAAGCTAGAGAGAACGCAGAGACAATTGGTCAGCGAGGAGAAGAGTTCGTCAATGTCTTTTTATCTCAGCAGTTATCCGCCGGAGCCATCCAGACATTCGACTGGGTGTCACAAGAGAACGCGATCTCTCCATACGATTTCATCACCGTCGAAGCATCGAATGAACAGGTCCTCATTGATGCGAAGTCCACTTCGGGAGAGTTTGGAAGGAAGATACACATTTCAACAAGCGAACTCACGACAATGGCAACTGATGATCGTCGTTATGATCTATATCGCATCTACGAAATCGACGAAGAAAGTGCAAAACTCAGAGTGGCACGCAATCTCAAGGAACTGGCCGTTTCCGTCATCGACAATCTGGCTGAACTTCCAGCCGGTGTCTCTATTGACAGCATTTCGGTATCTCCAGATTTGTTGAGGTTTGATCCCGAAATCGATGTGACGATTCCCGACGAGTACGAAGGGGATGGGATCGAAGCGCCGCTTCCTCCTGCCACTGAATAGTCATGGACGTGTTGACGCCTTCACAACGCAGCAAGTGTATGTCAAAGATTCGTGGAGCGAACACGAAACCCGAGTTGGCCATCCGAAGACAACTTTGGAAACTCGGCCTCCGATATCGGCTTCATTATGCACTTCCTGGCAAACCCGACTTTGTCTTCGTTAAAGCACGGGTAGCTGTGTTTGTTGACGGATGTTTTTGGCACGGGTGCCCAGAGCATTTCACGATGCCGAGAACGAACCGGCGATTTTGGAAAACAAAACTGCGCAAAAATAAGCTCCGAGACAAAGCTGTTGACTCGGAGATCATATCACTCGGGTGGTCGGTTGTGAGAATCTGGGAGCACGTGATCAAGGACAATACAGCATCAGCTGCATCGAACGTGCTGAAAATCGTGGAAACATCTATCAATCATTCCCCAAAGAGGTACTCCGTGGGTTGAACGCTTAGCAGATGGACAGTCAATGTCGCAGCTATTTGATCACGTTCTCGCCGCCATTTCCCTTTCAACTCCATTGTCCATCCAAACTGTTTCAAGGCCTGTCGGGCGTCACATCCGGCGAGATTCCAACAGACTGCTTCTAGATCAACCCCGCGATCGGATTCCCGCTCGGCAGAATATGCACCGGTCTTCCGGTGAAGTTGGTGAGGGTTTGGGTGGGGTCGATGTGCAGGTGGCGATAGACGGTGGCTAGCAGGTCTTGCGGGGTGATGGGGTTGTGGAGGGGGTATTCGGCTTTGGAGTTGGTTTGGCCGATGACCTGGCCCATGCGGAGGCCGCCGCCAGAGATGAACGCGCTGAATGCGCTTGGCCAGTGGTCGCGGCCGAGGCCGCTCTGGTTCGAGAAGTTGGTGGGGGCGTGCGTCACTCGGGGGGTGCGGCCGAACTCGCCGCAGGCGATGACCAGCACACGTTCATTCAGGCCCCGGTCGTACAGGTCGCTGACGAGGGCGGTCAGGGCCTGATCCATCTGCGGCAGGCGTTCGCGTTGGGCGTAGTCGAGATGGAACGCACCGGCGTGATCGTCCCAGCTGAAGTGCTTGGTCGTGTTGTTGGGAGCGGTGGCGTCCACATTGATGACAGCGACGCCCGCCTCGGCCAGTCGTCGGGCGAGCAGACAACTCTGCCCCCAGCGGTGACGTCCGTAACGGTCACGACGCTCGTCGGTCTCCTGCGTGAGATCGAAGGCGTCAGCGACACTTGTGCTGGTGAGGATGTTGAACGCTGAGGCGCGGAACTCGTCGATGGCGTCGAGCGAGCCGGACTGATCAAGGTCACGGCGGAAGCGGTCGAACTGGGTGATGAGTGACTTGCGATCATCGAAGCGATGGCCTTCCATGCCGGCAGCGAGCGTGAGGTTGGGCGGCGAGAACTTGTCGACGGAGGGGTCGCCCGTGTCGAAGGCTTTTTGACTGACGCCGAGGTAGGTCGGCTTGGTCATGAAGGGCGACTTCTGGACGCCGACGTATTGCGGCAGGCCGTCGGCTCGGGGGCCCCGCATGCGGCTGGCGATCATGCCGAAGTCGGGATGATCGGAGCGGGCTTGTGACGTGGGGTCCGGCTTGGCGGGCGTCTTGCCGGTGAGCACCTCGATGCTGCCGTCGTTGTGTGCTGACATCTCGTGATGCAGCGAGCGGATGATCGAGAACTTGTCCGCCATCTGCGCCTGCAGCGGCATGTACTCACAGATCTCCATGCCCGGCACGTTGGTGGGAATCGGATGCAGCGGCCCGCGATACTCACTGGGAGCATCGGGCTTCATGTCATAAGTCTCCAGCTGACTCGGCCCGCCCCACATCCAGAACAGGATGACCGATGTCTCCGCCCCCGCTTCACCCGCAGCCGCCCGTCGCGCGAGGACTTCCGGTAGTGTGATGCCCCCGAGTGCCAGCGTCCCCGCTCGCAGGAACTCCCGTCGTCGCACGGGACCGGAGCAAGGTGAGGATGGACGGGGCATGGCAGCGTTCCGGTCGGTGATCTTCGCGAGGTTTGATTCTACCGAGGATTGGCATCTTGAGGCAAACTGCGGGTGAATGTTCTGCGAGAAAGGGACGTTGAACGTCGGTTGTCAGGGATGAGAGAGACGGGGAAAAGCGGATTGGGCGGATTGACGCGGATGAGTTTGAGAAGTGACGTTTGGTACAATTCATTGACTTCAAGGGACGTTACCAAAATGTCGATTGCCTCACGCACGACCGAAGGATGGCCATCCGAGTGCCCACTCTGCGGCAAGCGGGTCTGGACCGAGCCTTCTGTGCCGCCAGGAGATGCTCCTTGTCCACACTGTGGGGGCCTCATGTGGATGCCAGAGACACAGGCGACTGAGGGAGATGTCCCGGCTCGACTCGCTCAGCTCGGTGCAGAAATCGAGATGGACGATGAGGGAGAAGTCCGTCTCATCCGCTTCTCTGGCGACCAGTACAACGATTCGATCGTCGAATTGTTGGCCAAGCTGGTCGACGTCGAGGTGTTGGATGTTCGTGAGACATGTCTCACAATGGAAGGTGTCAAAGCTCTTCGAGAATTGCTGCCGACGACCACGATAATCTTCTGAGTCGGAGCACGGGCCGCTTTACTTACATAGGGTCGTCAAATTATCGATGCCCTCAATGGACGATTGGTCAGCGAATATGTCCCTGATCTGCGACAATCCGCCGCATCCGCCCAATCCGATTTTCCTTTCCTTTTCCTTTTCCTCCCAACGAACCAGAACCTCCGGTCAGCAACTTTCACGACCAACAAAGTCTCCCCATTGAGGTTGTGGTATGGTACGATCGTCGATGGTCCATTCGGGAGAAACGTGACGATGCTGCGTGTCTTGGGTTCGACAAAGCGACTTTGCACGGGTCTGCGGCGGCGGGAGTTCCTGCAGGTTGGGGGGCTGGGTGCGGCTGGGCTCGCGTCAGGTGCGATGACGCAGGCATCGAATGACACGCCGACGCTGCCGGGGTTTGGGCAGGCCAAGCGGTGCATCATTCTGTTTCTGTATGGGTCGCCGAGCCAGCTTGAAACGTACGACATGAAGCCACAGGCTCCGGTTGAGATTCGCGGGACGATGGAGCCGATCTCGTCATCACTGCCGGGACTCGATGTGTGCGAGTACCTGCCGAAGATGGCACGCATCATGGATCGCACGACCGTTGTGCGATCGGTGACGCATCCCTATCCGCTGCACGGCGTCGCGTATGCGATGACGGGCACACCGGCGATCGACGTGGCGATGGAACTCAACCCGCACGATCCACGACATCATCCGTGGTTTGGTTCGGTGGTCGAGTATCTTGATCGCCAGAGTGGCCGTGAGCGCGTGCCGGATGCGGTGCAGAACCTCGCACTGCCATTTCCCTTCAGTAGTCAACGGACCGATCAGCCGTTCCGCGCTGGACCGTATGGCGCGTTCCTGGGTAACTCGTTCAATCCCATCTACACGGAATACGAAGGCAAAGGCACCACGACCGTCACCAAAGCGCGGCCCGGTTTCGAGTGGACCGGGCTGGAGCCGTATGTGAGTTGCGATACCGACAGTCACTTCCGCCTCGCAGGCACCGGCGGCGTGTCGAATGTCACCATCGATCGTCTCAACCGACGTCGGACACTGCTCGAACAGTTTGACGAGACTCGTAGACATCTCGACAGCACGTTGTCCGGACAAGCATTGAGCGACTATCAACAACAGGCCATGTCACTCGTCACGTCGACCAAAGTGCGAGAGGCACTCGACGTGCGTCGTGAATCACCCGAGATGCGAGCGCAATACGGGCAGACACTGTTCGGTCAGGGATGCCTCGCCGCCCGACGCATGCTCGAAGCGGGGACCAAACTGACGACCGTCTTTTGGGACGAGTGGGGTCTCGCCGGCGATGCGTGGGATACGCACTACGAGCACTTCCCCCGGATGGAGAACCAGTTGCTACCGCAGCTCGATCTGGCCCTGAGCGGACTCTTGCTCGACCTCGAACAACGCGGCATGTTGGACGACACACTCGTGGCTGTGATGAGCGAACACGGTCGTACGCCAAAGGTCGGCAACCAGTCTGGTGGCAGTCGCGACCACTGGTCACGCGCCTACTCCGCACTCTTCTTCGGCGGCGGAACGGCCAAGGGGCGCGTCATTGGTGCCACCGACAAGCACGCGAGCGACGTCGCCGATCGGCCCGTCTCGCCGAAAGACCTGCTGGCGACGATGTACCACCTGCTGGGCATCGACCCCCACACCCGCATCCCCGACCGCGGCGGACGTCCCACGACACTGCTGCCAGACGAGAGTCAGGTCGTCGCCGAGATGCTGGCGTAGCGGGAATGTCGGAATCGGAATGACGAAGGAAGTCCGAAGACCCGAATTCCGAACCGATTGATCGTCATCCGTCGATTCACTGGCATGTTCAGCCAAAGACCGTAGGATGGCAGGTATTCGAGCTTCGAGGCTTCGGATTTTCTTCGTCATTCTGGCTTCGAGTTCGAGTTGATCACATTTGAATTGATCCCTATCAGTTCTCGATTCACTCGCCACAAGGTTTGCCCCGATGAGTTCTGCGTCTGCGAAGAAGGCTGCCATCGGTCTCGACTTTGGCACGGAGTCAGTCCGTGCACTGGTTGTTGATCTGGAAGGTCACGAGTTGGGCGAGGCGACCGACGCGTATGACCACGGGCAGATTCTCGATGTGTTGCCAGGGACGGGTGAAAAGCTGACGCCGGACTTTGCACTCCAGCACCCGACCGACTGGATTGACTCAGCCGTGAAGGCTGTGCAAGGAGCGGTCAAAGCAGCGGGCATTGATGGCGAGCAAGTGGTGGGCATCGGTGTCGACTTCACCAGTTGTACGATGCTGCCGGCACTGGCGGATGGGACGCCGCTCTGTCTCGATGACCGGTTCGCCGGCGAGAAGTTCGCCTGGCCCAAGTTGTGGAAGCATCACGGGGCGAAGACACAGACCGATCGCATCAATGAGGTGGCGAGAGAGCGAGGCGAGTCGTTTCTGTCTCGCTACGGCGGGGTGATCGGGCTGGAGTGGTTCTTCCCCAAGATGCTGGAGACGCTCGAAGAGGCCGAGCACATCTATGATGCGACCGACGTCTGGCTGGAGGCGGGCGACTGGTTTGTCTGGCAGTTGGTCGGTGGTGATGCGAAGGAGTTGCCGCGCTCGACGTGTCAGGCAGGTTACAAAGGCATGTGGAGTGCTGAGGACGGATTTCCGTCGAGCGACTATCTGGCGGCTCTGCATCCCAAACTCGAAAACGTCGTCGAAGAGAAGATGCCGGGTCGACTCTGTCCGCCGGGGTCTTGTGTTGGTGGTTTGAAGCCCGAGTTGGCCGAACGCATGGGCTTGCCGGCTGAGACCCCGATCAGCGCGGCGATCATCGACGCGCACGCAGGCGTGCCGGGAGTCGGAGCCGCTGAGGCGGGCGTGCTGGTAATGGTCATGGGCACCAGCAGTTGTCACATGCTCAACTCGCATGAGAACAAAACCGTCCCCGGTGTCGCCGGCATTGTGAAGGACGGTATCCTGCCCGGCTTCTACGGCTATGAGACCGGTCAAGCGGCCGTCGGTGATGCATTCGACTGGGTCAGGCGTCTCACGGGACAGGACGATTTTCACACGCTTACAAGAGAGGCAGTCGAACTCCCTCCCGGTTCAGAAGGCGTCTGGTGCATCGACTGGTTCAACGGCTGCCGCACGCCGCTGATGGATGGTCGACTCACCGGGCAGTTCACCGGGCTGACGATGAATCATGGACCCGCTCACCTGTATCGGGCCGCGATGGAAGCATCGGCGTTTGGCGTCCGCTGGATCGTCGACATGCTCAAGGAGAACGGCGTGCCTGTCACTCGATACGTCGCGTCAGGCGGGCTCCCTCATCACAATCCACTGTTGGTGCAGATCTACGCGGACGTCCTCGGTGAGGCGATCGAGGTTCCGGCTTCCAAGCAAGGACCAGCTTTGGGCTCGGCGATTCTGGGCGCTCTTGCTGCCGGGCCCAAAGCGGGATTCGCCTCCGCTGAGGAGGCCGTCAAGAGCATGACGTCCGCGAGTGGCGAGACGAAGCTGGTCGAGCCGATTTCCGAGAAGTCGAAAGCGTACGAACCGCTGTATCAACAGTATCGCAAAGAGGCTGATCGACTCTCACAACAGACATAACACGGGTGGCACGCCCTGACGAAGGAAGGGCGTGGCGCAGGGTGCTAACGAATCCGACAGGCTCACAAGCGTCCGCCACGCCCATCCCGTTGGTCTGAGCGTGACACCCCAATCACGACACACTCAAAGTCATCCATCATCAACACTCACGGCGCGGCTCGGCAGGAGCCTCGCCCTCCCATCACCCGGAATCTCATCATGACAAGTAATGGACAGAAACTCTCGGACAAACAAGTTTACCTGATCGCCAGCGGCGACCTGCGGTTGGCAGCCAATCAGACGTGCTGGCCCGCTCAGAAGGAGATGGAGGACGCACTCGGCAAAGCCGTGAGTGATCTCGGATACGAAGTCGTGCGGGCTCATCCGTATGACGAACAGGAGCAGCACGGATTCATCTCCTCACAGCACATGGGTCTGGAGGTCTTTCGCGGCATGGACCCCGATGCACCGCTGATCGTCGCGGAAGCCGTGTGGCAATTCTCGCATCATGTGCTCGCCGGGCTCACGACGCATCGTGGGCCGATCCTGACCGCAGCCAACTGGTCGGGACAGTGGCCGGGATTAGTCGGGATGTTGAACCTCAACGGCTCACTCACCAAAGCGGGGGTGAAGTACTCGACACTGTGGAGTGAAGACTTCACTGATGAGAAGTTCCAGAGTGGACTCAAGAGTTGGCTGGAGACCGGCCGTTGCTCGCACGAGTTGGATCATGTCAAATCGATGAGCCAATGCGACGTGCCGGGCGACGCTCATGACCTGGGGCAACAGCTAGCCGAGACGCTGCAGCGCGAGAAGGCCATCATGGGCGTCTTCGATGAGGGCTGCATGGGCATGTTCAATGCCATCATCCCGGATCACCTGCTCAACCCCTGTGGTGTCTTCAAGGAACGGCTGAGCCAGTCAGCCCTGTATCACGCGACAATGCAGGTGCCGGATGACGAGGCGACCGCCGTCCGCCAATGGATGGAAGAGGCGGGCATGACCTTCCACACGGGCAGCGACCATGCCACCGAACTGACTGATGATCAGATTCACCTCCAGTGCAAGATGTATATCGCTGCGGTTCGCATCGCTGACGACTACGGCTGCGACCTGATCGGCATTCAATACCAGCAGGGACTCAACGACCTGCTGCCGGCCAGCGATCTCGCAGAAGGCACACTCAATAATGTCAAACGTCCGCCGGTGACGAGCCGTGATGGCTCACGTGTGCTCTACGATGGCAAAGCGGTTGTGCACTTCAACGAGGTCGATGAGTGTGCGGGATTGGACTCACTGCTGATCAATCGCACGCACGGGGCGCTGGGTCAACCGGTCGAGACAACACTGCACGACATTCGCTGGGGTGATGCGGACCAGTCGGGCACGGTCGACGACTACGTGTGGGTGTTCCTCATCAGCGGAGCCGCCCCACCCGAGCACTACGGCGGCTGGCAGAACGCCGACGGACATCGTCAGCCGCCCATGTACTTCCCCAGCGGCGGTAGCACGCTGCGTGGCATCTCGAAGCCGGGCGAAATCGTCTGGTCCCGTGTGTTCGTCGAAGATGGACGTCTTAAGATGGACATCGGCCGCGCATCGGTCGTCGAACTCCCCGAAGACGAGACCGAACGCCGCTGGCAGGAGACGACGCCCCAGTGGCCCATCATGCACGCCGTCCTGCACGGCGTATCACGTGATCAACTGATGGCTAAACACCAGAGCAATCACATCCAGGTCGCCTACGCCAACGACGCCGGCCAAGCCATCCGCGCCCTGTGGACAAAGGCTGCGATGGCGGAAGGTTTGGGCATCGAAGTCAACATCTGCGGCGACGTGTGAGGCCGGCGATGAACCGTTGATTGGCCGCTCGAACACCCATGAGAATTCGAAGGAATTCCGGAACACTAATCACCGCTAATTACCACTAATCGATGAGTGTGAATTAGTGCTGATTAGTGTTCCAAACGTCCCTGCGTTGATTGTCCACCCGAGGAGACATGACGATGTTCGAGTTGGTCTTCATCCGATACCAGACCGGATTGTATGTGTTGTTCGTGCTCTGGTCGGCCACTATGATCTCTTTCGCAGAGGATGCATCCGCTCCGGTGGAGACGCGCACGTATCGCAACACGCTCAAGAGGCTCGATGATCCGCCGCCGCTCTTGGCGGACTATCCGAAGTTCGTCGAGCCGGTGCGAGAGGTGACGCGGTACGAGTCGCCGTTACTGGTCGATGATAAAGGGGCCGATCTGTCGGTGCGGGCGTGGCGGTTCTCGTATAATGCGCGGGGCATCATTGAGATGCCGAACCGGCTGCGCGTTGATCAGACGGCTGTGATCATGGTGCATCCGTGGGGCATCGATGACGGACAGGGTTGGACGACGCCCGAACCGGCTGGCGTCTGCGACTTCTGCACGCTGGATAAGAATCACCTCGCTGCGGAGCACACAAAGACTGTCATCAACCCGTTCATCAAGTCGATGCGAAAGCATGTGCCGCTGGTAATGTTCAGTCTGCGCGGCGGACGGGATGGCATCCGCGAACGGGTGTATCGTTCGATTACTGGCACACCGAGTGATGAGGTGCGATCACAGGCGGCGCAGGAGATGCACACGGCACTCAACACGTTCGACTACCGCGGCGAGTCGCTGCCGGAGACGCTCGCAATTTCGTCGGAGACACCGGTGATTGACTATTTCAATCAGTTCCCCGGTCTGGATGCGTCGGCCAAGTACAACAATGACGGTTTCTGGGAACTCCCCACGCCGGTCACGAGCGACATCGAGATGGCGTCTGACGACGTCGTGATCTTCGACAATGACGGCTATCCCGCACTGCGAGACTTTCTCAAGGAACATGCCATCCGTCACATCCTGTTGACTGGATACGCGACTGATATGTGCTTCTGTAAGACGACGGCTGGATATGAAAATCTATCGAAAGACTTCAACGTGTTTCTCGTGGGTGATGCGACGCTGGCCACGTTCCCGGCAAACTCGACCCCCAAGTACGCGACGAATGCACACATCTCGTTCGCGTCGTTGAACCAGTTGATCACACAGGTGTCCTGGATCCAAATGGACGAGGAATCAAACCCGTGACGATGACTCGGTTCGCGCGGATCGGCGCTTGCGGATTAGCGCCACCAGAACGCGTCGATGTCACGCTGAGATCGTGCTAATCCGCAAGCGATGGTCGTCACTTTCTATGAACGCTCGAAGGGTTGATATGAATTCGATTGGTTTGTCACGACGCGCATTCCTGGGAACGATGGCGGTGGGTGCCGGAGCGACGATCGTGCGTGGGGCTGAGACGACCGAGCGCAAGGCACAGATTGCGATCACGCTCGATCTGGAGATGAGCCGTCACTATCCCAAGCGGGGGATCATGGAGTGGGACTTCCAGAAGGGCAATCTCGATGAGCCGACGAAGCGGTACTCGGTCGAGGCGGCAAAGATCGCCAAGGAACGGGGCGGACTGATCCACTTCTTTTGTGTGGGTCGTGTGCTGGAGCAGCCGGACGTCGAGTGGTTGAACGAGATCCATGCCGGCGGGCATCCGATCGGAAATCACACGTATGACCATGTGTACGTGCTGGCGAAGACGCGGGAGGAGATTCAGTTTCGGTTCAAACGGTCGCCGTGGCTGATCGAGGGGCAGACGATCGACGAGGTCATTCGCGAGAACATTCGGCGAATGTCACTCGCGATGCAACAGCGGACCGACATCCCGATCAACGGCTTTCGCACACCGGGCGGATTTGCCGATGGACTCAACGGACGTGAGGACATTCAACAGATGCTCCTCGACCTCGGCTACACGTGGGCGAGTTGCAAATACCCGCGACACGAAGCGGGAGAGCCGATGAAAGAACCATCACCCAAAGTCTATGCTGACATCGTCAAGCAGCAGGCAGCGGCGCAGCCATTCGTGTATCCGACAGGGCTGATCGAGATCCCGATGAGTCCGATCAGTGACGTTGGAGCTTTCCGCACGAACTACTGGAAGCTCGATTACTTCCTCAAAGCGGTGCGGATGGCGGTCGAGTGGGCGATCGAGAACCGGACCGTGTTTGACTTCCTGGCTCATCCGTCGTGCCTGGTCGTCGAAGATCCGAACTTCGAGACGATCAAACTCATCTGTGATCTGGTCGAACAATCGAATGGACAGGCAGAAATCGTCGGGCTGGATACGATCGCTGCGCGCGTTCCGAGGTGAGGAAATGAACCACGGAAGACACGGAAAGTCGTATGCGAATTCGCGTTATTCGCGGTTGCTCTTTTCCAACTGCGAATGTCACGAATGAAGCGAATGACTGTTGCGATCGTGAGCCTGTCAAGCTCTGCGTCTTCTGTGGATGAACCGGGGGAGCGGGACTGTAACTCGTCCGTTCGCCACGTCGATTACGGCTTCATGTCATTCGGTCGTGCGAAATAGTCGAAGCTAATGACAGAGATCGAGCCGGCACGGATGCGGGCTTGCGCGACATAATCGAGACAATCCCTACGATGCGACTTCGCACGTCGGGTCAAGGTGAGACAGGATGTCCAACCTCCTCCACACGCTGATGCTGTTTGCGATCTGCACGTCGCAGCTTGCTGGCTGTGCGACGTCACGAACGGTGGCGTCCCGCGAGAACTCACCACCTGACAACTCGCCGATTGAGCAACCGAGCAAGCCTGCGGTTGACGAGACGCCACAGGGTGACATCTTCCCTGTCAGTCATGACGTTCAAGCCACTGATGAGGTCACGTCTGTGGGCAATGCTTCCACTGAGTGGGACTCGCTACCGACAAGAGAGGCTCTCTCGCTGGAGGATCTCGAAGCCCTCGCGATGGAGCACAATCCGGCCATCCGTCAGGCGATGTTCGCCGCGAGCAAGGCCGCGGGAGTGCGAACACAGGTCGGACTGAAACCCAATCCCGAGGTCGGCTACTCTGGCCAGCAGATTGGCGATGAGGGTGCCGCCGGCCAGAATGGGGCATACATCGAGCAGATGTTCGTCTCCGGCGACAAGCTGAATTGGAACCGTGCAGTCCTTGATCGCGATGTGCAATCGCTGTTGTGGGAGACCGAGGCGCAGCGGTATCGCGTCCGCACCGATCTGCGACTTCAATTCTACGACGCACTGGCAGCCCAACGACGTCTCGGGCTCGCCCGGGAATTCCGCATCGTCGCCGTCAAAGGAGTTGACATCGCTGAAAAACGGTTAAGTGCTCTCGAAGGAACGAAGCCCGATGTGCTGCAAGCGGAGATTCAGCTCAGTGAGGTCGAGCTGATTGTGCAACGAGCTGAGTTGGAGTTCGATGCGGCCTGGAACAGTCTGGTCACCATCGCCGGTGTGCCCCATCTGCCGCCAAGTGAACTCCTCGGCACGCTCTCATCCATGCACGAAGGTTATGACACGGAATTGGTCTACCACGAACTCATCGCTGCCAGTCCGCAATTGCAGGCCGCCCGCGCACGGGTCGATCGGGCAAGGGCCAACATCGGCCGACAGAGCGTGCAGGCCATCCCCAACCTCACGGCACAACTGGGAGTCGGCCATGATGACGTCACCGGCGATGCGTTTGCCAACGTGCAATTCGGTGTGCCGTTGCCAGTTCACAACAAGAATCAGGGCAATCAACAGGCCGCCCAGGCGGAATTCTGTCGGGCGACACAGGAAGTTCAACGGTTGGAGCTTGCCTTGCGAGCCCAGTTGCTGCAGGTCATGCGGGACTACCGCGTCAGCCGCGTGTCGATCGAGCGATACGAGAACACGATCATCCCCAAAGCCGAAGAGACACTCGACCTCTCGGAACAGGCATACATCGCCGGTGAGTTCGATTTCCTCCGAGTTCTGACCGTTCGCCGCACGTTCTTCGAGACGAACCTCCAATACGTGCAGTCGCTCGCTTCAGCCGCCAAGGCCGAAGCCCGGATCGATGGCCTGTTGCTGACAGGTGGACTCAACAGTGTTCCCGACTTCGAGGGAGACGACGGGCTTCGCGGACAAGCCCTCAGCGGCCAGTGACCGGGATCGTGCAAGGACGCAGGTAAGACCACCAACCTGTCGCTGCCTCTAATGCAACGACAAACACATAACCTCTGTTGTAACAATCACTTTCATCACACCACCGAACCGGGATTTCCCGAGTTGCCGGTCATTGATATCCTGCCGCACCCCATCGCCCAGCACAAATGATGTGTCCGGCTCAACGAAGCGGTTCCAATCGGTCGATCTTGTTGACAGGCGTTGTGCTCTGATTTTTGAACTATGCACGACGGGCCGAAGACAAAGGATGCGTCACCATGATGACCCGTTATCGAGATTCTGTTCGCGGCCCTCTTTCAGTCGCTTGTTTGACGTTGATCCTCACCAGTGGCTGCGCGACGACGAATCACGCACAGTCCGGGGCGATCGTTGGCTCCGGATTGGGAGCCATGACGGGTGCGATCATCGGCGCGGGCAGCGGACATGCTGAGGGCGGTGCCCTCATCGGTGCGGCAGCGGGTGCTCTCGCAGGAGGACTCGCAGGAGACGCCGAAGACGCTCGTGAGGAACGGGACGCAGCGATCGCTCAGGCGGCCTACACTCAGCAGATGCAACAAGCCGTCACGAACGTTGACGTGATCCAACTCTCACAGAGCGGCATCAGCGATGACGTGATCATCAGCTCGATGAACTCACAAGGTGGAAACTTCGACCTCAGCCCGCAAGGCATCATCAACCTCAAGAACAGCGGCGTCAGCGACCGCGTGATTCTCTCGATGCAGCGGTTCGATCATCTCGCTCCGCTGCCTGTGACAAGAGTCATCCACGAGCCACGCACCCGCGTGATCGTTGCCGAACCCGCACCGAGTGTGCATTTCTCCTTCGGTCGCGGATACCGCCGACGCTTCCACGGCAACCACTGCGACTGGTAGGTCAGTGACCGAGCGCAGTGATCACCCATGCGAGCACGATGCCAGTGAGCAGAGCAATCGTGAGCGGGACGCGGTTGTGTGAGTGGAACTCCATCTCCGGGAGCAAGTCGCCCAGCGAGATGCAGATGAACACGCCCGCTGCGAACGCCATGGCACTGGCCACGATCTCCTGCTGCGGCCCATTGAAGCTGTCCAACCCCACCAAAAACAGCACGGCTCCCAGCGGACACATGACTGCGAAGGCCGCGTTCACCAAATTGCGTGAGCGTGACGACCAACCGGCAGCCGTCATCAGCGACGTGATGGCGAGGGCATCCAGCGGCTTGTGCAGGGCGACGGCGAGGAACGTCCCGAATCCGAGCAACCAGTGCATCCCCGGCTGACCCGCGTCTGCGCGCACGCTGGCTCCCAACGCAATCCCA
Organism: Planctomycetaceae bacterium; assembly: GCA_029259815.1. GTDB lineage: Bacteria > Planctomycetota > Planctomycetia > Planctomycetales > Planctomycetaceae > JAHBXU01. Next base: position 2,640 of record JAJDEJ010000100.1, on the reverse strand, counting down.
TCGATGAGCGTGTGCAACGCCAGCCCCGATGCGATCCCGATCCAACTCAGTCGATTCACCTCGTGCTGATGGTGATGCCCGCCGTGGTCATGATCGTGATCATGCCCGTGTGACACATGGCCTGAACCTTCGACCGGTTGCAACTGGTGTTGATACGAATCGGCGACCACCGTGCCAGAGGCGTCCGGCAGTTCGAGCGGTCCATGATGGTGCACGTGGAATGCCCGGATCAACAGGAACATCGCGAGGATGCCGAACACGGCCAGCGTCATCGAGTCTTTGACGGACCCCGACAGTTCAATCGCGTGCGGCAGCAGATGGAAGAACCCGATCCCCAGCATGAGTCCACCGACCAAGCTGATCATCACCTGCATCCGCGTGTGCGTCAGCCGGACGATCGAGGGCAGCCATCCACCGACGAGTGACCCCATCACAATCAGCACGCAGTAGATCGCCAGCAACGTCATCTGCCAGCCGTTCCCCACAGGTGCCGCTGCGAACACCGTCACGATGGACTGTTCCGCGACAATGGAGGCCGTTGAAATGAGCACAGCTGACACAGATGAACGTCTCTCATCGCAAGCGTCACTCTCGACGCCGGGGGGTCATGGGATCGAACGTATGACCGTAAGTGATTCGGCCTTCGTATACGAGGCTCAGCAGCCTCCGCATAATGAATGAATTGACGAAACAAAACATTCGCCCAATTCGCATCATTCGCGGTTGTCATTTTCAACCGCGAATGATGCGAATGATACGAATGGTGTGTCAGTGGAAGGAAACCACAAACAAACTTCCAGCCTTCATACTCATTTCCGTGACATAAAGCCGGTGGTCGTTGATGCATTGGTTGTCAATCACCATCAGGGCGGTCAAGTTGACGGAGGTGGTGGGGGTGTGGTTAGACTGGAAATCCTGACGAGGCTTAGACGCCTCTCTCACTCTCTCCGTTCACCCTGCCGCGTGAGGAGTTCATGCAGTATTCCCTTGATCGTCGTCAGTTTCTCGGTCTCGCTGCTTCGACTGCCTTGGTCGGCTTCACCAATCGGAGTGGGGCGGATGATGAGCCTGCCGAACCGATGCTGGACTGGCATGACGTGCAGGAATGGGGCATCGAAGGCAGAGGCTGGGATGACACGGCCAAGTATTTTGATCGACTGCCAGCCCGGGCGGAGCAGACTGTACGCAAGGCCGTGTGGGGTCTGAGCCGTCACTCGGCCGGCATGCTCGTGAGGTTTCGCACCGATGCCCCCGAAATCTGGGCCGACTATGCGGTGACAAACAGTCGGCTGGCAATGGCCCACATGCCGGCGACGGGTGTCAGCGGTCTCGACCTCTACGCAGAGGATGACGAGGGCAATTGGCGCTGGCTGTCGGTCGTGCAGCCGAAGACACAGGCCATGAACACCAAGATCATCTCCGGACTGCCGCCGGGCGAACGCAACTTCATGGTCTACCTGCCCCTCTATAACGGCACCGAACATCTCAAGATCGGCGTCCCGACAGGTGCGACGTTCACACCCATTGCACCACGCACCGACAAGCCGCTCGTGTTCTACGGCACCTCGATCACCCACGGCGCATGTGCCTCTCGACCGGGGATGCCTCACCCGGCCATCCTCGGTCGCCGACTGAACAAGCCGGTCATCAACCTGGGCTTCTCCGGCAACGGTCGCATGGAAGCCGAGGTCGGTGCGTTCCTCGTGGAACTCGATCCGGCGGTCTACATCATCGACTGTCTGCCCAACATGCAAGGCCCCGAGGTCGCGGAGCGGACCGGTCCGCTCGTCCACCAGTTGCGAGAGGCACGTCCCGAGACACCCATTCTCCTCGTCGAAGACCGCACCTACGCCAACACGCCCTTCCTGCCGAGTCGTCAGCGGCGCCACGACGCCAGCCGCGCCGCCCTACGAGCCGCCTATGATGCCCTCATCGCCGAAGGCGTCCAAAAGCTCTCCTACCTCCCCGGCGACCTCCTCCTCGGCAGCGACCGCGACGACACCACCGACGGCTCCCACCCCAACGACCTCGGCTTCTACCGCCAAGCGAATGCCTTCGAGCCAGTGCTGCGTGAGATTCTGAGCGAAGCGTGAATGATGTAGGCTGGGTTAGCGAAGCGTAACCCAGCTTGATCCACATCGACATTCTTGCTGGGATATGCCTATCGGCTATCCCAGCCTACGTCACTGCGAATGGAACAAACCAATGACCTTTCGTGTCAAATGTCAATGCGGTGCGAAGATCAACGTTAGAGATGGACTTCGAGGAAAGAGAGGTCGCTGTCCAAAATGCAAAAGCACGATCTTGCTTGAGACTGAGCAGTCGCACGAAGATCCCGTAGTACCTGAAATTGACGATCAGTCGAATCTGCTGAAGACCGGGACAAGGGCGGGTTCAAGGATCGCTACCGTTGCGGCTGCGTGCATGGCGATTTGCATATTGATTGTGTTCATATATTTGCAATTTCTCAAGAATGAAAATGACGTCCCACGAATTCCTGCTAACCCGGATATTGCATCCGCTCGTTGAGTGTGATGTTTTTTTGTCGGCGGCTGGGGGACGGCGCTTGGCCCCCTTTCCCCCTTGGTGGGCTTGGTCGATGAGTGGCGGACGAGGTTCTGAGGGGACAGGACGGGGGCG
>JAJDEJ010000099.1 GCA_029259815.1 Planctomycetaceae bacterium | reverse complement strand
GAAGAATTGACGCCACATGCCACAGAAATATTCTCGACGAAGCACCGACGATGTCGCATCGCCGTCCGCGATACGCTGCGCAAATTCCATCCGAAAAACACGCTCAAACGGCCGCTTGTTCTGGGACTAGTGCTCTGTCAGAGCTAAGAGTTCGGGTTGGTGTTTCGGATTCGAGTTGGTCAGACTGGTGGGAACCAAGGAGGGGTTCCCAGGCAGAAGAAGTCTCTCGTGTGGCTCACGGCGTCGGAACGTGAGACGCTCAAGTCGGTGATCAAGAAATTGTCCGGGCGCAGTCAGAAGGTGCGGCGGGCGTCGATCCTGCTCAAAGCGGATGCGGACGGTCCGGCGTGGACGGACGAGAAGATTTCCGAGGCGTTCTCGGCACGAACGCGGACCATCGAAAAGATTCGCCAGCGGTTTGTCGAGTGCGGCTTCGAGGAGACGCTGAACGGAAAACGACGAGACCAGCCGCCGACCGAGAAGATGCTGGATTCTCCGCAGGAAGCCCGCGTGATTGCGACGCGGCTCGGATCGCCTCCTCCCGGTTATGCGAATTGGTCGCTACGACTGCTGGCGCGGAAAGTGGTCGAGTTGGAGATCGTCCCGTCGATCAGCCATGAGACGGTCCGGCAGACGCGAAAAAAACGGCATGACTCAACGAAAGATGGAGGACTGGGCCTCAGAAGCGGATAAGAGGCCGCCAGAGGCCGAGTGTTGCTGCATGCGACACGCGGTCACATGCCGAGTTCGTCGCCAACAGGGAGGAGGTGCTGGAGACCTACGAAAAGCCGTACGATCCAGCCTGCCCAGTCATTTGCAGGGAAGCAAGTCCTGCCGCCGACCGATCAGGGAGGAGAGAGGCCCGGACGCGGTCGCTGAATTCGGTGCAGTTGATCACAGAGACGCGCGTGCCGATCGCGGGAACCAGCGAGCATCCCCGGCGGATCGACGACGAAGATGAGCGTGCCGGCACAGCCAACCTCTTCATGTTCACGGAGCCGCTGTCCGGCTGGCGCGAGGCGACCGCTCGGGAGCGGAAGACGAAAGTGGACTGGGCGATCGAAGTGGCCCGACTGCTGGAAGGCCGTTACGCATACTGTCCGCAGGTCATCCTGGTCAGCGACAACTTCAACACGCACACCATCGGCGCGTTCGATGAAGCCTTCGAGCCGGAGCGCGCTCGGGCGCTGGTTCGCCGCATCCAGTTTTGTCACACCCCCAAGCACGGCAGCTGGCTGAACATCGCCGAGAATGAGTTGAGTTCGCTCACTCGTCAGTGCGTGGCAACTCGCCGCAGCGGGGACCTGGAAACTCTTCAGTGGGAAATCGCGGCCTGGTCTTCAGACGTGAACAGCACCCAGCGCGGTGTCGACTGGCACATGAAAATCGACGATGCCCGCTGGAAACTCAAATCCGTTTCCCCGAAAATCAAGACCTGACAAACCACTCGTGAGAGTAAATCCCGTGGAGGTTCGAGTCCCCTCTTGGGCACTTGTGAGATAAGGACTTGGAGCTAATCGCTCTGAGTCCTTTTTTGTGGACACAAACAAAAGGTAGCAGATTGGTAGCAGTCACTGGTTCGCGTTTGGTTTGCGTCACTGGTTTTTCAACCCCTGGGATCGGAACGATGCCTGTCCCCAGCTCGACGAAAATGGAGACGCAACGATGGCTTGGTTGCAACACAACAATTCAGGACACTACCACATTGCTTATCGCCCATTCACGAACGGAAGACGACTTCGCTCCCGCCCGGACATGGCGGGGCCGCGACGGAGGGCGTCCTGTGACGGAGTCGGCGGGCGCGTCATCCAAATCGGCCTGAGCGGGGATGACCTTTCACGTGCTGTCGATGCTCACGCACCACGTCCAGCCAGCCGTGCTCCATTGCGAGCGGAATGTGTCACCGTGCCGAAGCCGCTGTCCGCCAGCACGGTTCCGGTGAAGCCGTGTTGTTTGGCACGTGCGATCATGCTCGGTGCCAGTTGCCACTTCGGCTGATCACCGACGTCGTCGGAGACTCCCGCCTGCGGGCAACGTGGGCGGTCTTCGGTCCAGCGTTTCGGGAGAGACTGGGCCGTATCGAGGCAGTACACATCCTGACCGTCGGCGGATTGCAGCGTGACCCCGATCTGGCAGTTTCCCACCTTCCCCTGTGTTTCGCTGTATTGTCGCGCCACACCGACCGAATGCCGGCCCTGCTTGGGGAAACCCCGGATCATCCACGATCAGCGAGCCGCGGGGAGTTGCTTCTGTCGCGACAAAAGCTGCCAGCGCATCTCGTACGGCCCGCGCCTCCCACGGACTCTGATTCACGAACTGCTGCAGACTCTGCTCGTAGTCAGCCTGGCAGATTCGAGTAACATGTCGGCTGCAAAGTACGCAGAAGTCAACGACACGAAATCATTGTTCGCCAAGCACCGAAGGAAACGAAACGTGATGAAATTCCTAATTGCAGTAACGTGGGTCCTAGTTCTCGCCGGGTTTGAGACGTCGTGTGCAGACACGGGATATCGCATCCAAACGGCGGAAGGCCCCTACTTCCTGTGCGACGAGCGCGTGGTCGAGGATCGTTGGCTCGCCGAGCGGTTCGTTGTGCCGTTGAAGAAGCACAGCGGCAATCCGCTGATCGTCGGAGAACACCCCTGGGAGGGGACCGGACCGTTGATGGGAGGTTCGGTGCTCTACGATCCGAATGACTCGCTGTACAAAATGTGGTACGGCGTCTGGAACCGTCACAGGTACTTCAACAAGCTGCCGTTCGCGTACAACATGTGCTACGCGGAGTCGCAAGACGGTCTTCGCTGGGTGAAGCCGGCGCTGGGTGTGTTCAAGCATGAGGAAGATCCAAACAACAATTGCATCCTGCTCGGCACAGACAAAACCCAGTCGATTGATGTTTGTTTCAACCCCAGTCCGAACAAATACCCCGGACGTTTTCTCGCAATCCATAACCAGAAGGGGGGCGTGTTCGTGTCCTCCTCAATGGATGGCAAGACATTCACGTTCCTGCATGAGACGGCCGCCATTCCGTA
>JAJDEJ010000098.1 GCA_029259815.1 Planctomycetaceae bacterium | reverse complement strand
GAGACCGCTGGTTGTTGTTCTGCCGACCCCGTGCTTACGCGGGCGATCACAAACGACGGGTGTCCGTCCAGACGAGTTCAGATCTTCTACTCTGGACCCACGAGCGCACGATCCTTGTTCCGACGGAAACGGAAAAACAGGAGTTCTATGGGATGACGGTGTTTCGGCTGGGAGATCTCTTTTGGGGCATGCTTCAAGTGTACGATCGCGGGACGGGATTCATGCATAGCGAGTTCGCGTGGAGCGGCGATGGAGAACACTGGAGTCAAGTGCCGACGCATCACGCAGCCTTGGAGCGTGGAGCGGAAGGGGATTGGGATCACGGCATGGTGATCGCTGCTGAGACCCCAGTCGAGCACGGTGACGAATTGCGTTTCTACTACGGTGGTTCTGCGTCGGATCACAACGATCTGGACAATCAGAGAGCGATCGGAATGGCGACCGCCGAGCGCAACCGACTTGTCGGCCTGCGTCCTTCCAGTGAAGCACCAGGATATGTGCTAACGCGGCCGTTGTTGATTCCCCCAATCGGAGACCTCATGGTGAACACAGTCGTCTCAGAAAGCGGGGGCGTGCTCCGCGCGGAACTCCGTGATGATGATAATCACGTGATCGAGGGATACTCTCTCGAAGACTGCGACCCAATAAGTCATTCGGGCTACGCACAACCGATCACATGGCAAGGCCAATCCATTGATAACAGCCCATCTCCAGAGGTCCGCATTCGCTTTGAGCTCACGAAAGCACAAGTATTTGCATTTGATTTCACCAAGCCGGTCTCGGAATAGGTAAAGTGATCAGCGTCGCAGGTCCGGCACAATCGAACCCCCACTGCGAATCGTGCAATCAAACGACACGTGCAAACTCGGAAGAGCGAGGACAGGAAGTGTTGGCTCACTTTCAAGTGACTCGGCGATCGTTCATAGGGACCGGTTTGGCTCTCGCAGGGATCGGATTCCAGTCACTGCTCGCTGATGATCCGCCAGCGTCCTTCATGAACGACAACATTGCGCGGGCAATGGCTGAAGCAGAGCTGTCGATGTTGTTCGATGGTCAGTCGGCAAATGGAGTGCCGAGAGTGGCAGGTCGCTTTTCGTCGTTAGTTGAATGAGTAGCTGGGAGACTCTTCGCCACCAATGGAGTGGAGTGTCATGAAGAGGAACGGACACAACTGGAAGATCACATTCGTCTGTCAGGAGCGATGAGATCTCATAACACGTGAATCAGTTTTGAAAGGAAACCACTCCTCCTCAGTGATCATGTAAGACGCCTGTGACAGACAGTTCAGGTAAGACTGTTTGAGAAACATGGTTAAGTCTTCTTTCGGTCGATCTGATTCATGCCAATGATTACGATGACCTGCCAAGGCTCAGACAGGCTTTTCACTGTGCGGCCAAGCTCAATGTGTGCGGATGAGCGCGCAGTCAAGTGTGCAGCAAGCGATAATCACATGTTTTTCAAGAGGCAGTTGTTACTCGACCTTCGGCACGCGCTTTGCCGAATGGTGTCGGTAGGCAATCTCTCTCATCGAGGAATGAACATGACTCGCTCACGGATATCTGGAGGTCTCACGTTGCTTTGTGCTGGAGTCTTGGCCGCGTGGAGCTTGGGAGTCGCCGCTGATGACAAGGAGCCATCTCAGACTGACGTGCCGCCAAAGGTCAGGCAATCGAAGAAGGACCTGAGCCATTTCATGCGACTGAAATTGGAAGCCTCCAGCAAACTCCTCGAAGGATTGGCGATGGAGGACTTCACCCTTATTAAGGAGGGAGCGAAAAAGCTCAATACGATGAGTACTGCGGAGAAGTGGCGTGTCACGAACGATGCGGTGTATCGCAACTTCAGCGGCGAGTTTCAACAGACGACCAAGGAACTCATGGATGCTGCTGACAACGGGAATCTTGACCGGGCTGCACTCAAATGGATGGATGCGACCATGAGCTGCATCGAGTGCCATCGTTATGCACGGAGCATCACGATCGCCTCCAATGAGCCCCTGGTAGAGGAGCAGCGATGAAGGTAATTCTGGCGACTGATGGCTCGGAGGCGTCGCGTGAGGCTGACTGGTTTCTCGCTCGGTTGCCGTTCCCGGAGCCGACGAGCCTCATCATTGCGAACGTCGCATTAGTGCCGTCGTTGGCTCAGATGCGACGTGAGTTTCCTCAGAGCGTGAATGACATGCTCGATCAATACCACGCGCGAGCCGAATCTCTGTTGCTGGAGGAGGCGGCTCGATTTGAGGGCATCAACGGAACGGTCGAGACGTACCCGCTGGCGGGACATCCTGCCGATGAACTTGTGCGTGTGGCCGAAGAGAGCGACTGCGATCTGATGGTGCTTGGAGCACGCGGCATGACTGCCACTCGACGATTCCTCCTGGGGAGCGTCTCACTGAGGGTGGCCAAGCACGCTCCTTGCTCTGTCCTCGTCACACGTCCTCACAAGAGCACTCGATCTGCCGATCAGCCTCTCCGAATCGTCGTTTGTCACGATGGTTCGGAGGCTTCACGACAAGCAGTGGAGATGGTAGCCCGCTTTCACTGGGGGGAGCACGTCGAGATCACCGTCCTGAGTGTGGTGACGGTCGTCTTGCATCCCGGGATGGCGATTTACCAGAAAACAGGATCGCTGTGGGAGGGTGAGAAACGTCAGGCGAGGGAGGCGCTCACATGGGCTGTTGATCGCTTGCGTCAGACGACACCACACGTCAAGAGTGAGTACCGAGAAACGGAGTCCATCGACGACGAGATTCTGGCAGTCATTGAGGAAGTGGATGCAGACCTGGTCGTGCTGGGGCATCGTGGGTTGAGCCGAATTGATCGGTTCTTCCTGGGAAGCACTTCTGAGAACGTCCTGCGACATGCCTCGTGCTCCGTCTGGATTGTGCGCGAGATGACTGAAGAGTGACTGTTGTTTTCCCCAGAGAGGTAAAGTGATGATCAAGCTGAAACGCATCATGGCGGCGACCGACTTCAGTGAGTGCAGTGACCATGCGCTGCGGTATGCGTGCGAGTTCGCGGAAACATTCGGTGCGGAGTTGCATCTCGTGAACGTGACCGAGCCACCAGCCGCGGCGTACTCCGAATTCGGCATCGGATACGTCGGAGTCGAAAAACTGGACGAGGATCTGCAGCGCGGAGCGGAAGCTAAACTCAATACTCTGCCTTCTCAGGAGTGGCAGGCAAAGCTGAAGATTGTTCGCAAGGCGATCCTGGGATCGACTTTTGTCGAGTTGGTCCAATATGCCAAGAAGCAGGACATCGACATGATCGTACTGGGAACACACGGACGGGGAGCCATCGCTCACATGCTGATGGGAAGTACGGCAGAGAAGGTCGTCCGAAAGGCCCCCTGCCCTGTCCTGACGGTTCGCCCTGAAGGCCACGAGTTTGTGATGCCATAAGGAAACGGAGTGGATCATGCCACGGCCCACGCATTCTTCCGAACGGATTGTCATCGTCGGCGGCGGGTTCGCAGGACTCTCAGCGGCTGCGCGATTAGCCGAAGCCGGTTTACCCGTGACCGTGATCGAATCTTCGAAGTTGGGATATGCCGCCTCAACGCAGAATCAAGGCTGGTTGCACAGCGGAGCCTGGTTCGCAAGGACGCATCCTCAACTCGCTGGCTTGTGTTACAACTCCCTGCTGCAAACGCTCGAATTCTGCCCCGAATGCATCGAGCCAGGTGTGGGCGGGATGATCTATGGGAGCCTGAAAGATCCGTCGAGTCAGGAGGACTGGACAAGAGCCTGGGACACAGCAGGCATCCCTTATCAGCAACTGCTCTCTGGCGAATTGAACTGGAATCTGCCGCAGTTGAGACATGACAATGTCGCCTGGACGACGCGGCTGCCGGATCGGTCGTTTCGACCGGACGTGTTGCTCAGTCAATTGGCAGCAACGGCTCGTAACGCAGGGGCAGAGATTCGCCCGAATACAGTCGTCACCGGTCTCATGATGGAGGATCGAAGTGTGGAGGGAGTCGTTGTCGGAGCGAATGAAGAATTGCCAGCTCGTCTGGTCATCCTGGCCACTGGGGCATTCAGCGTCACGAGGTTCCCTCAGCTGTACCAAGCGATTGCGACAGAGCAATCCGACTACCGCCTGGTCTGTCTGAAAACGCACTTGCGGGCGATCACTCCCGGCCTCAGTGCCGATCCCTTTTGTATCTTGGACGGCGTTGGCCTGAACCACATCCCCCATCACGAAACGTCCGTGTTTGGCACCAGCCGCTGGGAGATCGTTTCCAATGCCGACAACAATCAGATCGAGGAACCGGAAGTCGCCATCATCGAGCGACAACTCGGTCAATTGTTCCCCAACATGTCTGACAAGGCAGTCACGGTGCATGATTGGGCCGGAACAACCATTCAGGCCATGCACGTACAGCAGATCCAGCCGGGTGATGCACCGCTCCCGACCATCATCGACCATTCGCGCGAACCGCATGGCATCGAGAACATACTCAGCATCTTCCCCGGTCGAGCAACACTTTGGGCACACCTCGCAGAACAGCTGCGTACGACCGTGCTGGAGAGATTCGGATCTCGACGAATGGATGCTTCAAAGCCGCCGTGGGACGTCACGGTCTGATCATCAATCCAAAGACTTCCGCGAGTCGTCGACCTCGATCTGATTGACGACTTGCACGACACCTGCGACGTTGGCAACGATTGTCTGAGCAATCTGCTTGCTATGGTAGCTTCGAACTCGTCCTTGCAGTATGAGCGTGCCCTCGTGGAAGCTGCAAAAGATCGGTTGATTGAGCAGGTGTGAATTGCGGGAGAGGATTGCTTCAGACTCAGTTTGAATGGCCCGTGCTTGAATGGCCTGTTTGCGGTTGAAAGGGCGATCGGAAGCAGATTCAGTCATCAGCGCGGGACTCATCTCAGAAACTCCGTCAACAGAAAGCTGGCGTCTGGTGGTCCACATGCGACGCCTGTGGTGAGGTAGCCTCATCCAAGAGAGCAGGATTCATGCCGAAGCTCAATCACCTCGTAGGCACCGCCGAATGCAGCTGGCTCTCGGGTTGAAGTTGCAAGCTTGGATGCAGACACGATTCCTGCCAAATCTCGATTGATGTCTGTCCCGAAGAACCGCGTGACGACATTCGCCAGCCTCCTCAGCAGTGATGGCGTCTCACGGTGCAGGAATTTATCAAACACGACAATTCGACAATCTGGCGACGTAACTCGTGTCACTTCTGCAAGACACGCCTGGGGATCCGGCACGACGCTCAGGATCAGTCCCAGCAAGACCCGGTCGAACTCCTCGGGTCGAAACGGCAGTTGGGCGGCATCTGCGACGATGAGTTGCACATTCCCTGGGGTTCGACCGGCTTGCTGACTGGCAATTCGCAACATCGAGAGGCTGAGATCGATGCCCACCGCATCAACCCTGGGTGGCAGGAATGGGAGGTCTGCACCTGTCCCGATGCCAACAATCAGCAGCCGATCACCTGGTTGAAGGCCAAGTCGATCGATCGCCATACGACGAGCACGGACAAAGGGTGGAATCCCGATGAACCAGTCATAGATCGGTGCCCAACAGCCATAGATCAAACGATTCCAGGAATTATTCAACAGATCCTCTCCAGCCAACCTGCCACACAAAACCAGTGTGCTGATTGACACACTCTCGTGCGGACATGCACAGTCGCAGGGACAACTCCTGATTCGACAAGGTAACGACAAAGTGATGTCTTGTCTGGCATACTCCTTGCACCAGTTTGTGTCCGCCGCAAATCGGACATTATGGATGCTATAATGACAGTGTCACAATCAATCGAGTCACGAGAGAATGGCAGAGTGGAGCAACCTGCCAGAGCTGTCAGGGTGAGCCTTTGAATTCAGATACGTCGCACGAAAACGATGAGGCATCGCGAGCCGAGGAATGCTTTCGCCTCGTCGTCGAGTCCTCCCCGGCGGCAATGGTGATCGTCGATCACAGTGGTCGGATTGCCCTCGTCAACAAGCAGACCGAGAACTGGTTCGGATACAATCGGGACGAGTTGATTGGTCAAGAGATTGAAGTGCTCATTCCCTCTCGATTTCACGAGCGACATCGGGACGACCGCGACGGATTTCTGGCTGCTCCCCAAACGCGACCGATGGGAGCCGAGCACGAACTCTTCGCCCGTCGCAACGACGGCACAGAGTTCCCCGTCGACATCAGCCTGCACCCGATGCAAACAGCAGACGGCCTGTTAGTGATGGCTCATATCGTGGATCTTTCGGATCGCAGACAAGCCGAGGCGGAAACACGCAGACGTCACGCGATGGAGCGTCTCGCTTTGCTCGGCCAGTTGGCTGGAGGCGTCGCTCATGAGATTCGTAATCCGCTGGGAGTCATTCGCAACGCTGCCTACTATCTGGAGTTGGTCCGTGACACGCTGGACGCAGAGGCCCAGGAGTCCATCGCAGAGATTCAACGCGAAGTCGACCGGGCCAATCATATTGTGGGCGACCTGCTCGATTATGCCCGCGAGCCCCAGAAGACAACGATCATCTTCGATGTCGTCGAACGAGTCCGCGAAGTGGCGGACCGCCAACGGAGGGCACTGGGATCAATGATCACGATCAACACGGCTGCGGACTGTCTGCCTGTCGCCGCCGACCCGGATCATATCGATCGGATCCTTGTGAATCTCATCCGCAATGGGGTGCAGGCATCGGAAGATGGCGGGCAGATCACGATTTCTTTGCGAAGCCATGCGGGCACAGCCATCATCGATGTCTCAGATGAGGGAGACGGGATTGATGAACAGGACCGGCTGCGCATCTTCGAGCCCTTGTTCACGACGAAAGCGAAGGGGATTGGGATTGGCCTGGCCATGTCCAAGCGATACGCAGAACGAAACGCTGGTCGGCTCGAACTCGTAGACTGCCCCACCAAGGGCTCAACATTTCGGCTGACGTTGCCCTTGGGACCATCGCACTGATAGTGTGTGGCCAGCCCCGATTCAAGGAGCCCCATCCCGCATGCCTGCCAGTCACTCCGATCTTGCCGTGCTGGTTATCGATGACGACCCAGGCATTCGCAGCAGTCTGTCCCGCATCTTGAGACATGACGGTTACCGCGTTGATCTGGCCGCGACGGTGGCTCAGGCAATGGATCGCGACAACTGGCAGGACTACTTTGCGATCTTGCTGGACCGACGTCTGCCGGACGGTTCAGCTGACGATCTCCTGCAACAAATTGTTGAGCAAGCTGCACATGCTGCTGTGCTGGTCATCACCGGCTATGCCGACCTGGAAAGCAGTCTCGCGGCCATCCGGGCCGGTGCTGCTGACTACCTGCTCAAACCCGTCGATCCGGATGCCCTGCGAACCCGTCTGCGAACCTTCGCTGACCTCAAGCTCTCACAGGACGAAGTTCGCAAACGCGATACTCAAGTGCAGTTCATGATCGACCATCTGCCGGCCGGTGCAGCTTATGTCGACAACAAGACGGGAGCCGTGCGGCTGAATCCGACCGTGGAACGGCTGACTGGGTTCGCAGATGACGAACTTCCCGACCGGGACACGTGGTTCCGCACGTTGTTCGGCGAAAGAGGAAAGAAGTACCGGCTCCAATATGAAAAGGACCGGCTGGCACAGTTCCCTCAGGCGCGGACCCTCACGCTCCGGACAAAAGACGGTCGAGAGATCCTGACGGAATTCAATGCGTACCAATACAACGAGCATGAAGTCTGGATGATCCACGATGTGACCGAACGCTTGCGAGTCCAGGAGGAACTTCAACAACAACGTGATTTCTCTGACCGTTTGTTAGAAACGGCCCAGGCGATCGTGCTCATCCTCAGCCCGGATGGAAAGATCGTTCGCTTCAATCAATTCATGCAGGAACTGACCGGCTATCCACTGGAGGAAGTCGTCGGTCAGGATTGGTTTGAATTGTTCATTCCCGAGGAGGATGCTCCTCGTATCAAGGAACTCTTCTCAAAGGTCGTTGACGGTGAGGAAGTGCGAGACCACGTGAACGCCATTCAGACTCGAGACGGACGCCAGCTGCGAATTGCCTGGTCGGCCAAGACACTCTGCGATCCCGACGGCCAAGTCACAGAAGTGCTTTCGATCGGGCATGACATCACTGCCTTCAGGGAAATGCAGGACAAGCTCGTGCAATCCGAGCGTCTTGCGGCCATCGGCCAGGTGATCGCCGGGCTTGCCCATGAAAGCCGCAATGCCTTGCAGCGGGCGAGGGCCTGCCTCGACATGCTATCACTCGATCTCAGCGACCAGCCGCGGCAGATCGACCTCACCGGGCGTATCGAAACGGCTCTCGAAGAGCTGCAAAGGCTGTATGAAGAAGTCCGCAACTACGCCGCACCTGTCAAACTCTCTCTGGGACGGTGCAATCTACAGGACGTCTGGCACATGTCCTGGCAACATATCGTCCAGACCTACAAGGAGCTCAACGTCTCCTTCTCGGACGTTGTGGGGGACATTGAGACTGCCTGCATCGCAGACTGCCATCGGATCGAACAAGTCTTCCGCAATGTTTTTGAAAACGCCGTTGCGGCATCTCCAGCAGGGGGCAAGGTGACGTTGAGTTGTCAGGATGCCGAACTGGACGGCAAGCCAGCCGTGATGATCTCAATCGCCGATGAAGGTCCCGGGCTCACGACAGAGCAGATCGAGCATATCTTCGAGCCATTCTTCACCACAAAGCAGAAGGGGACAGGCCTGGGCATGGCCATCTCGCACCGGATTGTCTCTGCACATGATGGAGTCATCGCCGTTGTTCAAGAGAAACAGGGAGGGGCAGTGATCAACATCACTCTGCCTCGAGGATTGTAAGGTACGAGAAACAAGTACCGATGAACCTCTCGCGATCACTCTACAGATTGCCTCCCAGTCTGATTATCTTCAAGATCCGTCATAGTGATCCGATGACTCGACCAGCTGAGCCGCTGCGATGACGCGACGCAGTAGCCCGTTCCCAAGAAAAGCTGCATTGGAAGCGGTACTGGAAATAGAGACGTCTGGGATCGGCAGTACTCACGGGCAGGGTCAATCACGGCAGTGCCAGCTTGCAGATCTGAACTCGAAATCCCCGCCTATTCTCGTTTGCCTCAGAATATGAGCATCCCTTTCGAGAGTGCTGTGGGTGGTGGGTCAGTTTGACCATTCAAAGGGTGGCACGCCCTGACCAACAGGAAGGGCGTGCCACCCGAAACGTCTTTTGATCAAATTGACCCACGACCGTGCTGTGAGCTTTCACTTCTGCCGAGGGCGTGCGGATTTGCACATTGCGTGACTTGGGCTGTGTCATTTTCGCTCACTCATTTCATCCTCGCTGTGCCCAAAACGGACCAACGGCGCGCACTCTGTAACGATTGATTTTCGTAATCATGTCAGATATATCGTTTGGCACATGACGTGCATCCGAGACGAAAGTCTGTCCCGATGGTCGTCCGTCGCGGTGCACATGAGTCAGGGATTAGAGTCTTGGAAATCATTTCTTCGGGCGTTCATCTGGGGGGAGTCGTTGCGTGTCTCGTTTCTTAGTGCTGCTGAGTGTGGCGGCTGTGATGGGTTCTGGCTGTGAGCGTACTCCTGAGCCGGAATGGGAATACAGTCCCGAGGTCTTGGAACTCTCCGGAGAATTACAGACGGACGTGCGTGCTGAGGTCCGTCAGCGTGTGGGAACATACAGTGAGCCGCAATTACTGGGACATGATGGTGTGACAACCGACTGGTTGAAACATGGGCAAGCTGTCTACCAGAAGCGGTGCGTGCAATGCCACGGCGTGAGTGGTAACGGCAATGGACCGGTAGCGGCGGCCATGTATCCGAAGCCTCGCGATTACCGGCGAGGGATCTTCAAATTCACATCGACCCCCTATGGGTCAAAGCCGCTGCGTGAAGACTTGATCCGGACAGTCCATCGTGGCATCCACGGCACATCAATGCCGGCATTCAAGCTCTTACCGAAGAAGGACGTCGAAGCGGTCGTCGACTATGTCCTCGTGTTGACCCATCGTGGTGAATTGGAAAACCAAATCGCCCTCACTGCCCAGGCAGAGGAGGAGGTCGACCCAGAGGTCGTGGAAGAGGATCTTGTGCCGCTCGTCGTCGATGCCTGGAAAAGAGCGAGCCAGAGTGAAGTGCATCCCATGACGCCCCAGCCGGAGTTCACACAGCAGCATGTGGTCGCCGGGAAGAAGGCGTTTCTCACGAAGGGTTGCTCGAAATGTCACGGCGAAGATGGGCGCGGCCTGACGGCTGACAACCTCAAAGCGGGCTTAAAGGACACTTGGCAAAACCCCACACGAGCAGCTGACCTCACCTCGGGGATGCTGCGAGGGGGGCAACTCCCCATGGACGTTTATCGGCGCATCTACTCAGGCATTAATGGAACCCCCATGCCCGGATTTTCCAATGTTCTCAAGGACGAGCCGGATACAATTTGGGATTTGGTGGCGTACGTGATGTACGTCTCTAATCGTCGACGGACCGGAGACAGTCCCCCACCCGGACCGGGAGCTCCCTACTTACCGGTTGAGGAAACTGCTGTCGAAGCCGGCGGATGAAGCTGCGTCTCTGATTGAACGAGCACTGCTTCCTACTTGACTCACACTTGAACTCGCCACCATGCCCGATTCCCCCGAAGTCGACGCCAAACAAAAAGAGCTGGCTGAACTCAAGCAGCGTGTGCAACAGCTCGAAGCTGAAGTTGGAGCGCAGCCGTCAGCCCATTGGCCACCGCCCGCATTTTATGGCGACTACTACGCCTACTCCGGTGCTGTACTCGGCGGAATCGCTGCCATGGTCAGTCTGCTGGCCAACGTGATCGGAGCCCCAGTTGCTGACAAGAGTGCACTGGAGTTGGTTCGCATTTACCTGACGTTTCCGATGGGCGAGAAGGCGCTGCAACTCAGTTCGGATGCGGGTGGTTTGACACTGATGCTGGGGTGCTGCCTGTACCTCATGACGGGCATGGTGCTGGGTATCCCCATCTACTGGCTGCTGATACGGATCTGTGGCACATCGGCCTCGTTGGTGAAACGGTTGGTCGTTGCGTCCCTCTTGGCAATCGGCCTCTGGCTCATCAGCTATTACGCCATCCTCTCCTGGCTGCAACCAAGGCTGTTCGGCGGGAACTGGATCACTGACCCGAGTGTCCTGCCGCCGTGGGTCGCAGCAGGAACTCACTTGCTGTTTGGTTGGGTGATTGCCGTCCTCGCACCCTGGGGACAATTCCAACCCTACCGGCGACCCGACTCAGCCACTCCGGCCTGAATGATCGCCGTTCGCTCTCAATCAACTCACAACGATACTCTCCCAGAAACGATTCGCCACGATGGCTGACGAAAACTCGAAGACTGACGAGTCCACACCTGCAACGCTCCCTACGCATGAGGAACTTGTCGACGAACGACTGGTTGCGTGGTATTTCCTCGCGGCATTGGCCTATCTGTTCATCTCGATGAGCGGCGGCTTCTTGATGGCGTTTCAGCTCATCAAGCACAACCCGCTGAATGGCATCGAGATCTTCTCACCCGGTCGCTGGCGAATGGTGCACACGAATGCCATCGCCTACGGGTTCCTCGCCAACGCGTTCCTCGGCATGCTGCACTGGGTGATTCCGCGATTGACCTTGCGTCCGGTGCTGGACCGCCGACTTTCGCTCTTCATCTTCTGTGCCTGGCAGTTTGTTGTCGTGGCAACAGCTGTCGGACTTCTCTTGGGGCAAGCTCAAGGTCTGGAGTGGGGTGAGACGCCCGTCTGGATTGACCCTGTCGCCCAACTGGGCTTGCTGCTGGTCGCGATCAACTTCATGGCTCCGATCATGAAGCAGAAGGGGCCGATGTACGTCACCTTGTGGTACTTTGTGGCAGCGTTCATCTGGACGTTTCTCACTTACGCGATGGGGAACTTCGTCCCGGAATACTTTGTGTCCGGGTCGAGTGCGGGAGCCGTTGGAGGACTGTTCATTCACGATCTCGTCGGCCTGTTCGTGACACCCCTCGGCTGGGGCATGATGTACTACTTCGTGCCCATCCTGCTCAAGAAACCGATTTGGAGTCACGGGCTCTCGCTCGTCGGCTTCTGGGGGCTGGCCTTCTTCTATCCGCTGCAGGGGATTCACCACTTCCTGTACACGCCGATTCCCATGTTCCTGCAGTACGGGGCGATCATGTCCACAATCGCTGTCGAACTGGTGGTGTTGACAGTGGTGATCAACTTCTTCGGCACTCTTTGGGGCGATGGACGTCAGTTCTGGGATAACCTGCCGATCCGCTGGTTCTACACGGGCATGGTCTACTACTTCCTGACCTGCCTGCAATGTTCGCTGCAGGTCACGCTGACCTTCCAGGCACTCATCCACTTCACCGACTGGGTCGTCGGTCACGCACACCTCGTGATGTTCGGTGTGTTCAGCATGTGGCTGCTGGGGGTGATGACGTATCTGTTCCCGCGACTTCTCAAGCAGGAGTGGTACAGTCAGACTTTGTGCGAATGGCACTACTGGCTCTCCGCCGGAGGCATGCTGGTGATGGCGAGTGACCTCATCCTCGGTGGACTTTTCCAAGGGTGGTCATGGGCCGCACTCCAGCCATGGGATGCGTCAGTCGAGATCTCACAACCATTCTGGGCCGTG
Source organism: Planctomycetaceae bacterium (assembly GCA_029259815.1). Taxonomy (GTDB): domain Bacteria; phylum Planctomycetota; class Planctomycetia; order Planctomycetales; family Planctomycetaceae; genus JAHBXU01. Next base: position 19,052 of record JAJDEJ010000098.1, on the reverse strand, counting down.
CGTGTGGTTTCAGGGCTCGCCATCTTCGGGGGGCAACTGGCTTTCGTCTACAACCTGTACAAGACCTGGCAACTCAGCCGTGTGCGATTGTCCTGACACAGCTGTGGAACACTGAGTGAGACAATCGAATCTATATTGAAATCAAGTGAGTCATCATGTTTGAGAGTAAATCGGGTGTGTTCTTCGTCGCGGGACTGGCATTCTTTGGATTCGCCTTTCTCTCCAACGCGCTCGTTCCTGCGATGATGTACCGAGACCTGCCGGAAAAGACCGTCGAGGAGTTGGTGAATCCCAACCTGCGATATCAGTTTGAAGACCTGGCTCAGCGGTATCCTGAATCGTTCAAGAAGGTCTACGGCACGCCGCCCGAAGAAACCGGTGCTCGAAGTGAATGGTACGACACCAAGATCGCAGAGGCACTGAGGCTTGGCCGCAAGGTGTATGTCGGCGAAGCCTGCTGGCACTGCCACAGTCAATTTGTGCGCCCCGTGTCCAACGAAGATCTGAGGTGGGGGCCGGTCTCGACCTCTGGGGAGTATCAGAACGAGTTACAGCGGCCAGTCATGTTCGGCACGCGACGTGTTGGTCCCGACCTCTGCCGTGAGGGCGGTCGTCGGTCGAATGACTGGCATGCGGTGCACTTTTTCAAGCCCACCGATCTATCGGAAGGCTCACCCATGCCTCAGTACCCGTGGTTCTTCGACGGGTCGCCCGACAAGCCGAACGATCGCGGACTGGCGATTATCACCTACATTCAATGGCTCGGGTCTTGGCTGGAGAGCTACCCTTATTACGAAGACTTCGTGAAGTCACCCGTGGCAGAAATCTCACTCGAAGGCGACGCTGCCGAGTAGCGGTCGCACACTCTCGCCTGTTATTGGCTTCCAACATTCATCGGTTTCAACATGACCTCACCACCTGCCAACCGACAGCGCACAATGTTCATCGTGACGGCTGTGCTCGCCGTGTTGATCCTGGTGCCGAGTGGCGTCGGATTCGTCAACAAACTGTTCGAGTTCTACGGTGTCATCAAAGGGGAAGCGAGCGGAGCGTTTGCCTTTACACCGGTGGTGAACTATCTGCTCGCCAGCATGGGCTTCCTGTGCTTGATGCTGTGGGCGATTGGGCATGGTATGTTTCATGATATTGAACGCCCCAAACAAACCATGCTGGAAACCGAACGAATGCTCGACGAACAACGTGCAACGGAGGTGGACTCCTGATGTCCCTCGAAGAACAAGCCACCGCTGAGCAAGAGCATCAGCACCATTCGTATACCAGCAATGAGATTCCGTGGTACGTACGGCTGATCTGGGTTCTGTTTTGGATCTTCGTGATCTACTACAGCCTGACGTACTTCTTGCCGGCGATGCAGTCGGAACTCGTCACACCTCCATGACCGACGCCGTCTCGACCACAGCCTGTGATTACTGTGGCCTGCCGGTGCCCCGGTCGTGGTTTGGATCGCGTGCGTCAGCCGAGGAGACTTCACAACCGAGCTATTGCTGCTTCGGATGCCAGTTTGCGTCGAGTGTGACGCAGGAGAGCGGTGACGAAGGGGCGGCTCGCTGGACGCTCACGCGGCTGGGACTGGCGATCTTTCTGACGATGAACGTCATGGTCTTCACCATGACCCTGTGGAGCTTTGACATCTACGGTGTCGACGACTCTATAGGGATGTCTGCCTCGCTCGCCGGCTTGCTGCGATCCCTGTGCCTGCTGTTGTCGGCTCCCGTGCTCCTGCTGTTGGGGCAACCCATCATTGTCTCCGCGATGCAGTCGCTCAAACGGGGCGTCCTGTCGACGGACTTGCTCGTGATGGCGGGGGTGATCGCAGCGTTCGCCTACTCCGTCACCTCCGTGATGCGCGGTTCCGGGCAGACCTACTTTGAAGTCGGCTGTATGGTCCTGGTGATGATGACCCTCGGCCGCTGGCTGGAGGCGACCAGCCGCATCCGGGCGACCGAGACGCTCGATGAGCTCGAACGGCTACTGCCAGATGTCGTAACTGCAGAACGGGATGGCGCTCTGCATGAGATCCCGATTGCGGACGTGGTCATCGGCGATCAGCTCCGCATTCAGCCGGGCGAACGGTTCCCTACCGACGGGCAACTGGTGACCGGCACCGCGTCTGTTGATGAGCAGTTGGTCACCGGAGAAAGCTGGCCCGTTACCAAACAACCCGGCGATGATGTCATCGGCGGCACGCTTAACCTTGATGCCCAAGTGACTCTCCGGGTTACCGAACGACCGTCGGGAGGCACACTCTCCCGACTGATCGCTGCGGTCCAGGAAGCACGTCAATCGCAGGGAGTGCACCAACGGCTCGCAGATCGCATGGCGGGTTGGTTCCTGCCCTTGGTCACGTTGATTGCGGTCACCACATTCGTCGCTCACGGACTGGCCTCAAGCTGGGGCGCCGGCCTGATGGCAGCGATGAGCGTGGTGCTCGTCGCTTGCCCGTGTGCGTTAGGATTGGCCACACCTCTGGCTGCGTGGTGCAGTCTCGATCATGCCGCGCGTAAGCAGGTGCTGTTCCGCAGTGGCGATGCGATCGAACAACTCGCTGCGGTCAAAGCCGTCCGCTTCGACAAGACGGGCACACTGACGACAAACGTCGCGCACGTCTGCCGTGTGCACAGTGATGGACACACCCCGACTTCCGAAATCAACGCCCGTGCCCGAGCGTTGGCAGAGACCTCGACACACATCTTCGCTCGGTCCCTTCTCAAAGATATTGATACTTCGACGAGCCCACACAGTGTCATCGATTCTCAGAGCCTCCCAGGACTGGGAGTGCAGGGGCACCTCGATGGTGAAGACTCGCCCACGCTGCTGGGAAGTGAAAAACTCATGCGGCAGCACGCTCTCAATGTCCCGAACGTGCTGCGAAGTGCGCTTGATCAAGAGGAGACGGCGGGGCAGGCAGTGACACTCATCGGCTGGAATGGGGCCGTGCGAGGCATGTTTGTCTTCAACGAGGTGTTGCGAGAAGAAGCCGCAGATGCGATCGCAGAGTGTCGACAGTTGTCCCTCGATGTTGCGATCCTGACGGGGGATCATGCGGGGCGAGGGAGACAGATCGCCTCGCTGTTGAATGTTCCCGTGCATGCAGGACTGTTGCCGGACGATAAGCTGTCGCTCATCAGAGAGGCGAAGCAGGAGGTCGGCGAAGTGGCGATGATTGGAGATGGAATTAACGACGCACCGGCTCTTGCGGCAGCCGATGTTGGCATCGCCATGCGATCGGGGTCCGATGTGTCTCGCGACTCCGCGGATGTCTGCCTGTTGTCGAACGATTTGTGTCGAGTGCCCTGGGCCATCGAGCACGCACGCCGGACGGTGCGGATCATTCGCCAGAACCTCGGCTGGGCTGTGGGCTACAACTCACTAGGGATCGTGGCCGCTGCCTGTGGTTGGCTGCATCCGATCTTCGCGGCTATGCTCATGCTGGTCAGCAGTGTCGTGGTGATCGGCAACTCACTTCGACTGCAGTCGACTGAATCGCATCCGCAGTTGAGATCAGATCAGAGTCTCGTCGCTTCACACGACGCTGCGGTGCCGACCGTTCCTCTGCCGATGGAGGCAGACACATGATGGAACTGCCCTTGGTGTTCCTCGGCGGCTTGCTGGGGTCGTCCCATTGCATCGGGATGTGTGGCGGGTTTGCCGTGATGGTCGGCATCGACCGCTCCAGCATCTCTCGCAACCTCGCTGCTCAACTGAGCTATAGCATGGGCCGCATCTTCACGTACTCAACGTTGGGAGCGATCGTCGGGTATGGCGGTCTGTGGCTGTCAGAAACCGCCAGCCAGTGGGTGAATGTGTCAGCCGTGCTCTGCCTAATCGCTGGTTTTTTCCTCATCAGCGAAGGATCGGCAGCGACCGGTTTTCGCTTGTTTGGCAGTCCTGCGGCTTCGGTGACGGGCTGTCTGATGGGCAAGCAGTTCGCTTCTCTCCTGAAAGGTCCCGGCTTGCAGACGTCATTCCTCGCAGGAGTGCTGACGGGTTTCCTCCCTTGTGGACTCGTGTATGCGTTTCTCTCTCTCGCTGCGACCACCCAGCACGTCGGTTGGGGAGCTGCGACGATGGCCACCTTTGGGCTGGGGACAGTGCCCCTCATGGTGACCGCCGGGATCGGCATGTCGTTTGTTAAACTGGCGACGAGACGCCGGTTGTTGCAAGTGGCGGCTTGCTGCGTCGTTGTGACAGGCTTACTCACCGTTGCTCGTGGAGCCGGCTTCCTGCGAAACTCAATGGGACCTGAACCTGCCTCGCCCGAATGTCCCTTCTGCCTCGAATCGTCCGAATCAGATGACGTCGACTGACACGAACACTTCACCCAAATCGGAAAGTACGTCGCCGAAACCAGCTCCCGCTCATCGAGAGCCGCAGGGACGATGGATGTCCAAGACGCTGCTCAATTTCTGGGTTGATGTCTCGTTGCTGGTCTTGTTTCTCACACTGCTGTGGGTCTCAGTCGTCCTCTATTTTCTGTTTCCCCCCGGACCGGCTAACGAGAGCCTGACACTGTGGGGAGGATCGGTCGAACACTGGCGCGGTTTTCAGTTCGGAGTGATCTGCCTGCTGGCCGTCGACATTCTGCTGCATGTGATGCTGCACTGGTCGTGGGTGTGCAGCGTCGTCAGCAAACATCTCCTTGGTAGAAAGCCGACACGGGATGACGGCACTCAAACTTTGATCGGAGTCGGTGCCCTGATCGCGATTATCCACATCCTCGCGGCTGCCCTGCTTGCCGCCTGGCTCGGGATGAAAGCGTAATCGCATCATGATTGAGACTCTCGGTCGATGTTTCCGGTGATCTCCAGCAGTGCACGAGTGACTCGGCTCCCACGTCTCCTGCGAAGGGTGCAAATCCGAGTCGCGTCCCTCGCGGCGGACCAGACTGGAATCTTCGACAACTCGCACGACACGAAAGTGTCAGTGGCCCCAAGAATCGTTCGAGTTGATAGGGAATATCAGATGTCGAGCAGCAGTCTCGCTTGATTGACAAACTCAAGACCGCCATGCACCTGGAAGACTGTTCCACTCAATATGGACTCCGCCTTGGGGGCATCGACAATCAACGACGAGGATCACTGGTTCGTTGCAGCTTTGCTCAGTTGCACCTTTTGACTCTCAGGATGAAAAGCTTTCCAAGCGGTTGCAAATGCGGGCATGCCGACCCTTTGCTTCAGGCTCTTCCCTTTGAGTGAGCCTTCGACCGCAATGCCGGAGTCACGATCCCAGACTGTGTCAGTTTGATCGTCCTTCATACGGCGATTCGCTGTCGACGTAAATGCCAGCGTCTTCCCATCGAGCGACCTCTCGAATACTTGCGCCCCTGTGCACCGAGGATCGAACGTCACTAACAGGTCGATGTCTTGTAACTGAAGGTTCAACACGGGGTTGTTTTGCAGCATCGCAAACGAAGCATGATGAGCATGTCCATTTATCACAAATCCGAAGACGAAGTCTTCAGGTTTGTCATAGTACTCCTCGACGTATTGACGAATTCTCCGAGGCATCGCGAGGACTGTTGTTTCCTGATGCTCTCGACGCCAGTCGCCCCATGTCGTCAGCTTACTGGGGATCGCCTGCAACTTTTTTCCCTGCATCGACCCGTCCATGGCCTTCCCCAGGAAATGGCTCCACAACGAACTGGTTTCCGAATCAATCATCACCAGATTATGTTTCCAGAGCTTGCCTGACACGGCAAAGGTGAGCGTCTGCTCGTCAACTCGACGGTCATAGACAACCGTATTGTGACAGAGATGGCACCAGGTTGCCGCAATTGGCACGTCTCCCAGCATATCATTGATAATCTCGCGAGTTGGCCCGGTGAGCATGTTGATCGGGTACGCGCGCGGTTTTTTGTTGACGACAACACCAAGCACCAACTCGTTGTCTGCCAACTGAACACCAGGGTCCTGTCCACTGAGGATCGGCGGATCTGTGATCGGCGGTCTGGGTGGGAGTAGACGCCTTGGCCGAAACTTCTGTGAATCCTCTGCCTGGGTCATCACGGAGACAGGAGACAGACAGACACTGCCGAATCCCACAGAAAGCAGGAGAAGTCGCAGTGCTGTGCACATGGTTGCGTATGGGATGGGGCGATCACAAGATTGTCGAGCTGTCATAGAGTTCCTGCTGGATGAGGAAATGCCTGGAGACACAGTGGACCCATTCAATTCGCATTGTCAGCAAGTGACTGTCCTCGATCTGTAAAGGGACTCACATTTCGTCGTTCTGTTCCTGCCACAGGAATTCGAGTGGGATGGACCTCAACAGGCAGATCAAAGTCATAAGTCGGCACGCTCGGCTGGAAACCACGGAAAGAATGCATTCGTTTCACATGCGTATTCTGCGTACCCCGGTCGTGTTTGTTGCAGAGACTGCTCCAACAGGCTGACACCAGAGACCCGCATCAGAAACAGTGTCATGACCGACGGGCCGATGATTGTCCAAATGGCAGTGGTGTGAGCGATTGCGGTGGCATACAGACCCCACCAGACAAGGAAGTCGCCGAAGTAATTCGGGTGGCGGGTGTATCGCCACAGTCCTCGATTCATGACCATGCCAGCGTTGTTCGGATTTGCTTTGAAGCGTGCAAGCTGGAGATCTCCAATTGACTCGAACAGCAGGCCCACGGACCAAAGGGCGATCCCCAGACCGTGCAGCCATGTCCAACCTGATTGAGCGAAGGCGATGCCGGTTTGCAGTGGAAGCGAGACGATCCACATGACTGCGCCCTGCAACGCGAACACCATGATCAGACTGGTGAAGGCAAACTGTGGACTTCGCTTGGATCGCATGGCGGCGTAGCGTTTATCTTCCCCCTTGCCGATGTTCCGCCAGGCGAGATAGCCGCTGAGCCGCAGACCCCACAAGCTGGTCATCACCGGCAACAGCCAACGTGATGGACCGCTGCCTGTCGTAACGGCGACGGTGACCCAGGCGATCAGCACGAAGCCCGCTCCCCAGACGATGTCCACGATGCTCACGTTTCGCAGCGGGAGGCTGATCAGCCAGACCACCAGCATCAAGCCGGCGATCACGGAGAGGTTGGTCAAGAGCACGTCAGAGATGGCGATCATTTGACTTGTTCAGCGTCAAGGCCAAGATGAACTGGCGTCGAAGTGACAGCGACTTCCGACTCCGGGTGCGTCGTCAAAGGATACGCCTGCCGCTCGAACAGGTAATGCGATACGTACCATTCTTCGCCTTCGTGAAACGCGAACAATTCCGCACACGCCATGAAAAAGAGTCGCCAACGTTGAATCCAGGTGTCCGTGTCGGCCGACCCGTAACAGGTCTCGAAGATGTCTCGAATCCTCTCACGCTGCGAATCCATGCGGTCAAGCCACGCGTTGCAAGTTCGCGCGTAGTGTTCTCCGTTCCAACGCCACTGTTTTGTCACCCGCAGATGTTGATCGTGATGCGCAAGCAACGAGTCGCTTGGCATCATTCCCCCCGTGAAGAAGTGCTCAGCCATCCAGTCCTGCGGACCATTTGACTCGAACGGATAGGCGAATCTCCGGTGACAGAAGACATGGACGAACAGCCGTCCTTCCGGAATCAACCAACGTGACACCCGGCGTAGCATTTCGCGATGGTTCCGCATGTGCTCGAACATCTCGACCGAAACAATTCGGTCGAATTGCTCGCCCGGATTGAAGTGGTTCATGTCGGCCGTGACAACGTGCAGGTTGCGAAGTCCCGACTCGGCTGCCCTTGATTCAATGAATTTGCGTTGCGTCCCGGAATTCGAGACGGCTGTGACGACACTCTCCGGATACTGCTGTGCCATCCAGAACGACAACGATCCCCAACCGCAGCCGAGTTCGAGAATCTTCATCCCGTCTTCGATGCCTGCCCGCTCACAAGTGACGCGGAGTGCAGATTCTTCGGCCTCATTGAGTGTGGACACTCCTTCTGGCCAGAAACAGCAGCTGTATTTGAGTTGCCGGCCAAGCACCAATCGAAAGAACTCGGCGGGGACTTCGTAGTGTTGCCGGTTCGCCTGCTCGGGGACGAGCGCAATGGGGCCAGCACTGGCGTCAGCGATCAACCGGTGAGTTCGCTCGTCCTGATCAACGGACGAACCTTGCGAGAGATTCCGCAATCTGGCCTTCAAGAGACGGCGTATGCCAAAACGAATCAACGAGTCCGGCAGGTAACCCAATTCGACCGCTCGGATCATCAAATTGAACGAAGAACCTTTGCTCATCGATCTCCTACCTTGACCCACTCCAATTGAACAAGCCCAACAGCCCGCTCGTGGAACGCAGCTTCGCAGTAGGCAAAGTAGTAGTCCCAAGTGCGGACGAATTCCTCGGAAAATCCCAATTCACGAACTTCTTCGAGTCGATTCAATAATCGGGTGCGCCATTCGTGGAGCGTCCGTGCATAACTTGGTGCGAAGTCCTCAGCACCGACGAGCCTCAGATTCGTCACGCGACCGACGGACGCCTGAATCGAAGCGAGTGACGGCAAGAACCCACCGGGGAAGATGTGTTTTTGGACAAAGTCGACAGACCGACGATACTGGTCGAATCGCTGCTCCGGCATGACGATTGCCTGGATCACCATGCGCCCACCTGGTTTCAACAGCCGATCGCACTGCTGGAAGTAGGCGTCGAGGAACTCGTATCCCACGGCTTCGACCATCTCGATCGAAACAAGCTTGTCAAATTGCCCGTCCAAGTCGCGGTAGTCTTGTCGTAACAGGCTCACTGAATCCGCCTCGCCACAGACGTTGAGGCGCCGCTTCGCATATTCGAACTGTTTTGCCGAGATCGTCGTGGTTGTGACGCGGCAGCCGTGGTGGAGTGCAGCGTATTCCGCAAAGCCGCCCCAGCCTGTGCCAATTTCGACGACATGGTCGGACGGTTCAATTTGTAGCCGACGGCAGATGCGGTCCAATTTCGCCAGCGATGCTTCTTCGAGCGTCGCATCGGGACAATCAAAACAGGCCGACGAGTACATCATGGTCGGGTCGAGGAAGAGTTCGAAGAACTCATTGCCCAGATCGTAGTGGGCAGAGATATTCTTTCGGCTTCCGGCTCGAGTGTTTCGCCGGAAAATGGACGCCACTCTGGCAAACCACTTTCCAATTCGAGCGCTGCCGCGATCTGCCTTACCAAGCGATTCGACGTTCCGGGCGAACAACCGCAGCAGCGTGACGAGGTCTGAGCATGACCATTCGCCACTCATGAACGACTCAGCCGCCCCCAACGACCCGGACGTCGCCACGCGGCGATAGAATACCGGATCGTGAACTTCGATTGTGGCCAATGCCGACTGATCATTGCAGTGGCCAGCTGCGTGACATCCATCAGCATCAACGATCCTAATCTGGGTGTCTGCCAGACCATCCAGACGGGCCAGCAGCCGTTGGCGGAGTTGGCGGTCAAACCATCCCAGTGGCGGGGCGGTTTGCCCGGGTGTTGACGGACAAGTCGGGCGTTCAATACGCGCGCCCGCCTCAAGTGAAACTGATGAATTCATGAAACAGGAGACTCCTCGATGTCGTTCTGACTGAAATGATTCACATGAGATCGAATGTTGTCATCCTCCACGGCGATAGCGGCGCGATGAGGGTGCGGATGGAACGTCGCGCCTCGGCACCAGAGTCGAAGGGCCTGCCAATAAATGGCGGCGGAAACCTGAGCGGTCATCAGCGGATGCCGGGCCAGTGCCCGGAAGAGGTTGAACGACGTCATTGGCCGACGGCGAAGCGACAGACTCACACCGAACACATGCCGAGCTGCTCGTTCGTTGGAAATGCCAACGGTCAACGTGTCAGTCGGCGGGCTGATGCACCATCGGTAACTCATCTCCATGGGCAAGAACGGTGAGACATGGAATTGCTTGGCGTGCGTCGCTCGAATCACTCCGTCCTGATCGCCGGGCTCCGCGATGACATAACAGTGCCGCTCACCCCAAGGAGTGTTCGTGACCTCTGCTACAACAGCCTCAACCTGTGAATCCGATTCGTCAAAGCAGAAATAGAAGCTGACCGGGTTAATCAAATATCCGAAGTAACGCAGGTGTGTCAGCAGGCGAATCGGCCCCACCATGTCGCGCCCGGTTTCCCTGCGAACGAGTTGTCGAACAGCTTGATCGAGTGGGACATCCGGTTCACCGAGATGATCGGTGCGACGAAACCAGGCAAGTCTTGGTCCATTTGTTGACCAGAGCCAGCGGCCTGAGAAGACCACATCGAGTTCAGCCAGATCGACGTACACCAGAAACAGGGCGTACCGAAACGAGTGTCGAAACGGCACATGTCGCGTGTGGATCACATGACCGTGATACAGACAGCTCCCGGTCGGGACTTGTAAATTCTCTGGCATCACGCGCAGACCCTCTCCGCCGAATTTGGTGCCGGTCGCGCTGTTGCCGTGTCGAACTCAACACCGAAGTCGCGACAAACGGCGATCGCACTATTGACGCCGTCCTCATGAAAGCCGTTACCCCAATACGCGCCGCAAAATGACGTACGTCGCTGACGAATCAGTTCGCTCTGCTGGCTTTGCGCCCAGGCTCGCTGCGTAGTGAAGATCGGATGTGAGTACCGAAATCTGGCGAGCACGCGATCAGGGTCGATCCGATCGTCTGCATTGAGTGTCAAGCAGAACGTGTTCTTGGAATGGATGTGCTGAAGGATGTTCATGTTGTATGTGACGGTCGGCCGGTGAGCCGGATCACTGTTCAGATGATAGTTCCAGCTCGCCCACGCGCGTCGATGGCGGGGAAGGACGGTTTTGTCCGTGTGTAGCACGGCCGTATTCGCACCATAAGGGAGCGCTCCCAGCACTGACTCCTCGCGATCATCCGTGTCGCTTAGCATCCGCAGAGCCTGATCGCTGTGGCAGGCGAAGATGACTTCGTCGAAGACTTCAGCCTCGGCACCCTGGAACGACACGTTCACGCCTTCTTCCCCCCTGTGAACCGACTGCACGGGACAACTCAGTCGAATCTGTTCTCGAAACGGGACTGTCAGCCGTTCGACGTACTGCTTTGAGCCTCCTTCGACCACGCGCCAGACCGGCCGGTCACAAATCTGCAGCAGCCCGTGGTTTTGATAGAATTCAAGGATGAACCTGATCGGAAACTGTTCAAACGATAGCGTGGGGCAAGACCAGATTGCGGCTCCCATCGGGAGCAGGTAGTGCCTTGCAAACTCGCTTGAGAAGCAGTGATCGTGCAGAAAGTCGCCGACTGTGAGGTCATCATCGAGTGTTTCCAGAAGATGGGGGCCTTCGCGATTGAATCTCAGGATGTCCGCGATCATGCGATGAAACGATGGTCGCACTAGGTTGCGTCTCTGGGCGAACAGTCCATTCAATGACGACCCGTTGTACTCCAACCCTGACTGCTCGCAGTGCACGCTGAAACTCATTGACGTTGGTCTCGATCGCACATCGAGTCGATCAAGGAGATGTGTGAAGTTTGGATAATTCCGATCGTTGAAGACGATAAAACCGGTATCGATGTCGTGCGATTCTCCGTCGATCTCAATGCGGACTGTGTGAGTGTGCCCACCGACGTAGTCATTGGCCTCAAACAGGGTGATGCGATGCTCCGGGTTCAGCAGATGCGCACACACGAGGCCGGAAATCCCTGAGCCGATAATCGCGATTCGCATGGGTCACGTGGTCCTGCAAATATTGTCTGGGCATCTCTGGCCGGTGAGCGTCAGCCGATCCCCGGCGAAGCGGCTGTATCCGAAACGACGGTCTCCGTCCAAAACTACTTTGACATCGCACGAGTCCACCTCTCCATCTCTGGCAGACGAGGAGAACGATCGATTAACAGAAAAGAGTGCACCCCGACTCACGAGTCCTCTCCGATTCCGAAGACGTTCATCACTGCAATCAATCGTCCATGTTTGAGACACGTTCTCCATTCGTGGAACGCCGATCCATGAGTGGCTATAGACAATCAGCAAAAACCGGCCAGTTATATTCGTTCATTTCGTGCAATCAGCTCGCATAAGTCGCTAGACTGGGTGGCATGATGAAAACCGACGACTACAACGATTCATGGAGAAGAGTCCCTCTGACGCGCCGCATCCCCGTTCCGGCTTCTGCCTCGGCAGCGTCTGCCATTCGTCGAAGGCCAGTGTGGTGAAAGAACTCCTTTCACCGAAACAGGTTGCGCGGGCAATTGGCGTCAGCGAATCGTCGTTGAAGCGATGGTGTGACCGTGGTCTCATCCCGTCAGAACGGACGGCCGGAGGCCATCGACGGCTTCACCTGGACGCTGTCGTGTCGTTCATACGCGACAAAGGGTATGACCTTCAGAACCCCCAACTGCTCGGTCTTCCAGCCACAACAGGTCAAACCGACTGGACGATCCAACGTGCAAAAGAGCGGCTCCGCGATGCACTCGTTGCTGGGGATGAAATCGTATGCCGACAAGTCGTGCTTGATGTCTACCTCGCTCGGCATTCGATCAGCGTAATCTGCGACCAACTCATTGCAGCCGCGTTTCATGAGATTGGTGACCTCTGGGACTGCGGCGATGTCGAGGTGTATGAAGAGAGACGAGCCTGCGAAATCAGCGTCCGGCTGATTCACGAACTCCGCCAAGTCGTCCCGCATCCTCCTGCGAATGCTCCTACGGCATTCGGTGGAACAATCGATGGTGATCCTTACACACTCGCTGTCAGTATGGCGGAGTTGGTCCTCCTCGATGCCGGTTGGAACGCCTCATCACTCGGACACATGTTGCCGCTTGCCACAATACGCACGGCCTTGGAAACACATCGTCCCCAACTTCTCTGGCTCAGTCTTTCGGTCATCCGAGATCCGGACCGGTTTGTCGAGGAAATGAAAGATTTGTTTGTCGTTGCTCAATCAACGGGAACAGCTCTGGCCGTGGGTGGACGATCATTGTCTTCCGACTTACGGCATCAGCTACGCTACAGCGTGTTTTGCGACACTTTCCAGAACCTGGCTGATTTCTCGCGAACGTTACTTCCGTCGATTCCAGATACTTCACAAAGTGAAAAGCAAACAATGCAAGCCGATTAAAAATGATCGCATGTTGACAATGAGTGTGGAACTGCGACCGACAATTATTTGACTGTTCATCGGGATAGCCTACTGCTATTGCCACGAGTAGGCTGAGATTGCATTGAGTTCTCGAACAAACACGACGTCTCCAGAGACGGCCAAATGAGCCCATGTCTCAGCGTCGCTGACGTGTCGAGATGCAACTTGTACAAAGGCTTCGGAGTCTGCATTGATGAGCAGCAAATCACCCCGCTGATCGAGAGCGAGAATCCGATTTCCATTGACGATCATGCTCCAGTACTTCCCGAAGGGTTGGGTCGTCCACTTCGATGCACCATCGTGTGCATCGATGCATGTCAGACGCTGGTTGCGGAGATGCAAGTAGATGTTGTTCTCAATGAGCACCGGGGACGACATGTATCCTTGCTGCTTTGTCTTCCAGCGCTGTTTCGCGATCAACTTGCCTTCCCCGGCGACCACGTCGAACAAGAATGTCCCGCCACCGTAGCTACTGGTGAAGATACTGTCGCCGATCGCCAATGGTGTCAGGATATTCATTCCGCGGAACGCTGGGACATCGATGGACCACAATTCTTGACCCGTCTCCAAATCGATTCCGGCGAGAACCTGACGACTCTGCACAATTAGTTGCCGCTGACCGGCGACTGTGGCGATGATTGGAGAGGAGAACGCGCTCGTTGTCATTCCCTCACCTGACCCAGCGCCTGCTGCGGGCTCCGTTCTCCAGACGACCTCCCCAGTGACGCGATCAAGCTTGACCACAGATGCCGCCGCCTGAAGATAGACATGCTCTCCATCAACTAATGGGGAACAAACGGTACCAAAGCTGGGAAGGGGAGAATTGAATCTCTCGACGAAATCGACTCTCCACAATTCATCGCCAGAGGTCACATCGAGGCAAACCAGTACGTCGCGAATGCCGGCCACGAAGAGTCGTCTGCCATCGCACGCCGGTGTTGCCCGGATCCAGCTGCCGTTCGCTTTCGCGAAGAAAGGGACCGACAGCGCTCCCGTCCACTCAACCTTCCAGAGTTCCTCGCCCGAGTTCCGATCAAGGGCACGAACGACTTCATGTGATTCATCGCGAGTCTCTGTCATAAACACACGCGATCCGGACACAATCGGCCCAGAGTAGCTTGGGCCCAAGGGGACTCTCCAGATTTGCTGGAGATGCTCGTCATCAAGTGATTCAGGCCATGCGGTCACTTCGCCAATCCAACCGTCCCGCATCGGCCCTCTCCACTGCGGCCAATCAGCCCCCTCGGTCAAATGGGGCAGAACGAAAGTCAGACACATCAGCGTGATTCGAAGCATGATTGTTTCTCTCGGGTCTCATGAGGACGACTCCCGGTTGTAGACTCTCGCCGCCACGGGACCAGTCGAATCAGACAGAACATTCAACGCCCCTCGCTTTCAGAGTGGACACGAATGATTGCGGTCCTAGAAAACACAAACCAGCTAGCCACGAGCACTTGTCCGTTAATGATCCAGATTCACCCACACCCGTTCACTCGCAATCAGATGCGGCTCACGACTGAAAGCTGGTTGCCTCGACCGGTTTCGGAGGTCTTCGAGTTCTTTGCGGATGCAGCGAACCTGGAATCGATCACACCACCGTCCCTGAAATTCCGTATCCAGACGCCGCAACCGATCGAGATGTCGACTGGAACTCTGATCGATTATCAACTGAGACTGCATTGGGTCCCGATCCGCTGGCAGACCGAGATTTCAGTCTGGGAACCGCCCCATCGATTCGTAGACCGACAATTGCGTGGTCCTTATCGCATCTGGGAGCACACACACACCTTCAAACAAGTCGATGACGGAACGTTGGTAAGAGATGATGTGGATTACGCTTCGCCGGGAGGTCGAGTCATCGAACGCCTTCTGGTACGTCGAGATCTGAGACGCATCTTCGAATACCGCCATCAGCGTCTGCACTCAATCTTCGGCGAATGCCTTGATCACTCAAAAGTCCAGGTATCGAGGAGGCAGACGGAGGTTGAACAATCTCCTTCCTCAATCCCGCCTCAATGAGCCATCCAGGGTCAATTCCTTGCCAGCCGTACCGTCCATTCGACTACGCACTTTGAACGATGCCCCAATCCAGCCTGAGGGCGACTATGTGCTGTATTGGATGATTGCCAACCGGCGTGTCTGTTGGAACTATAGCCTCGATCGTGCCATCGATTTGTGCCAAGAACTCGGAAAGCCGTTGCTCGTTCTTGAAGCACTCCGCTGCGACTACCGCTGGGCGAGCGACCGGATGCATCGGTTCGTGCTGCAGGGGATGGCGGACAACCGCAAGTCTCTGGCGGCTGCGCCCGTGAGGTACTACGCCTATGTGGAACCTGAAAGAAATCACGGACGCGGTCTGATTGAGGAACTCGCCAAGCGGGCATCTGTGGTCGTGACCGACGATTTTCCGTGTTTTTTTCTGCCGCGAATGGTCGAGTCCGTTGCCCACTGGCTGGCGGTTAAGATGGAAGCTGTGGACTCCAACGGCCTGCTTCCGCTGCGAGCGACAGAACGGGTGTTCGCTCGGGCGTACGACTTTCGTCGGTGGTTACAGAAGCACCTCCCGACGTATCTCTCTGATCACCCCCAAGAAGAACCGTTTGCTGGAGTCAAGCTTGCATCAAGACCTGCGATACCGCGTCAGATTCTCGATCGCTGGCCCGAAGCGAGCGACCGCTTGCTCGCAGCGACTCCAGACAGGCTCGGCTCGCTCCCCATTGATCACGCGGTCGGCCCGGCCTTCTTCGATGGTGGAGCGTCCCCGGCCAAACAGACCGTCGATACTTTCTTCGGCGATCGATTAGCCCGCTATGCCGATGGCCGAAATCAGCCTGACGACGAAGTCGCCAGCGGCCTCTCGCCCTACCTGCATTTTGGCCACCTTTCGGCCCATGAGATATTCGCCCGGTTGGTGCGATGCGAAAAGTGGTCCGCCGCCGAGCTTGCTACGACCTCTCGCGGTGCACGCGAAGGTTGGTGGGGCATGAGTCCGGAAGCCGAGAGCTTTTTGGATCAACTCATTACCTGGCGCGAACTGGGCTACAATATGTGCGTAAATCAAGACAACTACGATCAGTACGAATCCTTGCCCACCTGGGCGCAGCAGACGTTGGCCGAGCACACATCTGATTCACGTGAGCACGTCTACGATTTGTCACAGTTCGAGTCCGCAGCCACTCATGATCGCCTGTGGAACGCAGCCCAAACGCAACTCGTTCGCGAAGGTCGCATGCACAATTACCTGCGGATGCTGTGGGGTAAGAAGATTCTCGAATGGTCCCTCACTCCGCGCGATGCACTGGCGACAATGATCCATCTGAACAACAAATACGCGGTCGACGGCCGTAACCCGAATTCATACTCCGGCATCTTCTGGGTCCTCGGCCGTTATGACCGAGCATGGGGCCCCGAGCGGCCGATCTTTGGCAAGGTTCGCTACATGAGCAGCGAAAACACGGCCCGCAAACTGAACGTCAACGACTACCGAGAGCGTTTCACGTCACCGGAGTGACGATTTACGGATGCAAGAATCGTCAGTTCATCGCCGGGGATTACAATTGAGACATATCAGCCTCAATCGCGACGCTGATCAGCTTGGCGCTATCGACATCGCTTATTCATGGATAGCCATTTTGTTGACGACGACTCTCATCTGGCGTTTGACACGACTTGTGGGCGCTCTGCTCTTATCCTATCTCGCTTGAGGCAGCTTTGCGGCGGCACTCAACGCGTCCATCAGGCAACCCAATGGCTGATGCTAAGTGGATAGGCCTCCGACTGCAGCGACGATCTCATGCTGATCACCAACACGAGACTGCAAATGCATCGGTCGGCATTCTATAAGCCGCAGCAGCTGCAGCGTCCACAGTATCGAAACCAACCGACTGCCGACATCGCCCGGTTGCTCGAGTCCAATTGCCATCCCGTCTTCGGCAGGCTGTGTCTTTCGCACCAGCTTCGCATAATCGGGTCGATCCGACGCGGACTCGTGCTGAAACCCGCCCACAGATCGTCCGCAATGCAAAACGAATGCCCCGGGCATCTGAAAGGGATTGCCGCTGATGGCCCCCATGCCATGGCCTTCGATACAGCTTGTCTTGAGACCTCAAAGCCAGACTTTGAGACCAAGTAGCTGGCGGAAGCAACCCAACTCCAGACCAAATTGGCGGTAAAGCCGGCAACTCGGATCACCGAAGCGTGGTAAATCGTCGAGTCCAAACCGAGCGAGGAAAGTCGCGATCAGCTCCTCCTCTCCAAGATGGACAAGAGCAATGCCGGTGCCAGTCTCCTCAATGTCCGAACGCTGTCTTTGTAAGTCGAAGAGTGCCTCGCGGAAAAACGTGCAGCCGGTATGTCTTAAGAAGATCACCAACTGTGGCTTCACTGCAGAGATTTCATGGAGGCTGTTACCGGGGGTGCCCAGAAGTTCTCGGATGGGATCGTCGTCGATCAAATCTGTGGAATAGACTGTCGTCGCGGCATGATGACAGCGGACGGCCCCCCAGAGAATCATAGCGAGGGGAATCCACCAGATCATTCAGCAGGACCGTCCACGCCATCGACGCTGGCAGCGCCCCCAGAAAGCAGGTTGGTTACGAATCCGATTGGTCGTAGTGCTGTGTCAGCCGTCAAGTGATGGATAGAGTCTCTTGAGTTTGATGCGGGCATCGGCGGTTGTGAACTGCCAGTCGATGATGCACTGGGCCTCGTTTCGACAGGTTTCCCAAACCGCGATTTCCTTGGACAGGTGGTCTTGGTCGTCGATCCGACGGGCCAGGCACTGGCGGCACAGAACGCTCAGTTCGGTCTCCGCCCCTGTTTAACGTCAAAGCGGGCAGCCAGCTGCCATGTTTGGGGGGAGAGCGTATTTCCAGCCGCTGCGATAACGCGCGTGCGGTCGCAGCGTCGAACGTCTCGTACAGGCTCCCGATGGTGTGGGGATTCAAATTGTCCATCACCAGCACAACTTTCTTGGCGGACGAAGAGACTTCGTCCAGGAGATGCCGGATGAACTTCGCCCCGTCCTGACGGGTGCGACGATCCGTGACCTGCACATTTCGAAATCCGGCGAGCGGTTCCACCGCCATGAAGATGTTGGCGGTGCCTTCACGGCGATACTCACTGTCGTACTTCGCGATCTGTCCGGGACGAACCGGAAGCGGTGTGCGCACTTCGCCAATCAACTGCTGGCTTGCTTCATCCATGCACACCACCGGATCATCTGCGTCATCCGGTCGATGGGAGACGTCCAGCACGTCTTCCATCGCGGCGACGAATTCGCCATCAGGAGCTTCAGGCAGACACCAACCTTTCTTCAGCCACGGTTTGAGGTCGTTTTCTTGAGCGTCATTCTCACCGTTTCATGGGACACCGAGTCCACATGCCCCAGAGCCACCAGCCGGTCCGCCAGCAGCCTCAGCGTCCAGCGAGCGCGTCCTTCCGGAGGAGCGCCGCAGGTGATGGCGATGAGGTGGGCTTCGGTGCGTCCATCGATCTTGTTTTCGTAGGTTCTGAGGGTGGGTTTGCGGGTCAGTGTGTGTTCGAGACCTTCTTTGACAAACTGCCGGCGAACCCGCTCCACGGTCGCCCGTCCGCACACCACCGCTGCGGCAATCTCCGGATCGGACTTGGCCGGTCCCCCCTCGGACTGATCTGCGAGCAGGAGGATTCGCGCTCTCATCAGCTTCCTCGCCGCTGCCTTCCCCCGGGAAATCAGCCTCCTCAGTTCCTCACGCTCTTCCGCTGTCAATGTCACCAGATAACGCTTCTGCATGGATCCCTCCCGGGAATCCGGAAAACCGCTCTTCGTGAGCGGACCAGCGAAGAATACCATCCATCAAGCGATCACTGACAGAGCACTAGTCCCAGAACAAGCGGCCGTTTGAGCGTGTTTTTCGGATGGAATTTGCGCAGCGTATCGCGGACGGCGATGCGACATCGTCGGTGCTTCGTCGAGAATATTTCTGTGGCATGTGGCGTCAATTCTTC
>JAJDEJ010000097.1 GCA_029259815.1 Planctomycetaceae bacterium | reverse complement strand
GTGTCGACTTGCCGGCCCCGTTGGGACCGTAGACGACATTCAGTTGGCCGTTGAGTCCGTCGAGCGTCGTCTGGGAGAGCACGCCAAATCCGTCGATGTCGATGCGATGAAACTTCATGTTTGGGTCGCCTTGATCAAGTGGTGACGGCTGCGGGGCCGTCGAGAGTATCAGTGATGAGTTGTCACGAGGTGCTGTTGCGGGCAGCCCTGCGGCGTGTCAGTTCGTCTGGAGTTCCGCCCCCCGTCGATAAATGCCTTCGTTCGTGACCTTCCGACAGAGCAGGCTGTTGAATGCCGGTCCAGTTGTGGGTTGACCATGTGTCGCAGACAGGCTGCCTGACAAGCCGACCTCTCGAGCGATGGCCGTGTCAAATACGCGCCGCGCGGTTGCGTAACGGGCGTCGACGAACAAGGGACGCAAGTCGGGAGGGAGATCGGGCACGCCCAAGCAGGGCGTGTCCAGCCGGAAGTCGGCTGCGTGTAAGAAACGAAACGATCTCATATCCACGAGTGCCTCCCTGCATCGTGACTGTCGACAATCCTTGAACGGGGCGGGAAGATACCGGAGTCTTGTAATTCCTGCAATGCCGACTTCTGAGCCACAAAACGTAGCTGGATTCGCCAGAATTCAGCAGAAATCTGTTTGCGTCCATGTCTGAACTCTGGCGAGTTCAGCTACGAGAGATGTCCATGCCTGATTTTCCGCCGAATTCCACCATCGCCGACGTCATCCGCCACCGACGCACGATCGACAACTTCCAGCCGGAGACACTGCCCCGCGAGGCGATTCTGCGGGCCATCGACCTCGCCCGCTGGGCCCCCAATCACAAACACACCGAGCCGTGGCGGTTCCATCTCCTCGGAGCAGAGACTGCCCGCGAGATCGTCCGGCTCAATACCGAACTGGTCCGCCAGAAGAAGGGAGACACGGCTGCCGACGCGAAGCACCAGCGATGGTCCGCCGTCCCCGGCTGGCTGGCACTGACATGCGACGTCAGCGATGACCCGATCCGCGCAGAAGAGGATTACGCAGCCTGCTGCTGCGCCGCCCAGAATCTGGCCCTCGCTCTGTGGGCGGAGGGCATCGGCATGAAATGGAGTACGGGTGCCGTCACCCGCACGGACGAATTCGCCCAACTCCTCGGCTTGGAGCAGGGCGAGCGTCGCATCGTCGGCCTGTTCTGGTACGGCTACCCCGCTTCAATCTCCGACAGCCGCCGCAAGCCGGTCGAGGAGATCTTGGACGAGCGACCGTAGGCAAAGGATTCAGCGATCCTGTAGGTCAGGCTTTGCCTGACGATCAGGCGAGGTTCACGTATTTGTCTCAACCGATCGATCGCGGAATGGAAATGTCAGGCAGAGCCTGACCTACGTCTACGTCACTTGAAATGAAATAGGGACAGATAGAACGTTGGCAAGTAGAGCGAGCCGAAGATGCCGAGTGCAACGCCCCAACCAGCGAGACGGCGTGGCCGACGGAATAGCCCGACACCGCTGATGATCAGACCGGGTAATGAGACAAAGGCAACGCACATGGAAACTGTGGCAATCAATGATCCGAACGGCCCAACGGCAAACAGAGCCAGCACTCCCGTGAGTGAGGTGAAGAACCCAATGCGAGCGATGTGATTGTACTCGGCGGTCGGCTGCGTTTCCGTTTGCGTTGTTGGGGATGCGTAGAAATTGGACATTGCGAACGTGGTGAAGGAGGAAAGACCCGCGTGAAAGAATCATTACCGTTTCAATTGCTGTTTGTCAGACCGCGTTGCCACATAACGACCAAGATCACCGGCGGGCCTAACCACTAGAAAGGTAAGTTATGAGTGAAACTTCAAAACAGTCGAGTAGTCGCCCGTCCGGTGCATCGCCTTGTTCTCCAGTTTTTGGAGGAAGAGTGGACGATGACTCGGAATTGTTTCTAGAGTTTGTAAAGTCATGCGAAACGAGCGGTGTGTTTGTTGACATGAATACATTGCCGCCGGTATCGGAAATGAAATGCCAGATTGGTTGGGATGGACCTTTGATGCCTCTGATCTTGGAGGATAAGTTTCCTCGCGATAAGTATCCGCAATACTACCGTTTATCGAGTGCCGAGGAGAGCAAGTAGTTTTGCGTCTTTAATCGCCACAAGGTGAAGGTCATTCGGTGAAGGTGGAGACACCGCAATGTGCGTCATGCCGTTTTCGATCAGTAGGTCGATCCATTGGGAAAACGTATCAGAGGGTATTATGGTTGGTTCGATTGCGTCCTGTCCGGTTTCGGCGATGAACGATGTTGCCATGATTAGGTTCGCAAAGACCGCCATGGCGCGAGTGTCTTCGTCTGTCCGCAGAACGAATGGTCCGCCAAGCTTTCCTGTCACGGTGTAAACTGAGGACATTGTTGGACTCGTGAATGATGTGTACTTTACTGGAGAACTTATGATTCTCTCAACAATCAGCAGAAAGAATAACGGGGGCGGAAAACGGTGTCAATTTCTTGCATGACAAGAGGATGCGCTGAGCTGATGGGCGCGAATTGACAGATTGATTCTTGCGCGGCCCGGCTGGGGCAGTGTCGATCACTCGATGCTCATCGCTGCGCGGCAAGTCATCGCTTGTGGTGTGCGGAGAAGTCATGCACGCCCCAGCCACTCGACCGCTTGCGGTTTCGCGGTGAGGTGATCGACGGAACTCATGACTGCCGGATACTCGCAAGAGCCATGTCGATCGCTCGTCTGACCGCGTCATCGGACGTTCGTCGTTGCAAGACTTCGAGAGGCTCAATCGATCGCGATGCTTCAGCCCCCATTCTCCCGAGAGAAGTTGCCGCCGCGATCTGGATGCTCGATTCTGTCTCAAACAGTGCTTGCACAAGCACATCAACCACTGCCTGTGTATCTAAGAAGTACTCCCAGTGTTGTCCGATGTATCTGACAGCTTCGACCCGGAGTTCCTGATCTTGAAGCTGCGTCGACTGGATCACGGTCCTGGCCGTGCGGAGGATGATAGGTCGTGCAATCGCTCGAGCTCGATCACGCAGGGCAATCACAAGAGCCGTTAAGTCGTCATAATCCTCGGGCTCGACCTCAGGAATCTCATCTGAGTGAGACTCCTTGAAAGCCTCAATCGCAAGGTCGAACATGCAGGAGAGAGTTTGAGTTGGTGTCATCTGTTCCGGCATTGCGATAAGTCCGGTGTCAGATTGCAGTCCGAGAATCACTTCGATCACTCATCCACAATATCCCAGAACTCGTCCTCGTCGGAGGTCACTTTCTTGGGGGGAGTCTTCTGATTGGCGGGCATGCGTTCGGTCTTGGCGTTGTAGATTTCGACATCGAAGAAGCTCTCTTCCTCGATCGGCTCGACGACGGGAACCGAGCTTTTTTTGATGGGAGGGGAGGTGCGTTTCGAGGTCGCCCTGCGTTTGCGGACTGCTCGCGAAGGACGCTTGCCCTTTGATTTTGCGGGCGGTTTGGCAACGTGACCGGCAGGGCAGCGGCCGCGGGCGTCAAGGGGTTCGCCGCAGTCGTTGCAGAGGATGATCGGCTGCTCGGCTGACTCCAGGCGTTCTGCTGACGCGGACTTCTCGCGAGGTTTTCTCCCGGCGGCAGGGGGAAGCGGTTTGCGCGTGACTGGTCGCTCGGTATGCGGGGCGGCGGATGTTGACTGGAGTTGGTGGTTCTTTGCCCCCGCGACGGAAGCCCGCATGCCCGCTTTGTCTCCCATGTCGACCAAGGCGACCTCGACGTTCTGCGGCGGCTGCTTCTCGTTGAGCAGGTTCTCCTCACGAATGATTTCGGCGTGGGCCGTCTTGCCGCTGGTGACGTCACGGGCGGCGACATGCACGCGAGCTTGCTCGTCATAACTGATCGTGACTTCGATCGGCGATCGCTCGGGGAGATTGGGAGGCAGATCGTCGATCACACACGCTCCCAACTCGACCGGCGGAGCATCTGGATTCGTGCCGCTCTCCAGAATATGCACGTGCACGCGTTTCTGGTCAGGGGCGACCGTCCCGTACTCCTGTTTGAACTGGCAGGGCAGGGGCGTGTTGGCCGGCAGAAAATAGTGCGGCGACTTCACGCCTGTGACCGGGTCTTTCACGAGCACCCCTAATCCGCGAGCCGTCACGCTGCGTTGCTTGACCTTTGCCAGACGGGCCGCGACGTCGCTCGCCAGGATGGAATGGGCAAACTTCTGATTGCTGAGCAGTATGCCGGCGTAATACGCAGCACCGCGGCAGATCGACTGGTCAGGCGACAGGGACGTGTTGAGCGTCGCACCACTCACACGCTGGAGCATCTCGCGAATCATGGGCATCCGCGAGGCTCCGCCCGTCGTGAGGACGGCGTCGATGTTCTGCCAGCCGGGCTTTTCATCAGTAATGAACTGCCGCGCCTGCGGACCCCGCACGGAGAGTGAGTTGCGTTTGACTGTGTCGATGGTGATCTGCTCAGTCCGCTTGACGAGGCCAGCGGTGAGTTCCTCGAACTTGTCGACAGTCACGGGATACGTCTTGTGACGCCCCGCATGCACGACGGAGACCGCCGCCTTCGGTCGCACACTGAGGGCACGCTTGCACTGCTCGACATCGTTCGCCAGCGCCTGCATGCTTTGCCGGTCGATCCGCGGGTCATCAGGGATCTCACGCACGAATAGATCACAGGCATAGGATTCGAGGGCCGCGTTCCAGTCGATGCCGCCCAGGTGCAGGTCACCCGAACTCTGGACCACGTTGACGGCGTTCTTGGCATACCGCACGAGCGACAGATCAAACGTACCGCCTCCCAGGTCGTAGACCATGATCGTCTGATCGCCGGCGAGTTCCGAGAACCACGTCCCCTCGGTCCCCAGCACGTAACAGAGTGCGGCTGCGACCGGCTCATTGATGAGGTCGACCTTGTCCAACCCGGCGAGGTGTCCGGCTTCGATCGTGTCGCGTCGCTGCAGGTCGCTGAACTGGGCGGGGACCGTGATCACCGCATGGTTGATCGGTCCGAGTTGTGTCTCTGCTGACTGGAGCAAGTGCCGCAGGATGAGAGCCGAGATGTCGGCTGGCCGATAGACGTTACCGTCGACGACCCAGCACTTGTGGGGATCGCCCATGTAGCGCTTGGCGTTCTGGACGACACGGTCCGGCTGAGAGACGGCGTTCCGCAGAGCCTCGGTGCCGACGATCACTTCGTCGCCATCAAACAGGACGACAGACGGGGTCGAGAGTTCGCCTTCGAGGTTGGGCAGCGTGACGGCTTGCCCTTCCGGCGTGAGGTGCGACAGGCACGAATACGTCGTCCCCAGGTCAATGCCAACAGCATGCACAGCAGTCATGAAGGAGCGGCTCCCGGATGAATTCGAGATGCGGCGGAGAGTGGCGACGCCCGCCAGAGGGGACTCTCCTATAGTATCATCGGGAACGGACCCACTCCAGTTGGCGGTGGATACGGGGCAGGGGTCAGGCACCATTTCGTCGGTGACGCACTCAAAAACCCGATGACGAACAGTGACGAAATGGTG
>JAJDEJ010000096.1 GCA_029259815.1 Planctomycetaceae bacterium | reverse complement strand
AGACGGTCTGTCGCACCTCGTATCGGCCAGATCGGCGAGAACGACCGACCAACTTGAATCAATCGCAACGATTAGACTACTGCGGCAAATGCTGCCGGAGGTGCCACAAAGGAAGTAGCCATTACACTCCGAGACGGTCAGTTTTTTCGTAGGACGGATTTCCAAATCCGTCTTCCATTCGATTTGACTGATGAGAATGCAAATATTGATACCGTTTCCGGACGGACTTGGAAGTCCGTCCTACGGCGTTGTGCAGCCGAACTGCAAACCGTCCTCGCCGATTGTGTACGCATGGATGCCATCGTCGCACGCACTGCCCCGATGCTTGGCCACATGCAGCGCCCGGCCCATCGTCGAGCCGTCACGCACCTTCCCCATCAGAATGATCGAGTTCGCGTTGGACAGAGCGTCCCCCGCCTCCAGTGGCCGCTCAAGCAGGTCGTTCAGCATGACCTCTTTCGTTGTGCAGAGCAGCAGCCCGGCGACCGACTTCACGTCATACGCATGCTCGGCGACATGTCCTGCGTTCTCACGATAACGTTCACGGAACAGGTCTCGCGCGACCCACTCATCTTCCTTCCGCAGAATCTGATGCGAGATGTACTCAAACAGATCAAACTGAAACGAGTCGCTGGGCCGATCGGTCGGCTCGATGCCATCGATCACACACCGACGCACCCCGTGGGCGAAGTTGCCATAGAAGAACCGAATCGTCTCGTGCAGCTTGCGATTCAACTCGGCCTTCCATTCCTTCTGCTGATCATAGTCCAGATCACTCGTCGTCACCCGTCGCCCTGCCTGTCGGAACATATGCAGCGAATCAGACCGCGCGATCTCACGCTGCCAGACATCCTCGACCACACGTCCGTCAACCGACGACTCCTTGAGCGTCCAATCAAACAACCGCTCCGCATACTCCGCATGACTCTGCGAGTCACCCCGTGAGGACATATCAAAGATAATCCCCCGCTCGCCCTCCTGCTCCAGTCCTGCCTGCGCAAACTGCACCCCCAACTGCGTCTTGCCGATGCCGGTAGCTCCGAGCACAACGGTCAACGTCCCCGGCAGTAGCCCGCCACCGAGTAACTCGTCCAACGCAAGAAGTCCGGTACTGAGTCGTTCTGCAGGCATAAGTGTGCTTCGCGATTCCGTGTTTTCGATCAATCAGTCAAGCATGCGATGCTAGCGGCTCGTGATTCCGCTTTGCAAATCGCCAAGATAGAGCCGCCTGCACAACAAGCTTTACCGACCTGGCTCAGTGCTCATCGACTCGCCTACGCCTACAAATGCGATCGAAGCCGTGAGCCCAACCGTGCCAAAACAGTACCGGGAGATCACTCACCTCTGACGTATCACTTGGCCAATGTGGTATCCGATTCACATCCTTCATCCGAACGCGTTTCCCATCATTTACGAATTCATGGACAAGGTAGTCGTCATACCACACTTCCACTCTCTCTATGTCCTTGGCCCAATTGGCATCGCAGTAAAAGTCGATCGCATACTGGCCTAGTTCTCCAAGTTCAATGCCTGGAGCACTGGGGGTGACATGCGAACTTCCAAACGCACAACCAAAATCGATTGAATCAAACGGCTCTCCAACGACCCGCGTGGATTGTGGGAACAGTGTATGTTTCCCCTTGTCTTGCGGGAGCAGGTCTGTATCGCTGTAGAAGAAATGCCTCTTCTCGTAGTCGGCTCGTTGTTCGTCTTGATGTATCACACTGTAGCAACCAAGAAGTATCTCTCCCTCGCCATACATTCTTACTCGACTCAAGCGAAGTGCAAATCGAAAGGGTTCATGGTCCGTCCCATCTACGCGGTAGAGTTTGCGGAGCTTCACATTGACATTGATTGATCGAAGTTCCCCCCGCTTCCAGTTTACGAACTGAATCTCCTCAATCCGCTCTTCGACAGACTTGAGCTGTCCAGAGATCAAGTCCTGCAAGTCCTTACCAAACTTCGTAAAGAAGACTTTTTGTTCGGCATCGGAAAGTACAATGTCCAGAATCGAGAGCCGAATTCCGTAACCCTCTGGGCTATCAAGAAGGAGTCGAATTCGTTCCCGCCAATAGATTTCAACGTCGATGAATCCCGTCGAACGAGCATGCGCCTTCAGGTCTTCCTGTTGTCCGGGAGTAAGATCGACATTCGTGAAGAATACGAAGTCGCTAATCTCTGGATCAGCTTCTTTCGCAGATCGTGCATCTTTCCGAAATTTCTCTAAGATCTCGCGAACATGTTGAGCTGAATCGTTGACTGAGTTCTTGAACCCCACTGCACCAAAGCATCGCCTGCCGTCTCGAAGGCATTGGATATCACGACCACCATCCGGACCGCCTTCTGGACGTCGAGGCTCGATCCGAGAGTATCCGGGTTCGATTCCAAGAATCGCTGAACACATGCGTTCACGATCTGGTTGCCTGTTGTTGAGATGCCACCGCAGACGTTCGTCAGTTAACCGGACATCACTCATCGCACATTTCTCCACACGTTGATATCAGCAACGACAGAAGCCTCGACTCAGCATCGTGAAAATCTTCCAGCCCACGACAATTCCCGACGTGATGTTAGAATGTCCGCTTGATCACACCAATGACAGGCATTGATTGAGGACTGAATATGGCTGCGAAGCCCAAGACGGCGATTACGCCGACGCGTGAAGAGAACTATCCCGAGTGGTACCAACAGGTCGTCAAGGCGGCGGACCTGGCGGAGACGTCGCCCGTGCGGGGGTGTATGGTCATTAAGCCGTGGGGCTGGGCTATTTGGGAGGGGATGCAGCGGGAGTTGGATGACCGCTTCAAGCAGACGGGGCACGTCAAC
Source organism: Planctomycetaceae bacterium (assembly GCA_029259815.1). Classification (GTDB taxonomy): domain Bacteria; phylum Planctomycetota; class Planctomycetia; order Planctomycetales; family Planctomycetaceae; genus JAHBXU01. The sequence goes on along the minus strand of JAJDEJ010000096.1, from coordinate 4,526 downwards.
GCATACTTTCCGTTGTTCATCCCGATGAGCTTTCTGGAGAAGGAAGCGGAGCACGTCGAAGGGTTCGCGAAGGAGTGTGCGGTCGTCACGCATCACCGGCTCGAACCGGACGGCGAGGGCGGACTCCGCCCAGCCGGCAAGCTCGAAGAACCGCTGATCGTGCGGCCGACTAGCGAGACGATCATTGGTGATATGTACGCCAAGTGGGTGCAGTCGTACCGCGATCTGCCGATTCTGATCAATCAATGGGCCAACGTCGTCCGCTGGGAGTTGCGGCCGCGCGTGTTCCTGCGGACAACCGAGTTTCTCCGGCAGGAAGGTCACACGGCTCACGCGACGAGCGAGGAGGCAATCGAGGAGACGCTCCAGATGCTCGATGTCTACGCCGACTTTGCGGAGAACGTGATGGCCATGCCGGTGATCAAGGGAGAGAAGACGCCCGACGAGCGGTTCCCCGGTGCGGTCGCCACCTACACCATCGAAGCCATGATGCAGGATCGCAAGGCCCTGCAGGCGGGTACGTCCCACTTCCTCGGCCAGAACTTCTCAAAAGCTCAGGAGATCAAATTCCAGAACCAAAACGAACAGGAAGAGTACGCCTGGACGACCTCATGGGGCGTCTCGACACGTCTGGTCGGCGGACTGATCATGACGCACTCCGACGACGACGGCCTCATCTGCCCGCCGCGACTGGCACCCAAGCATGTGGTGATCCTTCCCATCTACCGCAACGACGAAGAGCGGTCACAGGTACTCGACTACTGCAAGTCGCTGTCCGCAGTGTTGACCGATCTGCGCTACCACGAAGAACGGGTCCGCGTCGAGATCGACGACCGCGATCTGCGTGGGGGTGAGAAAGTCTGGCATCACATCAAACGCGGCGTGCCCCTGAGGTTGGAGATCGGGCCGCGAGACATCGCGAACGACAGCGTCTTCCTCGGTCGTCGTGACAAGGGACCGAAGGAGAAAGCGGGCGTTCCTCGTGCTGAGTTCGTTTCCACAGTGACGAGCTTGCTGGACGAGATTCAACAAGCCCTGTACGACCGTGCGCATCAACTTCGGCAGGAGTCCACACAAGAGATCGACACTTTGGATGACTTCCGAGCCTACTTTGCTGACGACGCTCCCGGCGGCTTCGCGCTGACTCACTGGGGCGGGCTTGATCCGCAGGTCGATGAGGTGCTCAAGCCGCTCAAGGTCACGCCGCGCTGCATCCCGCTCACTGACGATGTCGAGCCGGGCACGTGCCCGTTCACAGGTCGCGAGAGCAAGCAGCGGATCGTATTTGCGAAGTCCTACTAACTTTCTCCCCGCTTGAAACGTCGACTGGGATTTGACTTACGAATTCGAGATGAAACTCACATTGACGACCCGTTCGGCGTCGGCTAATTGTAACCCCGACGATTGAAGCGGCGTCGTACTTCCGGCCCGCGATTTTGGAGAGGGTCGATTCGATTCACACTCAATATCTTGTGACCTCTCCACACCTTTGACGTTTACGTTCCCCTCACACTGCGGTGGGGGAAGCCCGAGTCCTTCAGCCGTCTTGACGCGCCAACGCTGCTGCCTCTGCTCTCCCGCGAGTGAGGCGGCTGCCGCTCGACGCATGACTCACACCGGGGACGCTTCGAAGACCCAGCATGGATCGCCATGCCATTGATGCGGTCCCACCAACGAGAAGGAACGAAATATGTTGGTCCTCACAAGGAAGCTCGGCGAAGAAATTCTCATCGACGGCAACATCACGATTCGTGTTGTCGACTGCGGACGAAACCGCGTGCGTTTAGCGATTGATGCCCCACCCTCTGTGCGGATTCTCCGAGAGGAACTCGCCAAACGCGTCGAACCCGCATTCATCGCGGAGCAGGTTGATCTGTCGACAACCGAATTCATCGCTCCGCTCACCCCCTGTTGATGACAGAACGAAAGTCCCTCGTTTCGCGGTCTATTCCAAGAAACGAGGGGCCTGACACGCTGTTCAGCCGCGTCAATAATCGCGGCGACTGACGTACCAGCACGTGTAGCTGAGGATCACGATCAGGAACGCAAGATTGCTCCACAGGGGCGTCCACAGGTCCGGACGGTTCCGATGCTGTGACAGATTGCCGGGGTCAGACTCGTTGTTATCAATCACAGACTGATTCTCTGTGAGCAGATAATTCACGACTTTGTTTAGCTCGCCTGGCTTGGGCAGAATCGTATACAGCGGCTGCAGAAAGTAACGGTACGCGATCTCGGTGATGTCGAGTGGCGGAGCGTATTCGGTCCGTTGCTGCATGAATTCAGGAGCGAAGACACGAACACGCGTGGTGCGATCGGCGACGATCAGTTCGTTCTCGTCATTGAAGGTCAATGATTGCACGTCACCCTGTCCGGAGATGGTCTCGCTGAAATCACGATCCCGTGTGGTGTCGTACAGCCAGGCATGCTTGTCGACTGTCCGGATTGCCAGAAAGCGACCATCGGGAGAAGCTGCTGCCTGTTCGGGAGACTCGTCCTTGAAGGGTTCGAAGCGATTGACTTCGTCGAGCGTCTCGCTGTCGAAGAGCTTCAACTCGCCGGATTCAACAGCGACCAACACCCGCTGACCGCTGACTGCAACGACAGCCGATTGCTTGTGCTCAGCGACGGACTCCTGTTCAGCGACGACCGCATAGGTCCCGTCCTCAGTCGGGTCCAGCACGATGAGTCTCCCGTCCGAGTAGACTGCCAGCCTGCCCGTCGTAGCATCCATATCGACTGCGAAGGGAGGCTTCCAGTCGTCGATCTCCGGCCTGAGTTCACGAAAGGCGTCATCATTCCCCAGCTTGATGAAGCCGGAGAGTTTGTCGGCGATCCACTTCTGAGCATCGGACATCTCGACCGACTCGCCCGTGAACTCATAGATGTGATCGAGACCAACCAGGATCACACGGCCTGCAGGATCGACGAACAGCGAATGCACGGGCGTTGGTGCCTGACCAGCTGACTCACGTTGCCAGTCATCCTGACGATAACCGACGAGCAATCTTGAAGAGCTACGCGAGCCGAATCGTCCGGGCAGGGCTTCGAGGGCCAGGATGCGATCGCCGGCGGGGTCGTAGGTCGGACGAAACCGTGAGCCGGCGTAGGCGAAGCGGCGAGCGATCCGCGGAGGTCCTCCGCCTGTATCGCGGAAGACTTCCAACCAACCCGGACCGCCTGTCGGCGTCGTCTCGTTCCACTGCAAGACTTCGAGACTCTCATTCACAACCAGCACTTCGTCGCCGACCGGTGTGATCTCACTGAGTCGATTGGGGGCAATGACGAGTTGCTCGACACTCTCGCGGGCGGTCGCAATCAGAAACAAGGCAAACCAGAACACAAGTGTGAGGCAGATGGCGAGGATGGCGTTTCGCCACACGGCCCCGGCTGTTGCGGAGACTGCATAGTAAATCATGAACAGAAACAGATAGATCGGAATGCACAGCAGCAGTCGCGGGATCCAAACGTCGAACCGCAGACCGACGATCAACCACAAACCGACCATCAAGAAGGCTGCGTTCACGAGCGTGAAGGCACAGCCACCAAGAAAACGGGTGAGGAACAACAGTGGTCGCGAGACCGGCTTGCTCAGGAGCAAACTGATCTCCCCGGCTTCGAATGTGCGCGGGACCAGAGACGCTGTCACGAGGATGGAGACAAAAATTCCAAAGAACCCCAAAAGTATCGCACAGGTCGCGACGATCACTTCGTTGACCAGTTTGGTCTTTTGATCGGGACTGATCGGAATGGGGGCGTCGAACTTCCAGGAGAAGTAACTGAGGTACATGACCTGTGTGCGATCCAGTTTGATCTGCTTGGGGAACGCAGCAGCCAACAGTCGCCGATTGCGGGAGGTCTGTTCCGCTGAAGTGAGATCGTCACGGGCAACGAGTTCGGACAAGTCGTCCTTGAGTTCCACGCTCTGCCACGCTTCGGATTCGTAGAACTCCGGATTGGTCAGGAGGGCGTTTAGCTCACGGCGCAACCGACCGCGACGGCGGCGTGAACCGTCGTTTCCGGCGACGGCTTGCTCAATTCGCTCTTGTTCACTCGGTGAGATGATTGACCACAGATGCTTGCCGGGGGACGGTTCGTTCAAGTCTGCGGCTTCGATCATCTGAGCGGCCAGTCCATAGCCGTCTGTGATCTCCTCCGATTCCAGTTCGGTCGCCAGACCTGGAGCGAGCGACAGTGGGGCGATCGCCAGCAGGAACAGGGCAATCAGGCCGAGGGTCAGCCATAACACTCGCGCGGCGAACGCTTCGCGGAAGGAATCCTTGAGGACGGCGAGATACGGTCTCATGAACTGGCGGACTCCCGGACAAGTGCGAGGAACGCCTCCTCCAATGAATTGCGGATCGGTTCGAGGCTGAGAATGCCGATTGATTGAGACCGGAGAGCATCAACGATACGGTTCACATGGCTCTGGTCAATCGTTGAGAGACGGACGTTGACGATCCCGTCGGAGTCGGGCTGCAGTTGCGGGTCGGTGATCCCGACCTGCTGCAATGTCTGTGTGATGT
>JAJDEJ010000095.1 GCA_029259815.1 Planctomycetaceae bacterium | reverse complement strand
CGCCCCCGTCCTGTCCCCTCAGAACCTCGTCCGCCACTCATCGACCAAGCCCACCAAGGGGGAAAGGGGGCCAAGCGCCGTCCCCCAGCCGCCGACAAAAAAACATCACACTCAACGAGCGGATGCAATATCCGGGTTAGCGACTCTGAAAGACGAACAACAGGACATGAAGGATCACGCATCTCAACGAGCCGCCATCGAACAAACCCTTGGGGCGCTGTCGGAATTCTCAAAACAAGTGAAGTCCGGCATCGAGCAAGCCGATTGGGAAACACGACGAGGCGTCACGCAAGCACTCATCAAAAACATCGAAATCGGCAACGAATCGGTTCACATCGTCTACAGGATCAACCAAATCCCTTTTGTCCTACGCCCCAATCGGGGCAAGATGGATAGTTGTTTGTGGCGTCATCCCTCAACCGTGGCCAAAGTTGAGTTGCTGGCGGAGAGCCTCGAAGGCCGGTTTTGGGGTGTTATCTGGGCGGAGGAGCCCAGCGTGGGGAAAGCGGTGCGGAAATGCGTCCGACAGATGCGTCCAATAGACACCCGTGACGGACGGCTTGGCCATCAGCAGGGGAACATACGTCTCAATCCATTCGGCCTGCACCTCTTCACTGCATGGTCGTCGCCAGACAGGGGTCGCCACTTCAAGATCGCTGTTCGCATCTGGGTCTTCGGTCGTCTCGGAGGGAAACGCCAGCGTCACATGCAGTTGAATTCCCAGCGTGCTCCAATAGTCGATCAGCCGCGAAAAGCTGAGCATGTCCCGCGACGAACTCCCTTGTGGACGATAACCGACATTGATCTCCAGATTCACTCCTGCGAGGCCAAGATTGGAACGGACGACGGCATCGACGAATTGGAACGGGGATAGCCGATGCTGTCCACGTGCCTGATAGTCGCCCCACGGCTGATCGATGCGGATGAACAACTGGGCGTCGTCGTCATTGCGGGCAGCCGTCTCGAGTGTGCGGGCGACGAGACCAAGCCGGTTCTCCTCATTGATCGCGAGAGCTCCTCCACTGTTGCCGTAGGCGGAGACCTCCCAGAGTCGAATGCGACCCTGGTATCGAGTGACAGCAGTTTCGACCCAGTCGCAGACAAAGCTCTGCATGTTGAGGATGTCGTGCTCCCACGGCTGAAGCCAGCTGGGGAGCCCGCCGGCTCCCAGGTCAATCAGTGGCCCACCGCGGGGCAGCTGTCGATGCTCGACACAGCATTCGACGAGTTGGTCAACAATGTCCCAGTTGTACTGCCCCTCGACCGGTTCAACCCGTTTCCATTCAATGGGGATGGCTGCCGCCTGAAAAGTGGAGCAGAAGAGTTGAATGGTCTCGTCGTCCATTAGGCCCCAAGGCAGGGCGCACCCCAAGGAGGCAGGGGGATTCGCAGGGGCCCGATGACACACAGCCATTCGCTGATCGGTGTACGATTTGAGGAGCACATCGGATGCATGACAGGCTGCTGTGAGGGCATTGCGTGCAATGCGGCAACATTGTTCCTCATCGCTCTGCACCGACGATGCTTGTGCGAGAAGACGGAAGGCATGTCGCTCGGCGAGCCGGTATGTCTCCGGTATCTCCATGCGGATGACTTCCCACGCAGACGATTGATCGCGCAACTCAGCGATCTTCCCTCTGGCGAGTTCGAGCGGCAGCAGGTAAGGCTTTTCTCTCTCACGCAGCGACGTCGTGGTCAGCACTGGGCGTCCATGCTGCTCGACCGGGAAGGCGACGTGCAGCTTGCCGCTGTCCGAATGCGGACGCTGACAAATGACAACGTTCCCGTCGACCTCGACCTGTGTGGGGAAGACATGTCGGTCAAAGCCGGTGACGTAGGCCCGATGGACTTCCGGCCAGTCGTCGAGCAACTCGTTAGGCTGAACCAGGAACCGCATTACACCCATGCCATCCTCCGTGGGGGGGCGACGGTATTGCCGTTGCCACCCGAGACGCTTACGGGATCGACTTCGCCTCTCATCGCTCCCCCAGCCTCTCTTAACGGATTGTCGCGCCCGCCATCCACACGGTGTCCCGCAATTGCTTGTGAGGTCAAATGCAGCCTTTACCGACGGCTCCCCTTGTGCATTTGGCAGTGTATCTCGCGACAGATTGATGTTCAAGAAGCCTGCCGTATACTGGGGGGCGGCTGATGGCTCCTGGCCGACGGCATGAGTTGCTGGGAACATCAGAACTGATTGTGGATCTCCTAATTCTCTCTCACATCGAAACGGACATCATGACTGCCGCACTGACCACGACGACCCTGCCCGACGTTCCTGTTCGCCATGGGAAGGTCCGAGACATCTATGACTTTGCTGATCGCCTGTTGCTGGTAGCGACTGACCGGATTAGTGCCTTTGACTTTGTTTTGCCGACCGGCATCCCAGACAAGGGTCGTGTGCTGACGAAGATCAGCGAGTTCTGGTTCAACAAACTGGACGTCCCACACCATCTGCTGAGCATGGATCCCGCCAAGGTCCCTCTGCCGGAAGGAACCGACGTCGAGCCTTTCGAAGGCCGCAGCATGGTCGTCCGTAAGTCGATGGTCGTGCCTGTCGAGTGTGTCGTGAGGGGGTACCTTTCCGGTTCCGGTTGGAAGGAGTATCAGAAGAGCGGTACGGTCTGCGGCGTCCAACTGCCTGCGGGTCTCAAAGAGAGTGACCAGCTGCCTGAGCCAATCTTCACACCCACAACCAAGGCTGAGCATGGTCATGACATGCCGATGACGTTTGGTGAGGTAGAAACTGAAGTCGGTGTCGGCCTCGCGAACCAACTGCGGGATCTGTCACTGGACATCTATCGTCGCGGTGCCGAGTACGCACTGACACAAGGCATCATCATCGCTGACACAAAGTTCGAGTTTGGTGTCGATGGCGAAGATCTCTTGCTCATCGACGAAGTCCTCACGCCGGACAGCAGCCGTTTCTGGCCGGAAGACCAATACGAACCCGGACATGGACAGCCATCGTTCGACAAGCAGTTCGTCCGCGACTGGCTGCTGCAATCCGACTGGGACCGTGAAAGTGAACCTCCAGCACTTCCCGATGAGATCGTCGCCAAGACACGAGAAAAGTACATCGAGGCTTACGAGCGACTGTCTCAGGAGTTCTTCGCCTGGAAGTAATGGGATTTGTAGAGCCGCACACCGGGTGTGTGCGGCTCTACGAGTGAGATAACGATGGTAATCAGATCTCCTCAATGGCTCAGACTCTGCTCGAATACCTCGACGCTCTCGATGAACGGGATCTGATATGGCCGCAGCCTCCGGAACCCGAGCCGCTGCGCGCCAAGCCAACGCTCAAGCCTCTCCCGGAAGTGCGGGCTGTCACATGGTCGGTGTACGGAACGTTGCTGACTATCCAAGATGGCGAATTGCTGCATCTTCATCCGGAAGACGTGCGTAATCAGGTGGCGCTCGAGAAGACGATCGAAGAGTTCAACATGTGGTTCAGCATGAGCCGCAAACCAGGGCAGCCGTGGGAATACATGTTGCAGCAGTACACCAGCATGCTGCGCCTTCTTCAGATGGCGGGCACTAAACGCAAAGGCGATTTCCCCCATGTGAACTCATCGATCCTCTGGCAGAAGCTGATCTCTCGTCTACAGCAGAATGAGTACGAATGGGATCGCGGAACGTATGGCGACGAAGCGGACTATGCTGACAAAGTGGCATATTTCTTCCACGCTAATCTGCAGGGCGCTCGCGCCGCTCCTCACGCTGCTGACACGTTAATTCGTCTCATGCGAAGCGGCATCCGAAATGGGCTACTTGCGGACACTCAGCCATTCACGATGGCACAATTGATCAAACTGTTGGACGTCCGCAACCGGATTGGCACCGCGGATTCTCTCTTTTCGCCCCAACACCTGACAGAGTCGCATCGTGTGGGCATCCGTAAACCATCACCAACGCTGTATGCTTTGGCGGTCCGCCGCGCAGAGAAGGCTGGAATCCGAGCGCATCAAGTGCTGCATGTCGGTCACGATTTAGGGACAGATCTCCGCATGGCTCGCGAGTTCGGTTTTCGTACGGCTTTATACGTTGGAGACCATACCAGCTGTCAGGTGACATCCGCGCAACTCCAGGATCCCGACCTCAAACCAGACCGGATGATCACTGACTTGGCACACGTGCTTCACATCGTGGGCGTGTCGTAACGGCAAGGAGAAAAATCTCCCATTGCTGGCTCGCACGAATGTGAACTCTCTCTTGATGTCATGGGGAGCGGGAGATGAAGCTGATTCCGTCAACTGGATGGAGTCTGGCTCATCATGACGGCGAAGCCTTGATCTGCCAGCTCTTCCATCAGTCGCAGAACCTTGATCCGACTGTCGAAGATTTCCTCGCGTTTTGTGTCCGGCAGGCAGTGCGCAACAACGCGGTACTTGCTGAAGTGATCGATGTCGATCAGAATCAGTCCAATTCTATTTGGTGTTTCTGCAGACTGGGCGACTTCCTCCTGGAAGCGATCCTCGAAGAAACTCCGATTGAACAGGCCCGTTAGCGAGTCCGTCGTGCTCCGCAGCGTCAGCCGCTGGACACGTTCAACAACCGTTCTGTTGAGCCAGACACATCATCGACTCGTTGGCCGGATCAGAGAATGACTGCGCTGTGGCCAGACTCCAGAGGTGTTGCATCGCCAGTGACATCAATTCAGCCGGAGACCCAAGGTAGACGCAGTCGACTTGAAACAGGTCGGAAGTGGCATCAAGCCGATTGCGGACCGAATCGATCAAGCGACCGACCTCGTCTTCACTTGCATCAAACGCCTCCTCCATGAGATGGACGATCTGTACGAGCGACTGCCCCTCGCAATTCTGACAGGAATACTCGCCAATTGCAGTCGCTGTGGCGATGGCAGCCTGAAACTGCTGCGTAGAATTCATGCGATCAATCTCCGCATGACAGATGGCTTGGGACTGGTTCGCGACAGCATCCACACATCGTTGTGGGAGGTTCCAGACCGTCAGCAGTTCGACGGACAGTCCCACTGCCGTTGTCCCAAACAGTGACGCCTCGGCATCGTGCAAGGGAATGCGGAGAGTCTCCGCATGTGAAATTACATGAACTATAGAGGTCTGGATCGTGGTTAATGAGAGACAAGCGGCCAATGCTGGCCAACAGCCCCGTCATGAACCACTCATCTGCCTGCTGTTTCGCGTAACGTTTTGCCAGATATTCCGTAGTGACCGCTTGCGTCATTGCCTGAAGCCAATAGCTGCAAAACAACCGGGCAGCCGCCCCTTGCTGCATCGACTTTTCAGCCAACGAAAAGCTCAGTGCAAGAGAAGTCACGACTGTCTTGCCTAGCAGAGAAATCGCCTGCTGGAGGTCGATCACCTCGCGTCCGACTCCGTACGCCGAGGAATTCGCAGCCTTGATGATCCGCGCAGCGATGGCCGGATCTGAACGCAGCAGTTCTACCACGTCGGGCAATTCGACATGGGGATCATCGAACAACTCGAGCAGACGGATCGCGATCGTCGGGAGTGTCGGAAGCGGGATCTGCAAAGCTTTATACATGGCCGAATTCAACGCTCAGTTGGACACCATGCCAACAACACAACAGCACTCTGATCGTACGGCATCAGCGAGTGATCGTGCATCGACGAAATGACTTGTCCCCGAATTGGAAAACCCCGCAAGGATTCGTCTCTTCCACATCACTGGGCCCTTGTCTTCCGTGACAGAATTCACAGCGTGGGATTATTACGGCAGCGCTTCTCTCCACAAAGCGTGATTGTCGTTCCATCCAATTGTTTTCAATGCACTCAAAGGGAGACAGCTCGTGGGGAGCAACTCCGCTCGCGGGGACTCGGAGGGTTATGCCGATATGAATCCCCTTGCCGGTCAACTCGACCTGATGTCGCGGATGATGGATGCCGAAGAAGCCCGGCGACAGTCTCTCGACGAACTCCAGCAACTGGCGATCGAACTCTCAACGGCAATTGCAGGCGAGTTGGTGTTTCGATCGATCGACGCCAACGAACACAGCGTGGGCGGAATGGTTTCGATGGCCGTCACAAACCTCGGACTCGACTCGACTCGCTGACGTTGTCGCCGGGCTGGTGTCTCAAAGGCGTGACCGATTGATTCAATCGAGGCGGGACTCCTGATCGCGGCTCCGGTGGGCATCGTCCTCATGCTCATGCTGATCGCGTCGCTGGGAGCCATGCTCGTCTTTGGTCCGGAGATCATGGTCCTCCTGAGACAGTCGCTGTTTCGCATGTGGTCACTGGTGGGAGTGTGAGGGTTCATGGCCGAGCAAGACGATCAATCAAGGACAGAGTCACCGTCGCCGCGAGAAGGCGCGCGAAGAGGGACAGATTGTCAGCAGTCCCGACCTGCAAGCCGCACTGCAACTGCTGTGCGGGGCAGGCCTGCTCGTGCTCAGCGGTGACTGGTACGTCCCGATTCTTGCCGATACCACGACCGATTCCCATTCTTCGGAAGTGTTGCCCGTTGTTTGCATCAGACAGAACATCAGTAGTCGATGCACATTGTTCGCCAACTCCCCCTGCTCCGTGTCGACACCGGCCATCAGTTCGGTGATGAGTCGCTGTGTGCGGTGTCGATGATCGATCAGCTTCTTCTGCTGACCATGCCGAATCGCCTCAATCGCTTGTTGGATCGCGAACAGGGCACCGTCGTAAAGGGCGAGCAGCATGTCGATGCGTGTCCATGACTTCGCGGTCGACATGCGATAGGTGGAATGGCGAGTTGTCTTCATGACAGAGATCGTCCCCAATGGAATTTCGAGTCGGAAGTGTTCAGGATGTCAGCGGGAAGCCAGACCTGCGAGTTGAGCAGCGAGAAAACTGCTGGTCGTGTTTAACTCGCTGATGGCCGATTCCAGTGCGATGAACTCCTGGACGATGGATTCCCGTTGTCGTTCGAACTCGGCAGTCTGACGATCGATGGACAGTTGGATGCTGTCGATTGTCTCGTCGAAGCCATCGTTGATCGTTTTGAGCCGGATGACAGACGTTCGATCGACTTTGACAAATTGCCCGATGCGCGCGTCAGGTTCTGCTGCGCGTTGAGCGACGAGACATTGTTGGCAATGGTTAACGCCATAAGAATCAATCTCCCCCAGTTAGCAGCCCGTTGAAGAATGGTGTCTTGGTGACGGGAGTCTGTTTCAGGCGATGAGGAATTTGGGGGCGGGCGTTCGATGGTGCGGCGATCTGCGACTGGCAAAAATTGCTGTGTAGCGGCCCAGGGAACGTGAGCAATCACTGAGAGCCTGTTTCGCCGCG
>JAJDEJ010000094.1 GCA_029259815.1 Planctomycetaceae bacterium | reverse complement strand
CGCCCCCGTCGCCCGCGTAGTCAGGTCGACATCCGCGTGTTTGTGACAGCCACAGAAACGTCGCCAGCAACGTTCCATGCAGGAATGCAGAGAGCAGCCAACTCGGAAAGACGAGTTGTTTGTGCCGCGATCCAATCCAGTCGGGCAGTCCGCCTCGCGACTGGGAAACATCAAGCGGAGACGTCATTGATCGAGTTTACAGCTGCCTCACAAGTCCGGTCAACGTGCGTTCGCTCAGGCGGCTTTCCGCGTCGAATGCTCGTGCGGCAGTTCCGGGACACGTTTCTTGGAAGTGGTGTCCTTGATCGACAGGGTCACTGGTCCTGACTCTTCAGCGGGAGCGGACGTCAGCACGACCACCTGTTCGGCCAATCCGACTGCTTGCATGAGACGGATGGTCTGATAGGTCAAATCAAGTTCCCACCACTTGTGCCCGTTGTTCGCACTCCGCGGCTGGGCATGATGGTTGTTATGCCAGCCTTCACCGTGAGAGAGCAAAGCCACGAGCCAATGATTGCGGCTGCCCTCCCGGGTCTCGTAGTTGCGATAGCCGGCCATGTGTGTCACCGAGTTGACCGCCCAAGTCCCATGCCAGACCAGAACGGTTCGCACAAACACTCCCCACACAAGGAGGCTCAAGCCAAACTGAACACCTCCCACCAACGTGCCGGCATTCATCCAACCAATGGCCATTCCAGCAAGAAAGAACGAGATCGCATGGGCGGCATAGACGTAGACCATGTTGACGCCGCGCTCTAACCAGAAGTAGTAGGGGTCGCGGAGCACGTCGTGAGCGTAACGGTCGCAATTCGCCAAGGTCAGGTGATCGCGATTCTCATACAGCAGCCAGCCCATATGTCCCCACAAGAATCCGGCAGCCGGCGAATGCGGATCGTCCTGCTTGTCGGAATGCTGGTGGTGCATGCGATGAATGGCCACCCAACGAGCAGGCGTGTCCTGTAAACTGCAGACTCCCAAAGTCGCCAAGACTCGCTCAAACCAAATCGGGCATTTGAAAGAACGGTGAGTCAGCAATCGGTGGTAACAGACATTGATCCCCAGCATGCCAAACACATGATGTCCGACGAAGACGAGAGCCAGTCCCGTCCAACTAAACAGCCACGGACTCAACGCCGCCAGAGCGAGGACATGGATCGAGACGACAACAGTCATGCGTGACCAATTGATCTGCAGCGGCTGAGCCGCGCTGGGCACCTCCAAAGGTGCTGGATGAGCCGGTGCAGTGGTCGCATTTTCCAACGTACGCAATTCAGCCATCGTTTCGTCCTTGAAACCGATGTGGATCAGTGAGGCCGTGTCCTTGAATCGTCAGAAGGGACTTTGCCGTGTCGCATGTCCAGCAAACACAGACTCCCATCCCCTACGATTTGGGCCGGAATCCTAGCGATACAGCGACCCAAACGCGACCCGAATCTGTTCGACCAAACGCAGTTCGCACTCCACGGCAACAAGCCGCCAAGTCAGTAAGACTGGGCCGAGTGGGCAACCCAGATCCCTGGGCTTCACTGATCTACATTCACTCTTCACCGGTTCGGCACTGTCTGATCCCAGACTCAGACTGCAGCTTGACCATCGGTGCAAACTCGTGAACGACTCAGAAGTCACCGACATGTTCATGTCCTGCCCGAGTGCAGAGAGTAATGAACGTCCAGCCATCGAGGTCTTCGGAGAGGAAGTGGACAGAGCCATCGGCGAAGAGGAAATGAGCTCCGTTGTCGTGGAAGCTGTATGATTCGTCAGTGTTGATCCCGTTGATGAAGCGGGGACCGAAGATCGTCACGCCGTCTTCGTTGACACCTTTGATATCGAAGCCCGCGTCTGGATCGGCCCAGCCGATGCCGTCTTCGACCGTGTAACCTGTCGAGGTCTGGACGACTTCGTCATCGGTGTAGGCACTGTAGAGAGCCGCTGTCATGAGTTGCCCAAGGACATAAACGTTGGGACGTCCCGAACTCTCAGCAAGCATGATGGTCTGTGACGTCCCATCCGTCACGTCTCGGAGCCGATTGGCACGGTGCTCAGCGAGTGTGCCAAGTCGGGCGGAGAGACCGGGATTCGGAATGCCAAATGTGTCTGTGTAGACCCGCTGCTTGACTTCGAGCAGGACACTGTAATCACCGGATGAAGCTCCGCGCACATGGTATTGGTCGATGTCCGGGCCATCGGGAGTCGACGGACAGATGAAGACTTTGAGGTGTGTGCTCACGACTTCCCGGTTACTGAGGTGGCTCCAGGGAATCAAATCGTCGAACTGGTCAGCGAGATTTGTCTGGTCAAAAAACGGAAGGCAGAGCGTGGACCACGATTGGTATTCGGTACAGGCAGAAGGATTGTCTTCAACAATGGTCTCTTCGGGATCACAAGCAGAGCCGCTGCTCCCGTAGTTGTTCGCGCCGATCTTGCCCGGAGGCAACACGCCCGCTGTTGCTTGATAGTTCGAGAGTGCTAATCCCAATTGTCTCAGGTTGTTTTGACAGGCGATGCGACGCGAAGCCTCTCGCACTTGCTGCACGGCTGGCAGGAGCAGGGCGATGAGCGTGGCAATCGTACCGGTCGCAACCATCAGCTCCACAACCGTGAATCCAAATCGTCTCGGTCGAGTCGATCTCAACATTTTGCTTCCCCTCCCTGGGGTTTGTCGTCGGGTCGTTTGCGAATTGCAGTTGTGATTGCTGGGATGGAAACCGTGTCAGGCAGTTTCCATGGCGATGGCATGTCCATGACGCCCTTTGTCCCGCGAAACGTCTTTGATCCGGACCATGTGACGGTTGAAAGCCAGCGAGATGGAAAAGTGCCCGCCCTCGACACTCACTGCTGTTGTCCCGCCCATCACTTCGATCATCCGTCGGGACAGAGCCAAACCCAAGCCGGCGTGTTGGCCCGTTTGTGAGCGGGCTGAGTCGGCACGCCAGAAGCGTTCAAACACCCTCTCGGCATCAAGTAACGAAAGTGTACATCCCGTGTTTGTGAAGCGGAGCCTGAATTCTGATTCAGCCAGAAATGTCGTGATCCGGATTGTCCCTTGGGTGTTGGTGTAGCTCACCGCGTTGTCCATCAAATTGCAGAAGACGACGCGCAACATGGCTGGGTCGGTCGACAGGACAACTCCCGTCTCGCAGTCCCATTGGAGATCGAGGCCGCGCTCATGGGCATGGGTGTCGAACGGTGCCCAGCAGTCTTGGAGAACCGTGTCGACATCAATCTCAGCGATCTCAGGTCTTTCACGACCGGCTTCGAGGCGAGAGAGCGAGAGGAGGGTTTCGACGATGTCTTGCGTCTGGTCGCAGATGCCCAAGCACTTACCCATCGCAGCTTGATAGTCTTGGTTCTCCCGACGCCGGCTGAGCGACACCTCGAGCGTACTGCGCATGCCTGACAAGGGTGTTCGCAGTTCATGGGCGACATCCGCAGCAAATGTCTTCTCTCGCTGAAAAGCTGTCTCGAGTCGCGTGATCAACTCGTTGAGATGTCTCACGGCAGGACGTAGCTCCGAAGGAGCCTCATCGATGTGAACACGTTCGGTGAGCGAGTTGGCATCAATCCCTTCGATCTGAGAAGCTAGTTGATCAAGCGGCTGCAGACTTCGCGTGACCAGCCAAGCCAGGACGCCAACGATGGCCACAACGGCCAACAGTGTACAGCCACTGAGCAGCCACACGACCCTCGTGAGTGTGCGTTCGACGTCAGCCGTATCGCGGGCGACGACCAGTGTCAGGTGAGCGCGTCTGGCAAAATCCGCATGCTCCAACGTATCGTCATCATCGTCCGTCTTGGCTGTCAGCGAGGTTGCATCCTGGAGGTCCGCGTCGACGTGTGGCAGAAACTGGATCCCCGCGAGTCGCCCGTCTCGGCCATCGGGCAACATCAGCGATACGATGCCCGGAGCAACAGACGATCCCTCAACCTGCGGGAGGTCCTCGTCCCCCAGACGCCGCGATCGTGCAAGGACTGTCCCGTCGGCTGCCCATAGCTGATAGAACTCGGGGCGTATGCTGCGTCCGTATTCCTGGATTTGATGTTCGTCGAACTCGACGTCAATCAGATTGCCGTCCTGCTCGATCATCACCGTCAAGGCACGTGCTTTGGCCCCTAGATGCTCGTCAAACTCCGCATACAGACTGCTGTGGATCTGTGAGTACAGCAATAAAGTCGTGCCGAGCAGCACAACGACGGTCGTCGCCGTGATGGCCACAATCAGCCGGAATCGGAGAGATTGGTTCATGCTTCCTCTCCTTCCAGCGATAAAACATACCCAAAGCCACGCCGGGTGTGGATCAGTTTCGACTGGCCGGTATGTTCCAGCTTCTTCCGCAGGTAACGAATGTAAACGTCGACGACGTTGCTGTGTGCCTCAGACTCGAACTCATACAGGTTCTCCCAGATTTCTGTTCGCGACACCACCTGCCCCTCTCGCATGGCGAGGTAGACGAGCAGCGAGTATTCACGCTTCGTCAGATCGACCGGCTGTTCGCATCGCTGCACCGTCAGAGCCGCCGTGTCGATGACCAGATCGCCTACGCGGATGACAGGATCGTTGAGATCGTAACGCCGCCGCACAAGGACTTGCACTCGCGCCAACAACTCCTCGAACACAAATGGTTTGAGGACGTAGTCATCGGCACCACTGTTGAGCCCCTGGATGCGGTCCTCGACAGCATCCTTCGCCGTCATGATCAGGATGCGGGATGCGGAACCAGATTGACGGAGGTTGCGCAGGATCCGGAGTCCATCAACATCCGGCAACATCAGGTCAAGTACGATTACATCGTAGTCGTTGCTTTTCGCGTACCACAGCCCATCTTTGCCGTTCGCTGCAACATCGACTGCGAACGCAGCCTCACTCAATCCCTGAGCGACAGCCGTGCGGATCGGTTCGTAATCTTCAATGACCAAGACGCGCATGACTCGTACTCACGAGTTCAATCAGGGAACAGTATGACCGCCGAACAAACCCTTGGCCTGACCGGCGGTCACGTCAACGCGATGGGTGGGTGCAGCACTGACGATGAGTCAGCCCTCAGTTCTCATCATCGTCATCATCTCCCTCACCCGAGTCCCCATCATCTTCCTCCACTTCAATCTCGACTCCAAGTAACTGCCCGCTCGCTGAGAGCTTCAATTCGATTTCCACATCGTCCGCCTCGATTTCCACTTCATAAACCGTCTTGCCGTCTTCGGTTTCCATCTCGATCTCGTCGACATCGACACCCTTGAGAGCTGCCTGAATTGCTTTGGGCAGATCCTTGAGTTCAACGGTCTGCTCATTGTCATGGTCATCTGCAAATGCCAGCAGTGATGTGCCGTACGCGGGGATCGCCAGGAGGGCGAGCGCCAGCAGCAAGGTGTAGCGGTGTCGATTTTCCATGAGTACATCCTGATTGTGAGTCAAAACTAAGTGAGATGTCCGGGTGTCCGAACGTGAGTGGTCTCATTGTGGCAGAGAAAGATGAGAAAACGATGAGAATCTTGCATCGCTCAAAAATCCGATCAGGCGTCGAGAAATTCCGACCGTTCCAATTTGCAGGGACTTACTCTCAGAACAGCACAAGAAGGTACCTCTCATGCCTCGAATCGAGTGATCCGACCTCAGGGATCAGATTCGTGACTGAGTTCGCCTGCCCTTGCCGCGTGTGCGGTCAATTCCGTTTGGCGAGGTCGCGATAGAGCGTCGATTCGATGGAGTCCGCAATCGATTTGACGTGGCCGTCCGCCCACAAGAAGTTGGTGCAGCCGGGGTGACGGCTGTCAAATTCACATTCGTCGGCGTCGTCACGATTGGGGCCGAACCAATTGTGACCGATGACTCGGCCGGGGGCGTCTTCACCCTCCAGCACGACGCCAATCCAGGTTGAGGGGAGCTTGCGTGCGGTTCGTTCGCCGACGATGACGACCTGGCTCAAGCCTCGCGTCAGATCACGAAAGCGGAACGACCGGTTGCCAAGAAACGTGCCCTCTCCCAACTCGCCTGGCGTATCGTCCGCATCGCTGTTGCCGAAGACACCGACGTAGTTTGCGCTGGGCAATGTGGTCAATACGGTCACCAGACTGGATGTGGATGCAGGGTTGCCGGGCGGTTCTGCAAACAAGTCGAAGGACATCAGTTTGGGATCGGAAGGGCAGAGGAATACGTCGGGCGAGTTGTCGCGAGCCTCATCGTTCACCGATGAGGTGACGGAGGCCCCGTCGTCAACACTGACAGACAACGAGGTTTGTTCCAAATACGGGAGAATGGCGAGGGCCCAACCAAATGCGGTGGCGTCGGTGGCGTCGGTTCGATATCCAATCGGAAGAGACCGGTGCACGTCGTGATAGTTGTGCAGTGCCACCCCCATTTGTCTGAGGTTGTTCTTGCACTGAATCTGTCGTGCGGCCTCCCGCGCTTGCTGCACGGCTGGCAACAGCAAGCCGGCCAGCACGCCGATGATGCCGGTGGTCACGAGGAGTTCCAGTACCGTAAAGCCTGGGCGGAATCGTGTCATTGTCCTGTCACGCATGAACTTGTTGCTTCTAGCCACCACTCGCCTCCGATGTCGACGCGGCATTGGGGGAAGCGGGGCGTGACGAGTGATGATCGCTCAGTTCGTGGGGGCGAAGACGGTGACCGTCAATCTCGTAGTCGCGAGCGGGAATCCCGACTTCGTACAAAGCACTGGCCGACCAGCTCGGCCAGGGTGACCACAGGGAACGACTGGAGGCAGCGACGTCGACCGGAAGCCACAGGCCTGTCATCAGCAAGGCCGATCCGACAAGTCCGAGCAAGCCGAGTCCTGATCGGTGACGATTGAACTCCTGGGCGTGATCAACCTGGATCAGCCGCTCGACCCGCAAACGAATGAGCGAGTGATTCCCGTGGAAACTCAGTCCTGCGGGCAGGCCGAATCGTCGTTCGGGAGTCATCTCACACAAACGAAGCAAGCTCCGCAGGTAGTTGGTCGTCTCGCGAACATCCCGGTTTGCCGCACGGTCACAGTGGAACTCACGATACAGTTCCGACTGTCGCGATGCCCACCAGACCAGAGGATGAAACCAGAACAACATCTCGACCAGCCGTTGCAGGAACAGCGAAAGCGGATGTCCCGAGCGGAGATGGGCCAGTTCGTGGCGGATGATCGCACACAACTCCGCATGCGGGAAATCCCGTGCACTCTCAGGCAGCACAACAACAGGCTGTTGCATCTGCCAGCAGAACGGGGAGGTGACACGCGAACTGACGAGGATGGTCACCTCACCATCATCAGCATCGAGTGACCGCAGCAACGGCTCGGACGTTGCCAGAATTCGACGCACATCCAACATGCCGACGATGATGGCGACTGCGTATAAGGCCGCTCCTAACGCCCACGCCGTGAGGAGAGTCCCGCCGAGCCAGTGTTCGGAGTTCGCAACAGCTTCCAGTGGGAGTCGATCGGTGAGCAGCGAATGGGGCACGAGCCGCAGATGCGGCAGGAAGACGGCCGCCAGAGTAAGAACGAGAATCATGGCATGACACGTGCCCCATAAACGGTGCCCCGTGTCGTTGCGATCTGCCTGCCGCACCAGCCAGCTGCAGACGCCGATCATCACCGCGATCTGAAGGGATAACGACAGTACCAATTCGAGAAAACCGGCCGGGCTCATGCGTCACCCTCTAGTTGATCGAGGGCGGCGCGAATAGCATCTGCGTCCTCGGGTGAGACGCCCTGCTCGTTGATCATGTTCAACATGAGGGAGGGGAGTCGGTCGGCGAAGAGCACATCACGCAATTCGCCTAACACACTCTGCGAGACTTCGTCCCGTGTGACCAGCGGACGGTAGACAAACGCTCTGCCTTCCTTGATTCGCTCCAGCACGCCCTTTTTCTTGGCGAGCAAATTGAGCGTCGTCATCACGGTTGTGTAGGCGAGCTCGCGCTCGAGTCCGTCGCAGACATCCTGCACGGTCCCGTCGCCCCGTCGCCACAACACGTCCATTAGTTCCAACTCGTAATGAGTCAGTCGTGGCTCAGTCATTCGTCCTTCTCCTCCGTGAGAGAGTTTCGGTCGATGTGATCTGAAATCCGCCGAATTGATCTCGACACAATTACGACAGATATAGTATTTCGTCCGGCCCGCATGATGTCGGATTGGCTTCGCACCGTCAAGATCGAAGTATTGGCCGGCAATGCAGACATCCGGACTCGATTGAATCTTGGTCATCAGTGCGAATTGTCCGGCAATCTCACCCCCCTCTCATGTTCCTCGTTCATACTCTCACGCTCTCGGTAAGTCAGAGATGACTTTCCAAGTCACGCACTCACCAGCAACCACGGAAGGTTTGCTCGAATGTCAGTTCCCATCCCAGCATCTGCCACGTTTGAACCGTCGGTTTCCTTGTCGGTCATTATCCCGGCGTGGAACGAGGAAGCCGTGATTGCGCTGGCGATCGACGAAGCCCTCCGCGCGCTCTCATCGCTCGGTGTCGACTTCGAACTGATTGTTGTCAATGACGGCAGCACGGATCGGACGGCGGAGATCGTTCAGGCGGCT
This sequence comes from Planctomycetaceae bacterium, assembly GCA_029259815.1. Lineage (GTDB taxonomy): Bacteria > Planctomycetota > Planctomycetia > Planctomycetales > Planctomycetaceae > JAHBXU01. The sequence goes on along the minus strand of JAJDEJ010000094.1, from coordinate 26,831 downwards.
TGCGACCAGCACCCGCGCGTACGACTTGTCCAGCATGAGGAGAATCGAGGCTACGGGGCTGCATTGCGATCCGGGTTCGAGGCGAGTCTGAGTCAACTCGTCGCGTTCACCGATGCCGACTGCCAGTTTGATCTGACAGACCTGGGACAGATGCTGCCGCTTGCCGAGCGATATGAGATCGTCTCCGGTTATCGCATCGACCGGAAGGATTCACCGCTCCGTTGCTTCTACTCATGGGGGTACAACACACTCATACGTGGACTGTTGAGCAGTCCGCTGCGTGATGTCGACTGTGCTCTCAAAGTGTTTCGGCGTGAGGCCCTGCTGCGAATTCTGCCCGAGTCACAAGCGTTCTTCGCGAACACCGAGATGTTCACCGAGGCGCGTTTACAGGGACTGTCGATCAATGAGGTGGGCGTCACCCATCGTCCGCGTGCTGCGGGATCGAGCAGCGTCTCGATTCGCGAGATCCCTCGGACGCTTTCCGCGCTGCTGCCCTACTGGTGGCAACGCCTGCAGTTTCCCGGTCGACCGACGACACAGGGGACACCCTCGGCAGCGGCTCTGCTTCTGCTGATGCTCGTGGCCGGCTTCCTGTTGTTTCGCGGACTGGCCTATCCACTCATCGAACCGGACGAGGGCCGCTATGCGGAGATTGGTCGTGAGATGTGGCGATCAGGCGACTGGGTGATTCCGAGTCTGCATCACGAGGCGTACCTCGATAAGCCGCCCCTCTTCTACTGGCTGTGTGCAACCAGTTTCTCACTTTTTGGTCCGACAGATTGGGCCGCCCGGCTGGTGCCTGCGATGTCCGCGTGGCTCACCGTGGTGGTGGCCTATCTGTGCGGATGCCGATTGCTCGGACGGACCTCGGCCTTTCTCGGCTCGATGGCGCTGGCCTTATCGTTTGGCTTTGTCACCTGTGGACGGTTTCTGGTTCTCGACAGTCTGCTGGCATTGCTCGTCACGTCGAGCTTGCTCACAGCATACATGGCCGTTTCACAGCAGCGATTGCAGTGGGGCTGGTGGCTGACGTCGGCGATCTGCTGCGGTCTGGGCGTGCTGACGAAGGGACCGGTGGCCTGCGTGCTCCTCGCGCCGCCCATCATCGCACATTGCTGGCTGAACAGATCTTCGTCTGCCCCGCAACTTTCACAATGGGCTGCCTATGCCATTGTGACGACATTGACTGCGTTGCCGTGGTTCATCGCCGCCATCTCACGCATGCCGGAGTTCGCGAAGTATTTCTTCTGGGACCACAACGTGGCCCGCTTTCTGTCCGGGTCGAATCACCCTGAGCCATTCTGGTTCTACTTGCCTGCAGTCTTTCTCGCTTGCATGCCTTGGGGCCTGCTGCTGCTTCCTCTGGCGAAGTTTCTGTCCAGTTCGTCACCGCGACTTCGCTTGCATCGATCACCTGCGTTGGGATTTCTCGCCCTTTGGTCGGCGTGGTGTTTACTGTTCTTCAGTGCATCGACCGGCAAGCTGCCGACGTACATCCTGCCGTGCGTCCCTGCGATCATGCTGTTGATCGGTCACTACGTACACGCCAACTGTTCGCCCTTTGCGGGAAGCGTCTTTGCGAGAGTGAAGGCTCATGCGATCTTCCATCGTGGCATTGTGTACTTCTCGTCAGTCGGTGTGCTGTTCGCAGGGGGCCTGTACCTGTTCGGTCTCGATGAGCGTGTGGCCACTCTCCTGCACGGCTCACTGTGGACGGCGCTCCTGTTCGCCGCCCTAGTGCTGCAAAAACGTGTCGCCCCGCGAGTCGTCTACGGTGTGTTCTGCACGGCTGCCTTCATGGCGACAGTCAAAGTCACTCACGATGTGTTGCCAGCGTATGCCAACCAGAGTAGTGCTCTCGGCGCTTCGTCGAGTTCAGTGGCCAATCTAGAGGAGTGGAACAGCGACCTGCTTGTCGCCTGCATTGTTGGCAATTGGGGATCGGTTCCCTTCTATCTCGACCGGGACGACGTGACGGTCTTTTCCGAAGAGGCAGAGGGGAATGTACGCAGTTTCATCGAACAGCAGGGATCAACACTGCTGGTGATCGACGATGACCTCCCGGCAGACCAACGGCAGATGCTGGTGCCGCGTGGCGCAGAGGTGCGTGAGTTGTCCACCACATCCAAAGCAACCGTTCTCGCCGTGCGTGTGCGACAGCCGCCAGAGCCGCCCATCCAACTCATCTCTGCTGATGCGGACGACACTCCGTCTCTCATCGTTCGCTGAGTGACAGTCCGATCCTCAGTCGCTCGTCAACCTCTATTCCACATCGCCCCGGAGCCAGTCATGAGTTCGACTCTCACCATATCACATCAATTGACCCCGATGGCCAGGACATCGCCGGTGTTACTGAGCGTGCCTGTGGTGCTGCTGATCATGGCTGCCATCAGTCTGGTCACGATTGACTATCCCCTCTCACATTACGTGACGACGCACGCATCCCCCGACGAAGTCCATCGTGCACTGCGGACCATCGAACCTTTCGGCAGCCCCTATGGGATGGCTATGATCCTGCTGGCGGTTCTCGTCATTACGCCTGAACGACTCAGAGACGTTGGTCGTATTGGAGCCATCGGCATCGCCGGCGGATTGTGTGCAGGCTTCGTGAAGCTGTTGGTCTGTCGCGCCCGCCCGAATCATTTTGAGTTTGAGCACAATCAAATTCTGGACAGTTTTCAAGGAGTGCTCCCCTTGATGAGCGGTGGTGGGAACTGGCAGAGCTTTCCCTCAGCTCACACCGCAACCGCCGTTGCCTTCGCAGTGGCGCTTGCACACCAGTTTCCCCGCGCGCGTTGGTTGTGCTACTCACTTGCCGCTCTGGTTGGACTGCAACGGATCGAAGACGGCCAGCACTTCGCCAGCGACGTCCTCGTGGGAGCCGCTGTCGGTTGGACCGTTGCCAGATCGGTCATTTTCATCTGGCAGGACATAGCAACGAAAAAAAGGGAGAAGCCGTCTCGCCGGACGTCGTCGGCTGCGATCACCTCCTCTTCCGAGTATCCTACATTCTCACCGTGATGTGCCACTTGACTTTCTGAAGGTGAACCCCTGATGAGAATTCTGCTCGATTTTTTCACGTCGAATTTTATCGTTGCTCTCGCTGCGATCGCTGTCCATCTGAGCAGTCCTGCTCATACAGAGGCCGACGACGAGTCGGCTCTAGGGGCCACAACGCAAGTGGATCTGGGACAGGACGTGACCCTCGAACTGGTCTTCATCCCCTCTGGTGAGTTCAAGATGGGGAGCACACCAGCTGAGCGAACCTGGGCGACAGGAATCGAAGGGGGAGCAACTCCGGGAACGGAACGCGAGTCGTACGAAGGCGAACAGCCGCGGTTGATGCGGGTGAAGGACGGCTTTTGGATGGGACGGACAGAAGTCAGCGTGGGGCAGTTCAGACGTTTCGTCGAGAAAAGCGGATACTTGACTGATGCCGAGCAGCCGGGTGGTCAGCCCCATTGCTTTGATCCGGAATGGGAGATCACCGCCAAGGCACCACCGCATCCCTGGAAACCGATGGCTGGCAAGAGCTGGCGCGATCCGAATTTCGGATTCCCTTTGCGGAGTGTTTACCCCGTCGTCTGCGTAAGCTGGAATGACGGACGAGCCTTTTGCAAGTGGCTGTCCGACCGAGAACGTAAAGCGGGGCGACTCCCTGAGGGGCTGGAGTACCGTCTCCCCACGGAAGCCGAGTGGGCCTACGCCTGTCGTGGTGGGCTTGAAAGCACCTATTTCTGGTGGGGAGATGATCTCAAGGATGGCGAGGGCCGCTTGAACATCTCCGCGGTCGATTTTCTGCCGGGTCGAAACAAGATCTGGCCGCTGGCCAACGCGCCCTGGAGTGATGGCTATGCCTTTGTGTCACCGGTGGATCACTACGGAGAGAATGGGCGAAATGGTTTTGGCTTGGCTGACATGTGCGGCGGGGTTTGGGAGATTGTCCTGGATCACTTCGACCCGAAGGGGGGACATGAAGACGTGTACATTGTCGAGACGAACCCGCGACCGGTGTGTCGCGGCGGCAACTATTTTGATGTGCCAGGCAATGCCCGTTGTGCCGTGCGCCTTGGTCTCTATGGGCCCAGTTACGGTGACTCCCGCGACGGCTTCCGGATCTGTCTGGGCGTGCCGCGAGGTTAAATTGACCGGTGATAGCAGGCCCATCCGCTTCGTTCCTGACCCTACCACCCTCCGCACGCATACCCTGAGTCCGTTGCAATTAGGTTGTGGGACTGAGTAGGTTTGGAATCGATTTTGTCTCAAACCAATACTCGATGCATCAACACACGAAGCGAAGTCTTTATGAGCGAGCTGTGTCTATCGGAGTCGACTGTTGAGCGTTTGCAGCCATTCATTGGAGTGGAAGAAGACCCATCGCCCTGGTTCCTGGTAACCCAGGAAGACGTGTCGGCGTTCGCTGACGTCACGAGGGATCACAATTTCATCCACATTGATCCCGAGCGAGCCGCGAAGGAGACACACTTTGGGGGGACGATCGCCCACGGTTTCTTCACGTTGTCGATGCTCTCGCACCATTTCGAGTCGATTCCTCATGCAGACGACAATCCGTTTCGTGATGCCGTCACGATGGTCAATTACGGCTTCAACAAGCTGAGGTTTATCTCTCCGGTCATGGTCGGCAAGGAGATTCGAGTGCTGCGAAAAATGGCTTCAGTTCGTCCCAAAGGGGAAGAGTGGGTCCAGTTGACGTACGAAGTCGTGGTCGAGATCAATGGGGAACCAAAGCCTGCTCTCAAAGCCGAATGGCTCGTCCTCATGATCTGCGGGCCCGCGAAGGACTGACGATTGCAGCCTGTTGATGGGAATGCCAAGATCGAGCGGTGCGACAACTCGGTCTCCGTCGACCTGTGATCTCAGCTGTGGATATGAGCGATGCCCACTGTTTTCATTCCGCCGTCATTACGCCGACTGACCGAAGGTGTGGACCGGATCGAATTGAGTGCCACGACCGTACGTGAGATCGTATCCGCCCTGGAAGAGAAATTTCCCGGCATTCGACAACGTTTGTGTGACGGGGACCACTTGCGTCCGGGACTTGCGGTCGCCGTGGACTCTCGCATCAGTGATTTGGGTCTCCTGCAACGGGTTGAAGCGAACAGCGAAGTCCATTTCGTTTCAGCGGTCGGTGGTGGGTAGCACATCTTGCCGATGTGCCGTCAATCACCAAGGTCGACTTTGACGGCCAGGCTGACTCTGCCGATAAGGATTGATGGCCCCATTGGTACGTCTGACCGCAAGTCTCACAGTCGGATGGGCGATAAGTCCGATGTGGGAATGAGCGCCGGTCGGGTTGTGACTGGCCAAATCGATCCGAAGAGGAAGAAGGCATGGACGCCAATTTTGTCGAAGCGTTTCAACATGCGGTCAATGAGTTCCTGATGTGGGTCGGTTTTGGCACGATCGTGGGACTCACAGCGAAGGCCATTATGCCGGGTCGCGATCCTGGTGGAGCGATCGCCACCATGTTGATGGGCATCGTGGGCTGCGTGATTGGCTGCGGAACGGTCATGTATTTCACGCAGGAGATGGCGATCAAGCCCATCACACCGATTGGCTTCTGTGCGGCGACCGGTGGCGCATTCATCCTGCTGCTCTTCTACCGGATCTTTGCCGGCTCGTTCTTCCTGGAAGCCGAAGCCGGTGACGGATGGGCTCACTCGACACGCCGACGTCGCCGCAGACGGGGGATGGCCAAAGAACTGTGATCCGAGCCTTACGGACTTGAACTTCCGTCTGTCGCCATCAATTGAGTGAGTACGCGCTGGGCGGCTTGTTCGCCGCTGTGAATGCTGTCTGGCATGCCCACGCCGCGATAGGCGTTCCCAGCCAGTGCGAAGCCGACATGTCCGGCCTCCCGTTGCTCAATGTCAGCGACAAGGTCGAGGTGTCCCACATGGTACTGTGGCATCGCTCGATCGTAACGAGTCACACATCGAAACAGTGGCTCTCCTTCGACGCCGAAAATGTCTTGTAGCTCTTCCAGGACCATCCCCATTAATGATTCATCGTCCTGATCGAGTTGCTCCGGCTGCATCGCGCCGCCGACAAATGTCCGGAGTTGGACTGTCCCTTCTGGCGATCGTCCCTCAAACTTCCTGCTGAGAAATGAGACGGCCAGAATCCTTCGGTGTTCGACGTGCGGGATCACGAGTCCGAAGGCATCGAGAGGATGTCGCACATCCGACAGACGATGGGCTGTGACCACAATCGCGCTCGATGCATAGAGGATCTGCAAGAGTCGATCCGCCAATGTCCCGTCCCATTCTCTGATGAGTTGGCCTGCTTGATACGCAGGCAATGCGAGGATCACACCGTCGACTGATCGCGAGTCGCCGCCAGATGTCGTCAACTCGTATCCGCAGGATGGAAGGGGGATGACGGATTGGATTGATGTGTCCGTTTCGACATGGGCGGACAGTCGCACACGTTGCTCAAGAGCATCCAAGAGAGTTGACATCCCGTCCTTGAGCGATGCAAACAATCCATACCGTGCCCCGCTGATTCCGGATGGTGGATCACTCTCACCGAAGTCACCGTCCGTCAGTGACGAACCTCGCTCCTGCCAGACTGCTCGCAAGAGGCTCCCGTATTCACGCTCCATGTCGACGAACCGCGGCAACGTCGCACGCATGCTGAGTTGCTCCGGATCGGCGGTGTAGATCCCGCCCACCATCGGTTGAACGATCCTTTCGAGCATCTCCTGACCAAACCGACGGCGTGTGAAGTCTGCAAGGCTTTCGTCGGTGTCGTCCATATTGGGGGGGACGAACGCCTCATTTGCGGCATCGAGCTTGCCTTGCGCAGTGAGGAACGGTGACGCCAGGAGCGCCCGCAACTTGCGAGGCACCAGTAACTCGAACCCCTCCGGCGTCTGCACCGGACGTCCCTCATGCAGAATGAACGAACGCTGATATTCGCGATTCGTACGAATGAGTTGATCTTCAAGCCCGAGTCGCTTACAGAGATCGACCGCCCAAGGCTTGTTGGTGATGAAGGAGTCAGCCCCCGTCTCCACGACGTGACCATCAATGTGCTGCGTGCCGATCAGGCCTCCCAGTCGGGGGCCCGCCTCGAAGAGTGTGACGTCGATCGGCAGGTTCCGAGCCGTCACGAACTCGCCCAGTCGGTGAGTCGCAGTCAGGCCCGTCAGACCGCCGCCGACAACGGCGATGGAGCGAGGACGGCTCATCGTTGTCCCAGTTCATGAACCATCTGGACCAACGCTTTCACGTTCTCCGGCTGCATGCCGGGCATCACGCCATGACCCAGATTGAAGATGTGTCCCGGACGACCTTCGGCAGCGTCGAGCACATCCGTCGTTCTCTGCCTCAGAGTTTCGAGATCGGTAAACAGCGAGATTGGATCAAGATTCCCTTGGACCGCCACGTCGTGTCCCACCGTTTGCCAACCCTCCTTGAGATCGACCCGCCAGTCGAGCCCAATGACCTGGCCACCTGCCTCCCTGAGGAGCGGCAGCAATGCAGGATTTCCGGTGAGAAAGTTGATGACCGGTGCTTCTGATTCGATGGCACGAATGACCCGCTGCGTGTGAGGCATCACAAAACGGCGGTAATCGTCCGGAGAGAGGCATCCGCCCCAACTGTCAAACAACTGCACCACCTGACAACCGGCAGCGATTTGTCCGCGAAGGTAAATGATCACACTCTCCACGACCCGCTCGATGAACGCGACCCATGCCCCGGGGTCCGCATACATCAACGTTTTCGTGTGTTTGAAGTCGCGGGAACCGCTGCCCTCAATGGCATACGATGCCAACGTGAAGGGGGCTCCTGAGAATCCAATGAGCGGAATGTCGTCAGCCAATTCGCTCCGCACCAGCCGGGCGGTCTCCATCACTTCCGGCATTTCGTCAACCGAATCGATCGCTCGGATACGGCTGAGATCGTCGCCTAGACGAAGCGGATTATGAATCGTCGGACCCGGCTCGTAAGTCAGTTCAAACCCCATGGGGATGAGCAGAGGGGGCAGATCGGCAAACAAGATAGCCGCGTCGACACCCAACACCTGCTGCGCGGTCACCGTGACCTCAGCGGCGAGATCAGACCGGCGACAGAGTTCCAGCACAGACGAGACTCGACTGCGGACTTCCATGTATTCCGGCAGATAGCGGCCCGCCTGACGCATGATCCAAACCGGTGTCGTATCGGTCGGCTCACAGCGGACGGCCTTCATGAACCGGCTGTTGTGCAACCGCGAGTCATTCATCAAATGTTCTCTTTGTGGGACCTGAGTTGAATGTCGTGAACCGATGCCAAGACGTCATCGTAACAAGCCGAGCGGACCCTCGTCATCTGCGTTCGTCGTCAGTCTCCCCAGCCAACTTTGGATTTTGCTGGTGCCGCTCACGATCCCGCTCGCTCTTTTTGGTGAGAGACCGTTCCAACGCCTCTGTCAAATTGACTCCTGTCTGATTCGCCAAACAGATCACCACAAACAGCACATCGGCCAATTCGTCAGCGAGTTCGACGTCTCGATCGCTTTCCTTGAAACTCTGATCTCCATACTGCCGTGAGATGACGCGGGCCACCTCTCCGACTTCCTCGACCAGTTGGGCAAGATTCGTCAACTCAGAGAAGTAACGGACGCCGACCTCGTCGATCCAGGTGTCCACACGTTGCTGGGCTTCTTCGAGTGTCACGCGTCTTTCTCCGAGGTGCTGACCAAACTCTGGATGAAGACGCAGAATACAATGTCGAACCACAGATGGCACGGATATCGTGGATTTCTTTAATCGGGGGAGGAGATGTCCGATTGTCGGATGTGGTCGAATAAGCGGAAGCGTTCGACAGAACGGTCGACGATAGATGATCGCTCGTTGTTTAGGACTGTCGCATGAGCGGGTGATGTCTCGATCTTCTTTCAGTTCCTTCAAGCGGAGTCATTCGCGATGAGAGTGTACACAGTCCCGTTGGCGTCGCTCCTGTTTCTGGTGATACAGTCCCTCGATGCTGCTCTGGAGGACGCTACTCTTCACCATTTGCTTCCGCGACTCGAGGCAAGAATGCCGCCAGATCGAGGTCGGGCGTTTCTCCTGCGATCATTTGGCTGATGGCGCGAGCAGTCACCGGCGACAGATGCAGGCCTGCCCGGAAGTGCCCCGCTGCTACGAACAGGTTCTGCACACCGGGGACCTCTCCGATGAACGGCAGACCGTCTTTCGTATGTGGACGCAGCCCGGCCCAAGCTCGCTCAAAGCGGGCATCCTTGAGTGAGGGCACGAGTCGCTCGGCGAACGTCAGCAGTCCTTGCAATCCGTGGGCAGTGTTCTGCTTATCATAGCCGACCCACTCCTCCGTCGCTCCAACCAGCACAAGACCGTCCTCACGAGGGACGAGATATCGCGGTCCACATTCGATCACATGCCGAAACGGAGGCTGCGGACATGACAACTGTACAATCTGCCCGCGGACCGGTTCAATTTGCAGTTGACATCCAGCCCCCTGAAGGAGTTCCTGTGACCATGCACCCGCAGAAACGACAACGGCTCCCGCAGAGTACAGACCATGAGTTGTCTTCACGCCGAGCACTTCGGTGTCGTGTCGTTCGAAGCCGATGACTCTCTGTCCCGAGTGAATGTCGACTCCCCGTTTTTGACAGGCGACCAGCAGCGCCTTCAGATGCCGCGGGTTTCTGACCTGTGCCAGTTCAGGCAGGCGATACGCTTCACTGATCTCGGGACTTACCGCCGCTTCGCATTTCTCGATGTCCGCTGCTGTCAACGATTCAACCGTGACACCCGCCTTCTGCCACGCTTCAATTTCGAATTGAAGCGACTCCGTGTCTCCGATTTCACTGACGCCCAGTCCCCCACACCGACGAAACCCGTTGTCGATCCCGGTGGTCTCACGGAGGTCAGCACTCAAGCTGGGCCAGAGTTCGTTTGTCGCCCGACACAGCGTGGCCAAAGGATGTGTGGGATCGCCTGGGTGTGCCGGAGGAAGGATGCCCGCCCCGGCCCACGACGCCTCTTGTCCCGGCTGCTGTTGGTCGAGCAGCGTCACACGCAGTCCGCGACCGGCCAGTTCGTACGCGGTCGTCAGGCCAATCACGCCCCCGCCAACAATCACAACATCCTGAATCATACGACTCGCATTTTCCCTGCTCGACTTAGCGGCTTGATTTGATCGCACTGAGAAATGTCATCCCAAACGTCTCGAGATCGCTTCCAGCCACCGCCTTCATCGCGTCGTCTGCATCCTGGCTCTCTCGAAAAGACTGAATGAACTTCACCAGAACCTCGCGAGTCGTCTGCTCTGCGAAAAACTTGACCATCGCATAGCCGACTGGTCCTGCGTCGGCGGGAGCGAACATTCCCTCAGCAAACAACTCGGTCGCGGTCTTCACCTGTTGAAGACGTGAGGCAGCCGCCTGGGGAAGCGCACGCAGGTACGGATCAGTCGGATCTTCGAGTGAAGTGACATACAAGCCAATGCCTCGTGTAACCATCAAATCCCGCTGTGACGCACGGCTGACATAGGCCTCGGTGAGATGGTCTCTCAAATTGGTTCGCAGTGATGGGGACGTGCTCGTTGAGGCATCGCCCGTATCCAACAAGACAATATACGCATCGGACAAAAAAGGTGTCACGACCGATTCGCCAAACAGCCGCTCCGACTGCTGCAGCGAACGGACCGACAGGAAGTACTCCGTTAATCCGAACCGCTCCTTGAAAACCAGCACGGTCAACTTGCCACGCCAAGCTGGCATACCTTCCGCAGGGGGAGTGTCGCCGAGCATGCTCTGCAGCGATTGCAGCTGCTCATCAGCCCACCGACTCACGCTCGCTAACCGCTCATCAGCCACATCGCCGACGAGGAGAAACTGGTCTGTCTCCAATGTTTGATGCTCAACGCTCGGCAGCGACTGCTTCCACAGCTCTTCCGTCCGTTCCTTGCGGTGAGCCGAAATCTCCCCAGCAGACATCTTCGAGAACCGCTCAGACTCGAGGTCTTCTGCCGATGGAACATAACTCGTCAACAAGGCACGCGGGTCGTCCCCATCGAAGACGTTCCCTTCGTCAAACCATTTGACGAGATTCTCATAGTTCTCTTTCTTGAGCCTCGCGTCACTCGCTGGCATGCGGGGGTTCTCCAGTCCGCCCGTCAGACGGAACAGCTTACTCTCCTCACGCTTACCCGGCAGGATCACGGCGCCGCTGTCGCCCCCAATCATCATGTTCTCGAAGGTCGTCAGTGACAGCCCACCACGCGGATCGTTTCCCGAATGGCAGTTCAGACACAATCGCACCATGAACGGAGCAATGTCCTTCGTAAACGAGACGGTCTCCGTCCCTTTCGGCAGAGGGATTTCAACCTTCGGGCGCGGCTTCGCGAGTTCGCTGAGTGCCGTGTCCTCGCTTCCCCCATCGAATTTCGCACCCTGTTTGATCCAAGTCGCGATCGTGGTCACGTTCTCAGCGGGGAGAGCGTCTCGACCTCGAGGCATGCGATACTTCGGATCATTCGTCTGTAACCGGGCGATGATTCTGCTGTTCAGGGGGGCACCCGGTACGAGGAGAGCCCCGCCGACTCCGCCTCGCTTCCATCCGGTGAAGTTTGTCAAATTGAGACCCGCTCGGGGATTTGCATCGCCGTGACACTCCAGACAATGCTCAACGATGATCGGGGCTACATCCGCAGAAAAACTGGCTCCCTGTTTGACTGGTTTTCCTCCGGCCTTCTGTTTCTGTAGCCCCAGGGCCTTACGTCGGCTGGCAATGAGCTGGGGTAGCCCCATCAGTCGACGGCTGGTCTCCGGCACATCAGCAGCTTCGATAATCGCTTTCAGCTGTTGCTCCGCTGAATCGAGCACCGACTCAGCTTCATCGAGCTGCTTCTTGCGAAGCAGCGACGTCACCTTGATGACGTCCTTCTTGAGCTCACGCAATTCCTGCGTCTGCTCAGGCGTCACCTCCGCATTGCAGACAGCAGTTGCTCCCACCGTCATCAGCAGTACGACTTTCAGCTGAATTAGTCGCCACGACAAAAAACGCATCTCAGACGTTCTCTTCTGCAAGTATCAACTTCCGGTCGCGTTACCGAATTCGTTAATTGGCCGTGGAAGACATGCCCATTTGACGCATCGGTTCGTCCTCATCGAGACTTGGCCCAAGGTCTTCGCGGTCTTCCTTACCTCGGAAGTAGAGTTTGACCGGCACCTCCTGAAACGGCAACTTCTCTCGAAAGACGCCGAGCAGGTACCGTTTCCAGCTGCCGTCAAACAGTTTGGGGTCGTTGCACTTGAGCACGATCGTCGGTGGCTGCGTCGACACCTGTGTCGCGTAATAGATCTTCGGACGTCGGTTCTGCTTGTGCCGCGGAGCGTTCGCCATCACGGCCGCCTTGACGACCCGATTCAACTGTCCTGTCGACACACGCTCGCGGGCCTGCTTGTAGACCGACTGAGCCAGATTAATGATCTTCTTGACGTTTCGTCCTGACTGAGCCGTGATGAAGGCAATCGGGGCGTGTCGCATCCCGGGAAAGTTGTGGATCAGATACTCCGTCCACTTCTCCGTGGTCATCTCCAGTTCGAGCCCTTTGTCCCATTTGTTGACCACGAAGATGCACGGCTTGTAATTCGTCTCGATCTCGTCGACAAGCTGCTTGTCAACGCGTGAGATGGTGTCAGACGCATCAAACAGCATCATCACGACATCGGCCCGACGAATGCTCCGCTTGGCACGCACCAGGCCGTAGTACTCGATGTCATTCGCCAGACTCTTACGCTTCCGCACGCCCGGCGTGTCAATCGCCACAAACGATTTGCCGTCCAGCTCAAAGCGAATGTCCACACTGTCGCGCGTGGTCCCAGCCACGTCGCTGACGATCATCCGGTCTGTCTCTGCCAATGCATTGATGAATGTGCTCTTGCCAACATTGCGACGTCCGACAATCGCCAGCTTCAACTCGGGCATGGACTCGAGAGACTCTCCCTCCGCCTCCTCAGTCTCCTCTTCAGGCGGCAGACGCTTGACGATGGCCTTGAGTAACTCTGTGCGGTTACGCTTCGCCTTGACGCTCGTCACAATCACATCATCCGACTCCGCCCCTCCGCCGATGAGGGCATAGAACTCAGCGATCTCCTGATCGAACCGCGTCGAATCACACTTGTTAACCACGAGAATCTTGGGTGTCTGCAACCGCCGCAATCGCTCGGACACATGTCGGTCCAAGGGGGCAATACCCGACTGCCCATCGACGACAAACACCACGACATCTGCACTCTCGATCGCGACGTCGATTTGGTGCTCGATATCAGCTGTGAGGTTGTCCGCATCCTCGACCCCCATACCGCCCGTGTCGACGAGCTCGAAGTAGCGATCCTTCTCGTGGATCAGATGAGTCACACGATCCCGCGTCACCCCGGCGGTTGGGTCAACCACGGAGATCCGCTTTCCTGCAATCCAGTTGAGCAGCGAACTTTTACCGACGTTGGGACGACCAACAATGACCACTTGAGGAACCGACATCTCACACAACTTCCAGAATCAAAGGACAGCCCAGAAAACCACGAACTGAGAGTCAACACCCGCCAAGCGGCACAGGCTCGCACGTCCAATGTAACAAACCATCGCGCCGCATGCCCACCTGCTCCCACCAGTGCATAACTCTGGAGTGCATCCGTCCGATGGTGGGGGATGGCCCTCAGAGTCGCAATGATGTGACGATTTGGCATCGGCTTCTGTTAAAGTGTAGACTTCAGCCTGATCGTTGGCGCTGCGATGGCAATGGGACCATTTGATGACAACCGCTCTTGTTCGATCCGGATTCAAGGCCACATTGCGGGTCGCGCTGCTCATCTCGTTGCTGGCTCATGGAGCTCTTGCCGAGGAGGAAGATCGCGAGCTGACGTTCCAAAATGACATCCTGCCCATCATTCGGACAAGGTGCATCCGTTGTCATGCTGGTGTCGAACCCAAGGCGGGATTGAATCTGACCAACTCGTCCTCTCTACTGAGCGGCGGCGAGTCAGGACCGACTCTGCGGATTGGTGCTGCCGAGTTCAGTCTGCTGTATGAAAAGGTCAGCTCCGGAAAGATGCCGCCGGTCGGTCAGAAATTGACCGCTGAGGAAAAGGGCTTGCTTCGTTCGTGGATCAACGCGGGAGCAAAAGGCGTCGACGCCGCGGCTTCCATTGATGAATCGGATGATCTCACAGGTGTTGAGCACTGGTCGTTCCATCCTCCGGTCCGCCCAGACGTTCCTGTTGTCCGACAGAGTGATCACATTCAGAATCCAATCGATGCATTTGTTCTCGAACAATTGGAAGCAAACGGTCTGACAATGGCAGCAGAGGCGGAGCGACTGACGCTGTTACGCCGTGCGTCGTTCGATCTGACAGGGCTGCCACCCTCGCCGGAATCTGTCGAGCAGTTTCTCGGCGATGATCATCCGCTCGCCTATGAGCGCATGATCGACCGGTTGCTGGCCAGTCCACGCTACGGTGAGCGGTGGGCTCGGCATTGGCTCGACGTCGCCGGCTATGCCGACTCGGCAGGCATCCTCAGTGAGGACCGCCCCCTGCCCCTTGCGTGGCGGTATCGGGACTACGTGATCCGCGCATTCAACAGCGATAAGCCATACGACCGATTCCTGCAGGAACAGATTGCCGGGGATGAACTCACCGACTATTGGACGGCGTACGAGACGATGGACCGTCTGCCGGACGACGTCATCGAGGGAATCATTGCGACTGGTTTTCTCCGCACGGCAGCGGATGCCAGTCGACCGGACTTCAACACCATCAAGAACGCAGCGGCCCAGTACTACTATCCGACCATGTTTGACACCCTTCAAATTGTGTGTTCATCGACGATGGGACTGACCGTCCAGTGTGCCCGCTGCCACAGTCACAAGTTCGATCCGATTTCACAGGTCGACTATTTCCGCATGCAGGCCGTGTTCTCGACGGCGTTTCGGCCCGACAATTGGGTGCCGCAGATGGAGCGTCGCCTGCACATTGCGTCGAAAAAAGAAAAGGATGCTGCCGATCAGCGAAACGCGGAAGTCGACGCGAACGTGGAGAAGTTGAAGGCCGAGCAAAGTGTGGTGCAGGCGGACTTCACGGATCGGCTGTTTAAAGATCGTCTGGCCGCGCTTCCGGAAGCGATCCAGAGTGATGTCACGACTGCACTCGACGTTGAGGCGGAGGCTCGAACAGAGGTTCAACAATATCTCGCTGAGAAGTTCGCAAAGGTGCTTCGTCCACAGGGCAAAGAGCTTGATGCCGCGTTAGGAGAGTACGCCGACTACAAGAGCGGAACCGATGACATCAATTTCCGAATCGCGGCGGAAGAACGACGGCGATGGTTGTTTGATGAAGTTCGGGCCGTGTACGACTTGCCGGGAGAAGCAACGACACCCGTTCTGCTTCGTGGCGATCCGCTCACACCTGGCCCACAGGTGGAACCAGGATCGCTCACCACACTCGATACACCGACTCCTTTTGAATGGACAGCCCCTGTTTCTGAGGCAAAGACAAGCGGTCAACGATTGGCATTTGTCCGATGGCTCACTCAGCCGCAGCATCCGCTCACAGCACGGGTCATGGTCAACCGCATCTGGATGCATCACTTCGGGACCGGCATCGTGGCCACGCCGCATGATTTTGGAATCGCGGGGGCGACGCCCTCTCATCCTGCGTTGCTCGATTGGCTGGCGACAGAGTTTGTGCGATCGGGATGGAGCATCAAGCACATGCACCGGCTCATTCTGGCCTCAAACACTTGGAGGCAGCGGTCACGAGCTGATTCACTGCATCGCGAGATGTGCGAGTCAATCGACCCTGACAACAGCTTGCTTTGGCGGCAGTCGATGAGACGAGTCGAGGCTGAGCCGCTGCGTGATGCATTGCTGTCAGTCTCGGGAACGCTCAGCGATCGGCTGTACGGAACACCTCAAACTGTTGCTAGGCAAAAAGATGGCGAAGTCATCGTGCCGGAGGGGCAAGACCAGAATCGCCGTTCGATCTACGTGCAGATCCTGCGTCTCAATCCAGAAACAATGCTGCAGGTGTTTGACCAACCGCCCATTTCGGTGAATTGCACAGAACGAAGCACGTCAACGGTCTCGACGCAGGCACTCACACTGCTCAATAGCGATGTGATGACCGCAGCGGCGATCTCGTTTGCTGATCATGTGTGTACCCAACAGCCGAATGATCCCGTCGGACGGGCCGTTCTGATTGCGTTCTCCCGCCCAGCCGATTCCGACGAACGCGGCCTTCTCTCGCAGTTCGTTGAGGAACAAACAACGCTGTATCTGAACCAGCATGACGAAAAGACTCGAATATCAACTGACGTCGTCTCCGAGGCACGCCGTCAAGCGATCGTGGATTTGTGTCACATGCTGTTGAGCGCTAACGAATTCGTTTATGTGGATTGAACGATGTCTCCATTCGATCTGATGTCACGACGGGAAGCCCTCTGTCGGTTTGGTGCCGGCTTTGGTGGACTTGCATTGAATTCTTTGTTCAGCACACCTGTCGATGCTGCTGGAATTCCTTCTCCAAACAGGGCTCACTTCGAGCCACGGGCAAAAGCAGTGATCCAGCTGTACATGCATGGCGGGCCAAGCCACGTTGACCTGCTCGATCCGAAACCCATGCTCACAAAGTTTGACGGGACCACCCCACCGGACGAAGTCGCTGATGACGAGAACCGAACGAAGCACCTGATGGGCTCGCCGTTCAGTTTTAAGCAATATGGAGAGAGCGGCTTGGAGTTCTCAGAGATTCAGCCCTTCGTTTCGCAGCATGCCGATGACATCGCCGTCATTCGATCCATGTTCACCGAGCATCGAAATCACGAGCAGGCGATTTGGATGGCTCAGACAGGCATGACGATCGCTGGTCGACCGACGTTGGGTGCTTGGACGGCATACGGCCTTGGGGCAGAGACGAGCAATTTGCCAGCGTTCGTTGCGTTGCCCGATCCGAGTGGGCAGTCCGTCGATGGAGTTCGTAACTGGTCAAGCGGTTGGTTACCGCCACTGTACCAGGGAACCGTCTTCCGTGAGCAAGGCAGTCCCGTCCTCCATCTGCAGCCGAAAGAACCAAGGCCGAGGAGCATTGAAGAGTCGCGTGCAAGACTGCTGCAGCAACTCAACGAGCGCCACTTGGCCGCGCGGCCAGGCGAGCTTGAGCTTGAAGCCCGCATCGCCTCCTTCGAACTGGCAGGTCGTATGCAGCTTGCAGCGACGGACGCTCTTGATCTGTCCCAAGAAACGGCCGAGACACAGAAGCTGTACGGTCTTGATGACGACACAACGAAGTCATACGGCACACGTTGCCTGATGGCGCGGCGGCTGGTGGAGCGCGGCGTGCGGTTTGTCTCCCTGTTCATGGCTGGCCAACCATGGGATACGCACACAAACAACAACGAGGGGACAAAAACATGCTGTCAGCGGACTGACAAACCAGTCGGTGCACTTCTGACTGATCTCAAGCGTCGCGGGCTACTGGATTCAACACTCATCATCTGGGGCGGTGAATTCGGCAGAACTCCTGCGGCCGAACAGAGAGATGGCAAAGCGGCTGACGGACGGGATCATCATCCGTACGGCTTCAGCATGTGGCTCGCAGGTGGCGGCATCAAGGGCGGACAACACTACGGTGCAACGGACGACTTCGGCTATCGGGCCGTCGAGAAGAGGACCCAGACGGCCGACCTCCACGCGACCATCTTGCACCAGCTTGGTTTGGACCACGAATCACTCACATGGCATCACAACGGCCGCGATGAACGTCTGACGGACGTCTATGAAGCCAGCGTGCTTGAAGAGCTGATTGCGTGATCAATTCGATTGCCGACTGTTCAATCGATCTTTGCAGCGTCACCTCTGAGATGTGACTCCTCCAGATGCATGACGCCCGAACGTTTGTCGCCCTTCCACCAATCGGGGCCGTCGCTGAGAACCTGTTGGTCCATGTCGAGGAGTGTCTGCTTCATGCGGTTGAAGACTTCCGGGTGAGCGGACGAGAGGTCGGAAGATTCCTGCGGGTCTTCCTGCATGTTGAACAACAGGAAGTCGGTCAGCGTTTCGTCCGCGACGATTTTCCAGTCATCGACCCGCACCGCGACACGGTTGTCCTTGGGGGCGATGTGCGTCCTCCAGTAGAGGGGCACCGAACGCTCGACCGGCTCTCCGACGAATGCGGGCCGCATGTTGGCACCGTCGATCACACGGTCGTTCGGGATGGGGATGCCGACGATGTCGCACACCGTCGTGAAGATGTCACTGCCGATGACAGGCGTATCGCTCACGGTGCCGGGTTTGATGTGACCCGGCCAGCGGACGATGCCCGGCACGCGAATGCCTCCCTCGAAGTCGGCCCGCTTGCGACCGCGCAGGCCTCCGGTCGACCCACGGGTGCGGTCACGTTGTGAGCCTGGATTCTTTGGATCGCCCTTGCCATTCCCTTCCGGTCCGTTGTCGGAAGTGAAGAACACCACGGTGTTGTCCGACAACTGCATGTCGTCAATCGCCTGCATGAGTTTGCCAAACGCGGCGTCCAACTGGGTGACGTTTCCGTGGTGCTGACGGAAGCCAATCGGCAGACCGGCGTACAGGTCCATGAATTTGGGATCAGACTCGATTGGCAGATGCGGCTCATGCGTCCACACTGTTATAAAGAACGGCTGGTCATCCGATCGTTCGTCGCTCAGCCAGCGAATCGCTTCGTCAGTGACCAGGTGTGATGAGAAGCCTGATAGAGGACCAACCTCTTCACCGTTTCTCACGAAGTTGATCGGGTCCTTGTGGGTGGGGGCGGCGTTGTTCTGCGTTGCAAACCAGTGGTCGTAACCATGTGCATCCGGCTGCGGTTGGTTCGGTGAATTGAAGTCGCCGTTCAGATGCCATTTGCCGACGTGACAGGTCTCATAGTCATACTCTTTCAGCAACTCGGCAATGGTGATCTCACTGGTCCGCAAATAGACATGACTCCCAGGTCGCGGCGCCTCGGGCACCCAGCGATAGACGCCGTTGCGAAAGGGCGTCCGCCCTGTGAGGATGGCTGAACGTGACGGAGAGCAAACCCCACACGCTGAATAACATTGAGTGAACCGGACTCCCTCGGTCGCGAACTGATCGAGATGCGGTGTCTTGATGACGTGATTGCCATAGCAGGCGAGGTCACCCCACCCGAGATCGTCCGCGAGAAACACAACAATGTTTGGCCTGTCTGATTCGTCAGCATTGACGGGAGTCAAAAGCAGACTGTTGAGCACCAGAGTCAACAGCGACACTTGGATGGCGCCAGTGCGGTGAAGAGTCATGAAGCCTCCCGAAGACAGATGGAGTCGGACACGGATTGCGAGAAGGGGAATGATAACAACTGCTCATGGAGCAGGACGAGGTGCCGGCTGTTGATCGGGGCGGTATCCCGACGGGCGGTAAGGATTTGTGATTCCAAAGAACTGTGCCGTCATCAGATCCGTTTTTGATTTGCCGCCGTGCCAGAGATCCCAGTTCGGGTCGGCATGTTCGTCAAAGAACTGATGGAGCCGTCGTCGCATTTGATGCATGATCTCGGCGTGTTCCTGCTGGCCATACAGATTGTCGTGCTCATCCGGATCAGTTGTCAGATGATACAGTTCGTTCGGCGTCTGATGGATGCGTTCGATGTACTTCCAATCGTCTGTTCGGACTGCGCGGACGTTCTCGAATTCATAAAAATGAATGTTTTCCCAGTCGATCACTTCGCTTCGCAACATTGGTGAGAAGTCACGTCCGGGAAGTGAGAGTTCGCCTGACGGCTTCACGTCTTGTCCGAGGAGGGACAAGATCGTCGGCAAGAGGTCGTAGTTGCTGACGATCTCGTCTCGTCGCTGATTGGCCTGAATCTGCCCCGGAAGCCGCATGATGAGCGGAATGTGCATGGTCCAGTCGAAGGCCGTCAATGGTCGAGTGTGATCTCCCATGCCCCAGTAGCCAGCATGACCGCCGGCCAGTCCCTGGTCAGCCGTAAAGACAACGAGCGTGTTGTCCGCAAGTTGCATCTCATCGAGTGCCTGCATGACCCTGCCAACACCATCATCAATTCCACTGACCTCAGCAGCATACTTTCGGATGATCTGCAGGTCGCCAATCCACTCCCCATAATTGTGGTTCCAAGGCTGTGGTTTCGTTCGAGGAAACGAAGGGAGTTCCTGTTCGGCATACGTGTCCCGATGCGAGTTGCGGATCTCCTCTCTCATGGCGCCTCCAAGACCGTACGGGCCATTGTAGGCCAGAAACAGAAAGAACGGCTCGGCCCGATTTTTCTCGATGAATTTGATGGCGTGATCGGTCCATCGCTCGGTGAGATACTGCGGCTCCTTCCGGATCTGGCCGTTTTCAATGACTTCCTGATCGTAGAAACCGAGCGAGTGTCCATGCGGCTTCGTGATCCAGGAGGTGAACCCCTCCTGCGGCGTCATGTTGCCACCCAGATGCCACTTGCCGCTGAGTCCTGCCACATACCCAGCATCGACGAGAAGTGATGGGAGCGTGTCGAACTCCTCCAGCATGTTGTAAGCCTGTGGCCCCACCTGCGCTGCACCTCCACCCAGATAGCGGTGCACTCCGTGCTGACAGGGCATCAAACCAGTGAGCACGGTCGCCCTTGTTGGCGAGCAAACCGCATTGTTGGCGTAGGCACGAGTAAACAGCGTCCCCTGTTCGGCCAGACGATCGATGTGGGGCGTCTTGATGTCCTCATTTCCATAGCACCCCAGAGTCCAAGGGCCATGATTGTCGGTCATGATGAGTACGACGTTCGTAGGTTGCTCAGTGTCAGCAGCTCCAAGGACCATCAACGTGAGGAAGGCAAAGCAGATCGACATGAGTGAGGAACCTGAAACGTGATCGTGGTTGATGTGGGGTGAGAATCGCAGTCTTCTCTCTGATCGCAGCACTTCGGGGTCTCACCTGTAGAGTGACTTGCGAAATCGCTTTCATCAACCTCTTCACTTGTCCCCCTCAGCATCTTGTCTGTATTTTTCCCAAACTTCCAAATTCCACTTGCCGTTAAACGGGCGTTTCATACACTTGTTTGAATCGAGGGAAATCAAGAAATGGCAGACGATACCCGCATTAGGATGTTCCGCGTCGCCGGTCCCATATTCGCCGACAAAGGCTTTGAAGGGACGACGGTGCGGGAAATCTGCGCTGCAGCCGACGTGAATGTGGCGAGCGTGAACTACCATTTTGGCGGCAAAGAGACGCTCTATCTCCAGACGGTCGAATTGGCCCATCAAGAGCGGCTGCAACGGGTTCCGCCCGCTGCGTGGCCTTCTGATGCTTTGCCGGCTGACAAGCTGTTGATCTTCGTGACCACGATTCTGAACCGAATTCTGGGTGAAGGAAACATCGGGTGGGAAACACGCTTGCTCATGCGGGAGATGCTGCAACCCACCGAGGCGTGCAGACCGTTGATGGAGGAGTACGTTCGTCCGCAGTGGGACCAGTTGATGGGCATCCTGGACGAATTGCTGCCAACGGTAACAACTCATCATGTCCGGCATCAGATTGCCTTCAGCATTGTCGGGCAGTGTCTGCACTATCGGCTTGCCAATGAGTTTGTCTCGTTACTGATCGGCGACGACTGGCAGACGGGGGCATATTCCGTAGAGCGACTCGCCCAACACATCACCCAGTTCTCACTCGCTGCCATGAATGGGTTGTCGGAGATGATTCAAGAGGGTGAATCGCCGAATCTCCAGATTCCGATATCAGCTGCGACTTGATCACCAGACAACGTCGTGGATCGATGGGCACGTCAGACTATTTTCGTTCAATGTTGAAGTGAAGCAGAGTTCATGACCAGATTGTGGAACATCCTGGGAGAGTCGTTTCATGTGCTCGCGCCCATTGCCATGATTGCGATTGGTATTGGTGGCTTTATGGTGTTTGGGCAACGACCGGAGACACCGCCTCGCGAGATCAAACACGATGTTGTCGCTGTCGTGGAGACCGCAGAGATTGAGGAAGCGGATGGGAGCTTTACCATCGAACTTGATGGCGTCGCTCTCTCGTATCGACAGGTGACACATGCTGCGCAGGTCGCTGGCGAGGTTACGGAGAAAGTCGAGAACTGCCGCCCCGGCCATTATGTCGGCGAGGGAGAGTACCTGCTGGAGATCGATCCCACCAATTTCGAGTTGGAGGTCGAACGACTGCAAGTTCAGATCGAACAGGCGGAAGCGAATCTGAGCGAATCCGACGTTGAGATTGCGAATACTGAATCGCTGATCGAGTTGGCGAAGGAGGATGTCACTCTCCAGAAGGACAATCTCACGCGGGTCGAGCGGCTGATTGGTCGCGGAGCCTCGACGGATACTCAGTTGGACGCGGCACGCAAGCAGGAACTGACGGCCCGTAACACTCTGCGGACGATTGAGAACCAGTTGGCCACGATCAAGCAACGGAAAATCTCGCTGGAAGCCGCGAAGAAGCTCTCACAGACATTGCTCAAGCGAGCAGAGATCGATCTTGGCAGAACCAAAGTCACCGCTCCCATCGCGGGGACACTCATCACGGTTGAAGTTGAAGAAGGCGATTATGTGAAAGCCGGTGACCCGCTGTTCCGGACCAACGACTCTTCGACAATGGAAGTGAGTTGTCAGCTTCGTGTGGAAGAGTTGTATTGGGTGTGGCTGCAGGCGGGCAGTATGTCATTGATGAACGGCGTGCCTGCAGACGCTGAGCTTCTTGCGACTCAACTGGAATTACCGAATGTTCCCGTCGAAGTCGCATTCGAGTTCCGGGGCGTTGATTATCTCTGGGATGGCATCCTTTCACGGTACGATGGAACCGGTCTCGATCCAGCGACACGGACAGTCCCCTGTCGTGTCCGGGTTGACGAACCCACCAAGGTGCGAGTCGGTGGAGAAGGTGTTGCCGGACGGGTGGCACCGCCGACGCTCTTTAGCGGGATGTACGTCAAAGTCCGCATTCCAATCGACTCGCCTCTGCCGATGTTGAAGATCCCCCTTCCTGCTGTCCGACCGAATGACGAAGTCTGGGTGATTCGAGACGGAACTCTTGCAATCCTGCCGGTCGAGGTCGCGCGCATTGAAGGTGATTCGGCATTGCTGACAGTGAAGCAAGATGGTCTGCGCCCGGGAGAACGAATCATCACGTCACCCTTGGCAGCGGTCGAAGACGGCATGGCTGTGAAGGACGTTAGTCAAAGTCGTGATCAGGCCGTCATGACAAACAACGCGACCGCTCGCCCTCCCGCTGAGTTCTCTCAGCAGCTGGAAACCGAAACGAATGCTGAGACCTCGACCGAGGACACAGAGGTGCAGCCATGAAGTCGGTCGTTCGCTGGGCCATCGATAATACGCCGGCGATGAATACGATCGTCATCAGCGTGCTCGCCGTCGGGCTGATGAGCTGGATGACACTCCGACGCGAGGACTTTCCGCGCTTCGAGTTGGAGATCATTCTCATCACCGTCCCTTATCCGGGAGCCAGTCCGGAAGAGGTCGAGAATGGCATCTGCCAGAAGATCGAAGAGGCTGTCCGTTCGATCGATGGACTGAAGAAGGTCACCGCCATCGCCCAGGAGGGTTCCGGCAGCGTCATTATTGAAGTCCGGACTGACGCTCCGAGTGTGCAGAAGATTCTCAACGAAGTGGAGTCCGAAGTCGACCGGATCCCCAGCTTTCCCGAGTTGGCTGAGGAACCGGAGATTCAGCAACTGACTCTGCGGAATCCGACCATCTTTGTCGGCATCAGCGGCGTTGATGACGACAGCCGGGAAGGCGAAGTTCGATTGAGAAGTGTCGTCGAGTCGGTGCGAGATGACCTGTTGGCCATCCCTGAAATCTCTGTCGCGGACATTCAGGGAGGACGTGATTATCAGATCGATGTCGAGATCTCCAAGTCGACCCTCCGGAAATATGGGCTCACGTTAACAGAGGTGGCCCGCCGTATTCGCAGTGAGAACGTCGAGCTTCCCAGTGGAAACATCAAGTCAAATTCACAGGAGTTCCTGCTGCGAGGCAAAGCAAAGCGAATTCGCGGTGAAAAAATCGCCAAGATTCCATTGATCACCACTCCCAACGGAGTTGTGCTCACGGTTGGCGACTTGGGAACCGTGAAGGACGACTTTGCGGATAAGACGTCTGTCAGTCGCATCAACGGCAAGCCGGGATTGGCAATCTCAATCGAGGCCGCGGCCCGCGAGGACATGCTCGCGATGACCGAAGCGGTTCGCAACTACGCTGCAGATCCCAATCTGCCGGCTGGTTACAACATTGACTTGTGGGGAGATCGGTCCGTCGAGGTGAATGATCGCCTGCAATTGCTCAAGCGAAATGGCGTGCAGGGACTGCTGCTGGTGTTTCTGTGCCTGATGCTCTTCCTCGAAATCCGACTGGCCTTCTGGGTCGCGTTGGGGATTCCCATCTCGATTCTCGGTGCCTGCATTGTGCTGTGGCAGTTTGATCAAACGCTGAACATGCTGTCCATGTTCTCGTTCGTCATTGCCTTGGGCATCGTGGTCGATGATGCGATCGTGATCGGCGAGAACATCTACACGCATCGCGAGATGGGCAAGAACTATCGACAGGCAGCGATCGATGGCACGTTGGAAGTGCTGCCGTCTGTGACGGCCTCTGTGACGACGACCGTCTTCGCGTTCTCGCCCATGTTTTTTGTGACAGGAGTCATGGGGAAATTCTTCGCCGTCATGCCACTGGCGGTGATCGCAATGCTGATCATCTCGCTTCTCGAGAGTGCATTCATCCTCCCTTGCCATCTGGCTCATGAGTCGGACCCCCGGTCGTGGACCGAGAGTGCGCGACGCTGGCGTGCTAAGAACAAGTTGGCGGTTGCTCGCTGGACGATTGGTGCTGCTGCGGTGGGAGTGGCGTTCATCATTGACCATCTGCTGTGGCCGCTGCGTTACCTCACGGGCATCAGTCATTGGTTGAACGATCACTTTGGCGGGTTTCTGGAAGCGATTATCGAGCGTGCCTACATGCCCACGTTGCGGTGGTGTCTGCGATTCCCTGCGTTTGTCTGCAGTGCCGCGTTCGCACTGTTGCTGTTGTCTGCAACCTTGGTGACGAGTGGGACTGTTCCCTGGATCGTCTTTCCCAAGACAGACGCAACGCGAATTCAGGGGAGAGTTGTGTTCCCTGACGGCACACCCAGTTCGGTCACCGATGCGGCCACCAGGCGGATGGAAGAGGCCGTTCGCACGGTCTGCAATCGGCACGAGGAACAGGGCGACTCGGTGCTACGCTTAACCTATCGACTGGTCGGACAAGTGAGTTCGCAATCTCCGGGAGGGGCATCCGATCGAACTGAGGGGGGACATGCTGGGAGTGTGCTCGCTGCACTTGTCGAATTGAGCAATCGCTCGGTCGGCAGTGAGACGATTGTCGAAGAGTGGCGCGCAGAGGTCGGGACAATCGCCGGGGCAGAGTCGGTCAGCTTTGGCAGTCTCAGCATGGGACCAGGGGGCACGCCCATCGAGTTTAAGCTGCTCTCCAACGGCGAGGACATGGCGTCGCTCGAAGCTGCCGTCGAGGAATGCAAACAGGAACTCAAATCGTTCGATGGTGTGTTCGACGTTGATGATGACGCGCGACCTGGCAAGTGGGAGATGCAGCTCACCGTCAAGGACGAGGCTCGAGCGATGGGAGTGCCTCTCCAGCAATTGGCCGGCACGGTGCGTGCAGCCTACTACGGCGAAGAGGTGATGCGGCTGCAACGTGGTCGGCACGAAGTCAAATTGATGGTTCGTTACCCTGAGCACGAACGTCGCTCACTCGCGGAGTGGGATGACATCCGGATCGACACGGGCGATGGCTCGCAGCGACCGATTACCGAACTGGCCGATATCAACGTTGTGCGAGGTTACTCAGAGATCAACCGCGTGAATCAACGCCGGTCCATAACGGTCACTGCTGACGTCGATGAGGCACAAGCGAATGCGGCTGAGGTCGTCGCAGATCTCAAGTCGAAATTCATGCCGGACCTGATGGCTCGCTATCCGGGTGTCGATGTGCGCTGGGAAGGCCAAGCGGAGCAAACAACCGAATCGATCAATAGCCTATTCTTGGGACTCGCGATTGCTCTGTTGGCGACCTACGTGCTGCTCACAATGCAGTTCACGTCCTATTTGCAACCGGCGATCATCATGGCCGTCATTCCCTTTGGCGTGATTGGAGCACTCTGGGGGCATGCCATCATGGGACTTCCATTGACACTGTTCAGCGTGCTCGGACTCGTGGCACTCACTGGTGTCGTGGTCAACGATTCGATCGTGCTGGTCGACTTCACCAACGCACGAGTTCGAGATGGCATGCCCTTGTTCGATGCACTTATGGAATCCGGACGTCGACGGTTTCGCCCCGTGCTGCTCACATCGATGACAACGGTCGCCGGCCTTGGTCCGATTCTCACCGAAACATCCATGCAGGCTCAGCTGTTGATTCCGATGGCGAACAGCCTGTGCTTCGGCCTGATGCTGGCAACAACTCTCGTGCTGATCCTGGTGCCCACGTTCTATTCGATTTACGGTCGAATCGTGCTACGTGACCAGCCCTTCCACTCAACCGAGAAGTCACTGGATCATCAGCACCACGATGATGGGGGCGCGAAGAAAGGTCGGCTGAACCAAGAACACCAACCGACCGGCACCGATCCGTCAATGACGCCTGCAACTATCGCAAGCCACTGAGACTTACAGTCCGCCAAACGGCCCCGACACGAGTGGTCCGTCACAGCT
Organism: Planctomycetaceae bacterium; assembly: GCA_029259815.1. Lineage (GTDB taxonomy): Bacteria > Planctomycetota > Planctomycetia > Planctomycetales > Planctomycetaceae > JAHBXU01. The sequence continues at coordinate 53 of JAJDEJ010000094.1, read as the reverse complement.
TGATTTTCGGGTGGCGGGGGCAGACGGGGATCGAAAGGGCCCCGGGGGAGGTG
>JAJDEJ010000093.1 GCA_029259815.1 Planctomycetaceae bacterium | reverse complement strand
TGCGATGGCCTGAGATTCGGTAAAGGAAGGGTGTGACGCCCATTTCTCTTGACCGAATTCAGGACCGATCGCGTGACAGAGTGTAACACGCAGGCCATCACCTTTTCACGGCTGCCGCGACGGGAACTCGTCGCGGACTTTGACGGGGGGCGGCTGACCTCCGATGCGGGGTTGCTGCTGTTGCGGGAGGTCGATCGGCGATTGGGCCTCAGCGAGGCGATCAGTGCCTGTTTGCCGGACCCGCGCGATCCGGTTTACGTCGTGCATCAGCAGCGGGACATGCTGGCTCAGCGGTTGTTCGCGATTGCTGCGGGCTACGAAGATCTGAACGATCACGACACGCTGCGGGATGATCCGGCGCTCCAGACGGCGGCCGGCAAGGTGCCTGACGCCGAGGATCCGCTCGCTTCGCCTTCGACGTTGTGTCGTCTGGAGCAGCGGGTCGATCGGCGGGCGTTGGTGGAGATGTCCAAGTTGTTCGTCGAGATCTTTCTCAGTTCGTACGAAACGCCTCCGGAGGAAATCATCCTCGACATTGATGCCACCGATGATCCGATTCATGGTCAGCAGGAGGGACGATTCTATCACGGTTACTATCACAACGATTGTTTCCTGCCGCTGGACGTCTTCTGCGGTGGACATCTGCTGTGTGCGCTACTGCGGCCGTCCAACATCGACCCGGCTAAACACTCACGTGCCCTCATCAAGCTGCTGGTGGATCGCATCCGTAGCGAATGGCCGGAGGTGAAGATCATCGTGCGGGGCGACAGCGGCTTCTGCCGCTGGAAGTTCATGCGTTGGTGCGAGAATCACAGTGTGGATTACGTGTTTGGGATCGGTCGCAACAAGGTGCTGGAGCGACGCATCGCCCCGCTGATGGACGAGGCCCAGACAGCCTTCGGCCAGACGGGCCAGAAGCAGCGGCTGTTCGACGAGACCGAGTACGTGGCCCAGACGTGGGACCGACCGCGACGGGTCATCATGAAGGCCGAGCGTCTCCTGGAAGGACCGAACCGACGTTTCGTGGTGACGAGTCTCGACGCGCCGCCGCAGGCGGTCTACGACGAGGGTTACACCCCGCGCGGCGATATGGAGAACCGCATCAAGGAACAACAGTTGATGCTGTTCGCCGACCGCACCAGTTGCCACGAGTTTGCGAGCAACCAGTTCCGCCTGCTGCTCAGTTCGTTCGCCTACGTGCTGCTGCATCACCTGCGGACGGAGCATCTGGCAGACACCGAACTGGCTCCGGCTCAAGTCTTCCGCCTGCGGCTCACGCTACTCAAGATCGCTGCCCGGGTCCGCATCACGGCCCGCCGCGTGGTGTTCCACCTCTCGTCGAGTTGTCCGTATCAATCGCTATTCCGCTCAGCCGCGCATTCGCTGCGGCTGGACACCAGCTGACCCCGCCCCCGTCCTGTCCCCTCAGAACCTCGTCCGCCACTCATCGACCAAGCCCACCAAGGGGGAAAGGGGGCCAAGCGCCGTCCCCCAGCCGCCGACAAAAAAACATCACACTCAACGAGCGGATGCAATATCCGGGCTAGGCAATGTCCATCGGAAGCGATATCCGCGTCACTCGCTCGCTGGTCTGTCGGTGCCGCCGGACTTTCGTCTGGAGTCTGCGATCCGGAAGCCGCTGATCGAAGGTGAAGGAGGCAGTGGCAATGCGTCGCTCTCAGGTGGCAGGCTGGACAATTCAGTTCCCCGGTGGAGAGTCAGGGCCTGTGGAGGAATCGCCGTGAGCACCGCACGAGCGACAGCAAGATCCAAAACTGCGCGGGCGTGATCGATGTGTGTGGTGCGTGGGATGGCATGAGTCAATCCCACGAGCGTGAGTTGGCTGGCAGCGGCATTTGGGCCGCTGAACGACAACGGAGACTGCGTTGGACCATGATCTTTCGCCCGTTCGACATCAAAGGCAAAGTCGGTGACGCCATATTGAATGACCATCGGCCCAACGAGCACATCCGTCCAACGTTCCACACGACGGCGGAGTCTGTCGATGGCAGTCGTTTCTCGTGACGGCAGACGGTTTGGGTCCGCCAACATCTTGAGCACCTCGTGACGTGCCTCCATCTGTCCCAGGAAGACGTGCCGTGCTAACTGCTGACACTCGTCGTTGGCGTGGTAAACATCGCGAGCCAGCAGGACGGTCGACCAGACGCGCGTGAGCAGTTCGGCGACCAGAATCTCTCGCGAGAGACAGACCTGCTGCCGGAGATGGAAGGGGGGCAACGTCGTCGTCCTTCCCGGAGGGCTGGTCCGTAGGCCCGCAAACCAGCACTTCAGGCGCAGCTGGGATGACTTCCAGTACGCGTGCAGCGCATTGGTCGCGATTGGCTCTTCGGCTTGCACAACGTGCTCAGACACCATTGATGCAAGCGCAGCCACCTCGGCTGTCTGCCGCAGATTCACGATTCCCCCCCCACTTTGCCAGCGATTGCCGCCCATACGTTCCCTTGAGGGCAGATAAGAAGCAATGTGAGTGCCAAGGCTGCGAAGTCTTGTCTTGAATGTTGAAAGCGTAATGTATGTCGAGTGAGCAAAACAGGATGGGCGATTCCCCTCGAAATGATCGATGCAGGGTCACCCGGATTCCGTGTGGTGATTCTGCAACATCTCGACCCGCGAACTCGACGAATGGGCAGAAATGACGTCAATAACTGTGAACTGTTCGAGGAGTTGGTCACGAGTGTCAATGGTTCCAACGACCCGGGCTGTCCAGTTGAACGTTCATCGGACAGTTTGAGGTCGCAGGAGAAAAGCGGATGCGGCGGATGTCAACGGATTCAATTTCTCATCGCACGCCTGCTTCGTTTCCTTCCCTCTGTTAAAACCATTTTGCAAAGGGAGTTGAAAGGGAACGATCAGTTTGCCACGAGCTCGTTTCACAATGAGACCGAAGCATTCGGAATCATGGGACATCTCACGGAGCCAATCCGAGTTAATCTGCTGCATCTGTCTGATCCGCTTTTCCCTTCTCGAGCATGCATCGCCCAGACTTCTCACTGTTTCCCCATGTTGGAAGAGATGCATCCAATTGACGCCACTCTCTCACCAAAGGCTTGACGTTCGCGTTCTGGACGGCATAATCAGTCTCTAGTCAACTGGATGATCGTCACAGTGGCGATTTCACAGGCGGGTGTAGCTCAGTGGTAGAGCACCACGTTGCCAACGTGGCTGTCGAGGGTTCGACTCCCTTCACCCGCTCTTTCTTTTTGCCCAAAGGAAATCGTCTTGAGAGGGATGGACATTCCTCAAACCTTTGTGGTGGCGCACATTCAATCAAGTGCCCATTCCATGACGAGATCTCACGATAGGAATAAGGACAAGCAACGTGGCTGACACCGAGCACCCCACGGACGACGGCGACTCTGCCCTCCAAACTGCTGACCCGGTCGACAATGGCGGAGACGCGGACGAGTACAAGATGGTCTTGGATGTCGCCATCGAAGACGTCGGTCCCTGCAAGAAGCATGTCCGGGTGACGGTCCCCCGTGACGGCATCGATCGCATTCAACAGGACGCCATCGGTGAACTGTTGGGCTCCGCGGAGGTCCCCGGCTTTCGTAAAGGCTACGCGCCGGAGAAGCTGATCGAGCGACGGTTCAAGGAAGAAATCAACGATCAGGTCAAGCAGAAGGTGCTGATGCACAGCCTCGAGCAGCTGGCCGACGAACAGGATCTCGACCCGATCAACGAGCCAAACATCGACATCGACAGCATCGATATCCCCGATGAGGGTAACTTTGAGTACGAGTTCGACGTTGAGGTTCGACCCGAGTTCGACCTGCCGGACTACAAGGGGATCAAGATCGAGCGTCCCGTGCGTGACATCACCGACGAAGATGTCGATGCGTATCAGCAGGAGTTCATGGAGCAGTACGGCCATCAGGAGCCGACAGACGACCCGGCACAACGGGGAGATTATGTGATCGTCTCCGCAACGTTTGCCAGCAAAGACGAAGTCATCCGGGAATTCGATGAGCTTTCACTAAGGATCCGACCAACGCTCCGCTTTCAGGACGCAGAAATCGATGGCTTCGACGAATTGATGGTCGGCGCGAAACCCAATGACGTCCGCGAGACTGAGCTGACGATCTCGATTGAAGCCAACAACATTGAGATGCGCGGCGAGCCTGTGCGAGGGACGTTCAAGGTGCTTGACGTCAAACGACTGATCATGCCCGAACTGGATGCGAAGTTCTTCGAACGGATCGGCGTCACCGATCTCGAACAACTGAAGGAAGAAATCCGGTCGATGCTGGAACGCCAGACAACGTACCAGCAGCGGCAGACAACGCGCGAACAGGTCCTCAACAAGATCACCGCTTCAGCCGATTGGGATCTCCCCGAAGACCTCGTCAATAAGCAGACAGAGAACGCTTTGCGTCGTGAGGTGTTGGAAATGCGACAGGCTGGCTTCACTTCCCGCGAGATTCAGGCACGAGAGAACGATTTGCGTCAGCGGTCCGTCTCCATGACACGGCAGAACCTCAAGGAGCACTTCGTCCTCGATCGCATCGCGGAAGAGGAAGGGATCGAAGTGACCGCGTCGGAAATCGACACCGAAATCGCCATCATGGCCATGCAGGCCGGCGAGAACCCGCGTCGTGTGCGAGCAAGACTGCAAAAATCCGGCATGATCGAGAACCTCGACGCTCAGATCCGTGAACGGAAAGCAGTCGACGTCATCACGGAGCATGCTCAGTTTGAAGATGTTGAGATGGACCCACCGACCGATCGGGACGTCGAGGCGGTCTCACGGTCCATCTGCAGCAGCGACACTGACACCGAGGTGGACGCAGAATCTGCCGATGAGTCAGCTGAGAACTAGTCAATTCGTCAATGACCGCCTCTGATTTGATATCGGTGGTGTGAAACAGGCTGCGATTCCCGTCATTCGCGACCTCCAATGCTCGCTCTGATCGATGGCGTTGAGAGACAGAGCCCACATCTGACGGGTGACAACCTTGCAGGCCTTCGTGAGTAAGTGATTACCTGCAAAGTGGTTGTGCAATATAAGTCGTTGTGATCAACTCAAGCAGCGATGACTGATCAGAGGGGTTGCCTCGCGAAGTCGTCTTGCCCTGAGACTGTGATTGCAGTATTCCTCCCTCCCAATCACACGCCGAGGTCGCTTCGCGCGGCGACAGTTGTCGCCACACAAGGTCTTCGGTCATCCTGTCCAGTCTCCGGTTCCGGAGCATTCTCTCACTTCAATCAAACTCGCGTTTTGAGTTCCCCACCAGGGACACTTCTCACGAGTCCATCCAGATCAGTCAATCGAGGCGATGAGTTCACGGAGGAACTCGCAGGACATGTCACCTGAGCGTGGCCTCGCCGTAACGTCAAATGAGTTGACCACTTTGACTTCCATCAACACCATCATTGAACGGGGCTGTCACGCGGCACCACAGTCCACGTTGCCTGCAAAGCGTCCCAAGCTGATGGGCCGAACGGTGTTGATCCTTGCCGGCTTGCTCGCCTTGCCGTCGATTGGATTCGCGCAGTTTGGTGGAGCCAGAGGTTCAGCCGGTCGACCGAGCAGCATGACGGCCCCCGCTCCCCAGTCCGCGACACCATCCCGGACGGACAGCAGGCCATTCCGCAGTATTGATCCGACTGCACAGCCGATCACTGATATCCAGATCGAAGGCAACCGGACCATTCAGGCGTATTACATCCTGCGTCAGTTGACCATTCGTAAGGGACGCCCTGCCTCACCCACGCAAGTCCAAGACGACGTCCGCCGACTCTACAACACACGTCTGTTCACGAGTGTCCGTCCGGTCTTCAACGAGACCGACGAAGGACTCGTGCTTGTCTTTCGCGTCGTCGAAAAGCCGGTCGTTCGCAGTGTTGTCTTCAAGGGCAACAAGAAACTCAAAACCAAGGTCCTCGAAGCCGAGACCGGGCTCAAGCCGGGCGCTCCTTTCGACGTCGCCATCAATCGGGAAGCCGCCCAGCGAATTCGACAGAAGTACAAGGAAAAGGGTTACTTGCACGTGCAGGTCACACTCGAAAAGGGTGACAACCCGAACGACCGTGACGTCGCCTTCCTGATTCAGGAGGGAAAGAAGGTCAAGGTTCGCAAGGTGAAGATCGAAGGCAACGAGTTTGCCCGCGACGCCGTCCTTAAGATCGGCAAGCAGACGAAGCCGGCAATTCTTGGCCTCATCGGCGGGAACTACGACCCCGAGAGTGTGCCCAATGACGAGATGGCTCTGCAACAATACTATCAGGGTCTTGGCTTCTTCGATGTTGAAGTGACCTCCACCTCACACTGGGTCGATGCCGAAAAGTCCAAGATCGACATCGTCTTTCACGTGACGGAAGGCCAACGTTTCCGCGTTCGCAACGTGACACTCGCAGGCTTTGATGTCCTCACTGAAGAGCAACTCCGCAAGGATCTGCAATTGGTCGCAGGCGAAGATTTCAACTCTCGCTTTCTGCGTGAAGACATCGAGAGCATGAAGTCGCTGTACGACGAACTCGGTCGACTGTTCGCCGACGTGAATGCCAAACCCGTCTTTCTGGAGAAGTCCGGCTGGATCGACCTCGTCTATGAGATCGATGAGGACCGTCCTTACTACATCGGCCAAATCAACATTGATATTCGCGGCGACTACCCCCACACCAAAGAAGACGTCATCCGCAACCAGATGAACGCCTATGTGAAACCTGGCAGCCTCGCGAAAGCCAGCGACATTCGCCGCGTGCAGGCACGACTCAGTGGCAGCCAACTCTGGGAGCGCTCGGAGCCACCATCCGTCGATATCCGCCGAGTCGAAGGGACCGAGTATCTCGCCCTCAACCTCGTCAATCGTGGACAGTCGGTTCCCGATACAGACGATGCGGACACTCGGACTCTTCCGCCGATCCAGTTCGGACACAGTGTCAGTCCCACAAACATCGCTACTCTGAAGCTGCCCCCGACGCTCCAGCCCACTGCTAGTGGTCCACCGAACAAACCGGCAACTCTCTTCAGCGACCAGTCGACTGCCGTCCCCGCCCCGCTGACACGCCCCGCTGCACTCCAGCCACTTCGCAACCGACGACCGGCTGCAAAGGCATCTGCTGTGGGACACGGGCTCATCGACCCACAGACATCGACCATCGACCATCGACCATCGACCGTCGAACCCTCGCAAGAATCGTATCTCTGGCCACTTTCGCCGCCCGAACTCGTCATTCGCGCCCAAGGTGGTGACGAGGACATCTTTCGCTCCCAAAGCATCGATCAGTTCGGTCAGCCTGTCCCTCAAGATTATCTGCAAGGTGTCTCACCACAGGGTGATCCATTCGGCAACGGCCTGCGTGGTCCCATCCAACCCGGCTTCATCGATATCGATGTCGGCGTCACAGAGGCTCGCACGGGTCGTCTGATGTTCGGCGTCGGCGTCAACAGTGATGCGGGCGTCGTCGGCTCAATCGTCCTCGAAGAAAACAACTTTGATATCCTCCGTCCGCCACGCAGCTTCGCCGACATCGCCAACGGCACCGCATTTCGTGGCGGTGGACAGAGCTTCCGCATCGAAGCGGTCCCCGGCAATCAGGTCAGCCGTTACCTCGTGAGTTGGCAGGACCCGTTCTTCATGAACACCGACTTCAGTTTCGGCACCAGTGGCTTCTACTACACCCGGTTCTTCGACAACTGGACGGAAGAGCGTCTCGGCGGTCGACTGACCCTGGGTCGGCTGCTCGGCAACTTCTGGTCGGTCAGCGGGTCGCTGCGATTAGAGCAGGTGAAGATCCGTGACATCGACGCCCCCACACCTCCGTCACTGGAAGCCGTGCGTGGCGACAATTTCCTGTCGACCGCCCGCGTCGCTCTCTCCCACGATACTCGCGACTCGTCCTTCCTCCCGACCCAGGGTCACGTGGTCGAAGTCTCGTACGAACAGGGTTTCGGCGACTTCAACTATCCGCGGGCTGAGTTGACCGGCAGTCAGTTCTTTACCCTTTGGGAACGACCTGACGGTCGCGGCAAGCACATCGTGCAACTCAAAGGCCAGACCGGCTGGACCGGCGACAACACGCCCATCTTCGAGAAATTCTACGCCGGCGGCTTCCAATCATTCCGTGGCTTCGCGTTCCGAGGCGTGACACCCGTGGTGGGCAACATCGAGGTCGGTGGTCAGTTCATGGCTCTGGGCTCCGCCGAATACATCATTCCAATCACCGCCGACGACAACATCCGCGGCGTTGTCTTCTCTGATTTCGGAACTGTCGAGAACGACGTCTCCCTGGACGATTTCCGCGCCTCGGTCGGTGCCGGTCTCCGCCTCGTGATCCCCGCCATGGGCCCCGCCCCCATCGCCCTCGACTTCGCCTACCCGCTGCTCAAAGAGAAGTTCGACGAAAAACAAATCTTCAGCTTCTACGTCGGCTTCACCCGGTGAAACGGTTGGTGTGAGAAACAAACAGGGAGGGCGAAGCTCCTGCTGAGCCGCGTCGTGAGCAGTCGCGCCTAGTTACGATTTCGCGACCCTGCGGTAACCAACCTCCGCCTGAGAGCATGACTCGACGCAGACCTTTACCCTCCGCCTGCGGCTCCGCAGGAGCGTCGCCCTCCCATGAATCAAGAAGCTTCATGGGAGTTTCTCTAACTCAACGTTCAGCACCGGGTCCCCCTCGCGGTTGATGATCGGCTCGCAGACCGCAGGGGAATATCCGTCTGCCAACACCCGGTAGACATACTTGCCCTCTTTGAACGGAACCGAGATCCCCGTCAGAAAGCGGCCGTCTTTGCCTGGAACGCGTGAACTCGGAGGCCAGAAAACCCACCCCCTGCCATAGCGCTCAGTATTCAGTGCAGGCGCGACTGGTCGCTGACCCGGTTTAGTCGTACGTCCTTTTTGAACCACGAAACGATCAATTGGCTGCTTGGTCTCTGAGTCGACGACCAAGCCGATGAGGATGTGTGACCCTGATGGATTGGCCTCAAGCTTGACGGTCACCGTTTGTCCGGCATCGTTCGCTGTCACATCAATGTTGCGGGCTGCATTGTACCCTTCGAGCACGACGTCGTAAGAAATGGGATCTCCACGTGGTGCCCATGTCCAACGCCAGATACCCTGTTTGTTCGTTTCGTTTTGAAGGAACTTCTGACCGGTCGTCATGAAGAGTCGGCTAGGGCGATACTCGGGATCTGTGACCCAATCGTCGGGAACGACCCGGGCACCCTCCAACGATTTGCCTTCATCGTCGGTGACATGAATCTCCACAGTGACTCCAGGCTGCAATTGGAAATCGACATCAACACTCGGTGCCGAATCTCGTCCACGATCAAGACGAAACGGATTGGGTTTGCGATCATTGAAGATCCTCTCCTGCGGTGCAAACCCCGGCTTGATGACTGCAATTCGGTTCCTCATCACATGAGTGATCTCGTATTGACCATCAGAGTCTGTCTGGACTAACGGGGCCTCTTCATCGGGGGTACGATCGACCACCAAAAATGCCCCTTCAACGGGTTTCCCATCAGGGTCGGTGACTCGTCCGCGAATCGTTTGTGGCCGCCGCAGGTAGTAGGTCAATTGTTGCGACTTCAATTCGGTGAAGTCTTGCTGGATTCCCCAGTTGCTATCATCCGCCGCGTAGTCTTCGTGGTTGACAGTGAACAGCGCTTCAGTCATCTGCTCGGGGGCGTAGAGACAACTCCAGCGACCATTCTCGTCGGTCACAAACTCATCCTTTGAAAACGTCTGGACCAGTTGTGCACCCGGAATTTCTCCATAATTGCTCGCAGAGAACTGCACGATCGCCCCGGCGACAGGTTGCTCATCTTCATTCAGAACAATTCCTCCGACCGTGGTGCCCTTTTGCATTGGAAACACCACTTCCTCAGGTAACGCCTCTCCCTCCTCACTAATCTCAGGGCTTCGCCAGCGTCCGCGCATCGGCGCGTACCCCTCCGCCCGACACGACAGGTAACAAACATCTGGCGTCCGCGTCTCAAACCCAGCAACAAACTCCCCCGCTTCATTAGCCGCATGGGATGACTCATTGTTCCTCGCTGATTCTCGATACAACAGTTCGACTTGGAACGTCGCTTGCGAAAGTGTCTCACCCGTCGTTTGATCGATCGCCTTCAATCGGACCTTCCAAGTCTCCGCAGCTTGACCGGTCTCAACCTTAGTCTCTTCTGCTCCCTTTCGTCGCCGGTCCATGCGCTCACGAGTGTCCTCAAGGCTTTCGCGTTGTTGCTTCGAGAGCAGTCCGAGATCGAGGCGGCGGGTCTCGCCGGGGAGCAGGCCGACGCTGGCTCCGGGCACGCTGGTTGAGCCACCGTCCTTGTTGTCGAAGCTGCGTGAGATCGTGGTCTCGAAGATCGGCGGCACGTGGGTGAAGCCGAAGGTGAGAGTCGGGTTCTCTTGCTTGAGGTCACTCCAATACTGGTTGATCACCACTTCCGGCCGGCCATCGGATTCGGTGATCCGTGTGCTCAAGTCGGCGACCTGTTGTTCAGGCTCTTCGCTGAACCCGGCGACTAACCCTCCCCACCGTAGCAGCGTGACATGATGGTCCTTGGCAAACGATGTGTCTCCCACGAGTGTAAACCCATGCTCCGGATGCAGGGCGATGACGTAGTAGTTCTCATCCGACGGCGGATAGAGCACGAAGCCCCCTGCGTCATCCGAATGCGTCAGCACATGCTCCAGCGGATTGCGGACACGGCCTTCCACCAGTGCCATGTGATACGACTTGTAGGGAATCGACTCATCGACGGGCGTCACCAAAATCACCTCAGCCCCCGTGACCGGTTCCTCCTCACCGTCGACGACCATGCCTTCAACTCGCAGGGATTCATCCGGCACCAGATCGTCAGCCGTCTTGATATTGTCATAACGCCAGTCGGAGCGAGGCCATAGACTGCCGATGCTGTGACCGTTCATACCAAACTGCTTACGCATTCCCCAGAACTCTTCGTCGAAGGACTTGTCCGCTCCAGACTCTGTGGCGCCCCTTGTGATGTAGAACTGCGGATGTGCCAGTGACGGATCAGGAAGTGCAGCGAACTTCTCCTCCAACTGTGCCCAAGTGATGATCTCTTTTCCTTCCAATAACATCACATGTTTGGCGATGACAATTCGTAGGGGCACAGTTTCGTCAGTCTCAATATTCACCCCTTCTGCATCCGGGTCGTCTGTTCGAGGCGTGCCAGAGACGTTGGTGGGATCATCACGCTTCTCCGCCAGCAGCGATTGGACGGCTTCCTCCAGATGGCCGGGGAAGATGTCGGCATAACGCAGGGTGCCGGTGCGGTCGATGAGGTAGTAGCCGGGGGCGGAATCGACGTGCCAAGTGGAAAATGTTTGGTTGTCGACATCGGCACAGACCGGCCAAGTGATCGTTTTATCTACTCGCCACGCTTCATCAAAACTCGGACCATATGAATTATGGACGCCGATGATTTCCAGCCCTCGTTCGTGGAATGTGTCGTAGAGTCGCTCCAGCTTGTCGAGTTCTTGCTTTTCAGTGGGATCATCAAGCCCCTCCCAGAAGCTGACAAGAACGACCTGGCCATTCAGGTCGTCCAGCCGACGCGGTTTTCCAGCGGTATTGAGCCAGTCTTCGGCGATCACAGCTGGCGGTCTCTTGCCCTCAAGTTCGTCTTTCGCTGCTCGTGATTCTGCCTCTCCCTGCCGCAAGAATGGATCTTTTCGAGAAGCCGTAATGGTCGTGTGATAGACGCTCGAGTGATCTTGATAGTCATAGTGATTGACATCCTGGAGAGATGGCAACCGGTTCGAGAGCGCAGCGATGCCCTGCTCTGTGACATAGGGGGACGCAATCTGCAGAAACCGCAGCGAGTCGAGATCGCCGAGCGTCAGGAGACCCTCATTCGTGGCCATGCAGGAGACGTTCAACCGTTCGAGGTCGTTCATCTGCGACAGCGATGCCAGTCCTGAATCCGTGACGATCGAGTGGTTGATCCATAAGTTTTCCAGGTTGGTCAGCGGTTTCAGGAATGCGATGCCTGTGTCATCGATTGGTTCCTCCAACTCCAGATTCAACTGCGTCAGCTGGGGAAGTCCCTGCAAATGTCTCAGGTCGGCGTTGTGAATTGCGGCGCCCCTCAGCCGAAGATCTTGCACTTGCGTGAACCACTTGAGGTGCTCCCAATTCGGTTCGGCTTCTGCCTTGAGATTCAAACTGAGCAGATTCAGATTGGGCAACGTCATCAAATGCCTGAGGCCAGCCGTGGTGACATCAGTCCTCGCGATCATGAGATGTTCAAGATTTTCCAGGTTACGCAGTCGTGTGAGGCCACGATCTGTGATCGAGCAGCCTTGGAACAAGAGGGTGGTCAAGCTCGGCATTCGGGCGATGTCTGCCAATGCCGCATCGGTAATGCGGGGATCAGACAGACTGAGATACTCCAACGACGGCAGCGTTGCCAGCAGGGCAACACTCTCGTCGGAGATCTCCAGATTGGCGGACAGTTGCTTGAGCCCTTTCAAGCGGCTGACGTGCTTGACGCTGTCATCGGTGATGGTGTTGTAGATGTACAGGTTCTCCAGATCTTGCATGCCTGCCAGATGCACAAGCCCTTCAGGTGTCACGTGCGTGTCGTTGATGGAAAGCCGCTTTAGCTTTGTGAGCACCGAGAGGTGTTGCAGTCCTTCATCCGTGATGGGCGTCCCGTTGAGGTCGAGAAACCGCAGCGACGACATTTGGGCGATTGTGCGCAGACCCTCGTCGGTGATCTTCGAGTCGTCGAAGTAGTAGCGCATTCCCAGCCAGCTCAACTGCGGCAGATCGAGCAAATAGACAAGCCCGGCATCAGTGACGGCTGTCTCGCTGAGATCGACACCGCGCAATGTCTGACACCCGGCCAAGTCGGCCAGCCCTGCATTGGTGATCTTGGTCCGCCTGAGCTTGATGCTCTCCAACGCTGGGAGTCGGGCGATCACCTTCATCCCCGCATCACCGACGCCGTACCTTTCAGGGTCGACATCATACGCAGAGAGATAGAGTGTCTGGAGTTGATGCAGATTCGAGAGGTGCGATAAGGCCTCGTCGGTGATTCGAGTGCTGTCCAGATTAAGAAACCGCAGACCGATGAGGTGCGCGATGTGGGCAAGTTCGTCATCGGTGACGTCCGTTTTGCGAAGTGAGAGTGACTCGATTGCGTCCGGTGGCAAGTCGGCCAATGGTCCCAGGTCTACGGAAGCAGCCCGGCTGATACTGAGTTGCACGTGCTGCCCGGATGGGATCTTGACCACCCCCCTGGCGAGTGACAATTGCTGCCAGCCATTCCAGGGATCGTCCTCGAAGCCAAAGCCACTTTCCGAAGCTGGTTTGATCTGGACCGTCCCCATCGCACGATCCTCGGGGAACTTCAAAGTGCGAGCGGGCACATTCGCAGCTGAGTCGTCGCTATTGGGATGCAAAGGCAGGTCGTCAATCTGGACCCATTCGTAGTCGCGGATTTGGAACTCGAAGCGGTCGATGTCAGCAGGGGACAGGTCGGGGAAGAGCGGTTTGACCGCGTCGCGCCTCCCGGCATCCGCGTTGCCATATCCGATCGGTTCGTGCAATTTACCTTTGGTATCAATTGCAACGACGCGGACACTGTGATCAGAGTCGTTGTGCGAGGCGACTACCGTTGTGCCGTACTCTTCCTCAAGAGCCTTTGAAAACGTGACGGTCAGTGCTTCTGACTCTCTGTTTTGTTCGATTATCTCTGCGATCGGAGTGCCGGCCACTCCGCATTGCGCCACCGTTTCCCACGGACCGGTCGCCACTCCAATTCGTAGTCTGGTGGATGTCCTGTCCTCTTTGGGAACAAAGCTGCGAGAGAAGTACTGCTCGTCAGATTCGGTATCATCAGCAATAGCCTTTGCAGCTGTTGAGCGATGTGCGTCAATGTGCCAGAGAACGTCACTCTCTTCGGGAAGGTCATTAATTCGAAAGACAACTCGTCTCCGCAGCTTGGCGCCTTGCATGTCCTTGCTGTCCGCTTTCCATGAGAAGGGGACAGATGCGAGTGGTTTGCCGGTGGAATCCCACCAGCGTTGTGGCTCCTCCTCGTGTGACCCGATCGCTATGACGTCAACCTTACTTCCGAATGAGTATGTCTGCCCGTCCTCATGGGCAGTCCTATCGGAGAAGACAAATTCGCTGCCCTTCGCTGGACGCGTATCGCGCATGCTCAAGTCCTGCTCTTCCGGGACGATGGCCGAGGTCTTGTTGCCGTCATTCGGATGCAGGGGCAGGTTGTCGATTTGGACCCATTCGTAGTCGCGGATTTGGAACTCGAAACGGTCGATGTCAGCAGGGGACAAACCGGGGAAGCGTGGTTTGGTTTGATAGATTTCCCCGGAACTCGTGCCGCCGCGACTCACTGACTCGTGCATTGTGCCTGCTTTGTCGATGGCGACGACGCGGAAGTTGTGGTCGAAGTCGTTGTGTGAGATGACGGTCGTGGTGCCTCTCTCGGTTTGGAATGCTCCAGAGTAGAGAATGCTCCTATTGTCAAACGCCGTCGCATCCGCAAAACGAGCCGATCCTGATGATGTCGTACTCATTTGTGAGACAGTCTTCCACGGTCCGGTTGCGACGCCGATGCGCATGCCAAAGGTACGATCATCCTCAGAGAACGCGACGGTTCTCGCCAGTAGCTTGCTGTCCTCAATCTCCTCCCGGAAGCTGGCGGTCGCTCCCCACGAGTTACGGCGTTCGGTCTCCCAGCGCACTTCAGCATCTTCGGGCAATTTGTTGAGCCGTAGGAGAAGTCTCCGCCATTTGCCGTTGTTCTTGGCAAACGAGGGTGACTCGACCCATTCAAATGTGACCTCTTCAAGTGGTTCGCCAGCTGCATTCCACCAAGCGGGTCGAGCTTCGTCCGGGTCGCCGATGGCTAGCAATTTCACCTGGGTTCCGAACGAGAAAGTTTGACCGTCCTCATCGGTTGTCGTCTCAGCCTCAACTGGTTCGGTCGAATCATCGTCGGCTGTCTGGGCGGAAGTCGACAAGAGCGTTAACGCGGCCAGGAGAATCAACGTCGTGGCCACGACTGTTCCGCGAGAGAGACCCAGGGGTTCACTCAGTGGTTCGCCCAGCAGGTGGGCGATGCGGCGGCGGAGTTCGGAGGGGGAGCGGCCGCTGGCGGCGAGTGTCGTCAGTTCGCTGGTGGTTGTGGTGCGGGGTGCGGTCTGGCTCAACTCAGCCACACGCACGAGGGCGGTGGCGTAGCGGGTGCGGTGGGTGGTGTCGTCGATTGTTGACGTGCGGCAGGTCATTTCGTCGCAGCAGTATTCGCGGAGTGAACTGATGCGGCGGCTGAGGTACCACAGGGCCGGGTTGAAAAACAGCACGACCTCGGCGATTCGCTGGAGCAGGTTGGCCCATAAGTCATGACGGCGGAGGTGTGCCAGTTCGTGTAGCAGGATCATCTCCAACTCGTCCGGTGACAGGCCGTTGATGGCAGCGGTCGGCAACAGAATGGTCGGACGCAGGAGGCCGACAATGCGCGGCACGACGATCCGCTCTGCCTGTGCCAATACGGGCACAATGCGGAGTGACCATTGCTGTGACAATTCATGCAAGCGGTCGAACAGGGGGCCGGCGGTGATGCGATGAGACCGCAAGACGCACCGTTGTGCCTGAGCGATGCTTACCATCAGACGGACCAGCATCACGAGCACGCCCAGGGCATAGATGCCTGCGATCCACGGGGTGAGGCGGACCCAGCGTGCCTGCGGTTCGTCCGTCGGCGTGACGACCGAGGGCACGGCGAGCGGAGTTGTCGCGACACTTGGGACGGGGGCAACAGCATCGGTCAGTGCATCTGTCGGCGGCAGCGGGGAGGCGATGGGAGGCGATGGCCCGATCGCTGAAGTCTCTGCCATCTCAGTCGGCGGAGGAGCAATCCTCTGTGTCGACTCCACCATTTCCGTGGCGGAATCACGAGTGACTGCGGGAACATCGACCAAGACCAACGTGATCGGCATCACCAGCAGGGCAACGACGAGGGCTGCCAGATGCACGGCGTAGCGGCGTTCGATTGATCGGTTTCGCCACAAGCGGTCGAGGACGAATGCGATCAGGGCCAACAGGGCGACTTGCCACAGGGAGTGCAGCAGTGTCAGACAGAGGCGACTGGTCAGTTCGAGGTCGAGCCATGTGGTCATGATTGCCTCTCTTTCGCCTTGCGGTTAATGAGTCGACGCAATTCGTTGAGTTCATCCGCATCGAGGTCAGCGGTCTCGATGAGGTTGAGCACCATCGCGGAGGGGGAGCCGTCGAACACTCGGGAGAGCAGATCCTCCATGATGCCGCCCGCCACGTTGTCCTCCTCGACCTTGGGGGTGAAGAAGAACGACTTACCCTGCTTCTTGCGTTTGAGATAGCCCTTGTCGACCATGATGTTGAGCATGGTGATGACCGAGCTGTGCGACAGCGTTCGCCCCTGCTCATCGAGCCGTGTGCGGACGTCCCGCACGGGGAGCGGGGCTTCGTCCCAGAGAACCTTGAGGATTTCCAACTCCAGCTTTGTCGGATGCTCCGACCCCGGACGTGCCATGCTGCGACCTCCCATTATCGAATTCGTTAGACGATCGTACCGTCAGTCGAGCGGGCCGTCAATAAACCGTCGAAAGAATTCGATGATGGATCGAAAGCATCTGACTGCGCGGAGGGGGCTATTCCCACTCCACGTCAAAATCGCCGAGGGGCAGCTCGGACGTTGGCGGCTTGGGCGTGAGCCAGCCAGACCGGTTGCGCCCACCCTCCTCGACCTCGATTCGCAGAAACGAGTCGCGATCACGGCTGTCGAACTGCATGCCACGCAGGGACTTCACCTTCGCCGCACAGAGGATGTCATTGTGATGAACGGCCCACGCGCGGATGGCAACGTCGTGTGATCAACCGTCTGCGAGTTTCTGTCTGTTGATCCCCCGAATGGAAAGCGACATTGAAATTGCCGTCCTGAGACGCGAAGCTGTCTTTACTGTCGATCGTCGACGGGGAATTCGCAGCGATGCCTTGTGGCTTTCTCTCCAATCTGACGAATTGAGCGAATCGCGATGGCTCATTTTCAAAGTGGTCTCCTGGGACGCGACCTCAGTCGTCGAGCATTTGTGCGGTCTGCCCTGTTGGGATCGGGAATACTCAGTCTGCCGCAGATGTTGCAATGGCAGGCGCAGGCGACGTTGACAGCCCGTGCGAAGAAGCGTTCGCTGATTCTGCTGTGGCAAGACGGCGGCCCCAGTCACTTCGAGACATTCGATCCCAAGCCGTACGCACCGAGCGAGTACCGCGGCGAGTTGGGAGCGATCCCGACGTCAATTCCGGGGATCGCTTACTGCGAAGTGCTACCGCGATTGGCGAAGTTGGCTCATCGCACGAGTGTGATCCGCTCGTTGCATCAACCATCTTCTGACCACGTCGTCGGCTCACATAATGTGTTGACTGGTTGGAACGGCGAGACTGAAGGCTCGAAGTCACGATACCCGGACCTCGGTGCAGTGATCAGTCGGATGCGGAGCGGAACGGAAGATGCAGCGATCTCATTGGGTGCCTCGACAGATCCGCGTTTGGCGAAGGGCATGCGTGGGGCGAGCGGTCGGGTGTCAGCGGACACGAGTGGTTCGTTGCCTCGATACATCGACATTGGAGGAGGTCTGCATCGTGGGGGACCAGCGTTTCTCGGCCCGATGGACGGCCCGTTTCAAATTGCAGGCGATCCCTCGAAACCCAGCTTTGTGATTCAAAACCTGCAGTCGGTCACCAATGCAGAAGGGTTGCTTGCACGTCAGGGGATGCTTGAGCAACTGGACACACTGAATCGACACGTCCCGGGTGGCACAGCGGCCTTTGAGCAGCTCCAGGCGGTGGACGGCTTTCGACAGCAGGCGTTCGACCTCTTGTCCGGAGGCGGTGCGGCTCGTGCATTTGATCTCTCGCGCGAGGCACCGGAGGTCCGCGAGCGGTACGGCTTGCATCTGGCGGGCCAGCAATGTTTACTCGCGCGGCGACTGGTCGAGTCGGGCGTGGGCATCGTCGGCATCCGCTTCTCTCCTGACGGGCGTGGCGATTACGACAAGAGCATGATCGGGTGGGATGACCACGCCGTGCATGGCAACATTTTCGAGATCATGAGACAGAGAGGACCGCAGTTTGATCAATCGGTCAGCGCACTCATCGAGGACCTTGAGCAACGAGGCATGCATGATGAAGTGCTCGTCGTCGTGGTCGGCGAGTTTGGACGCACGCCACGAATTCACGTGCACAAGGGCTGTCCTGGCCGCGAACACTGGGGACCGGCAGGTTGTGCTCTGGTTTATGGAGGCGGATTGGCGAGCGGGCAGATCGTCGGATCGACGAACGATAAGGGTGAACATCCGCACGAGCGACCGCTGACCTCCCAGAGCCTGCTGGCGACGATCTATGAAGCTCTCGGAATCAACCCGGCTCACACGTTCATCAATCAAACGGGGCGTCCGGTCCCCATTCTGCCGAGCGGCGAGCCCATCACAGAGCTGACAGGGTCGGTCGCACAGAGTCATGGACAAGAGACCGTTTCACTAGTCGCGTCGTCAAATCGATTGAACGAACTCAGAGTCACATTGCCCGCCGGAGCGACGAATTCCGATCTCGCAGCACTTCCTGACAAGGACCTCATCGAAACTCTGATTCTTCATGACTCACGGATCGACGATGCCGGATTGACGACTCTGACTGACTGTCATGCACTCCGGCGCCTCGAACTGAATGGCACATCGATTTCGGATGCAGGGCTGCGACAACTGGGCGGGTTGACGACGCTCGAAAGACTGAACCTGACCGGGACCCGAGTCACGGGTGTCGGGATCTTGCACCTCAAACCACTCGGTCGGCTGACTCGGATCTCATTCAACGGCACCTCCATCTCACTGTCGGATGTCGTCCGTCTGTTCGTTCAGGAGCAAGGCCGTACGCTGACCGACGCCTTGATGGCGATGGGACTGATCCGCGTCGACGCTCAAGGGAACATCAGAGCGATCAACGTCGCAGGCACCCTGTTTGGTGACGATGAATTGCAACAGCTGGGATCGCTCCCCTCGCTTCAGGAGTTACACCTGGCGGCCACTCAGGTGTCCGATGTGGGGATGAAGCAGGTCGGACTGCAGCAAAACCTGGAACGGCTTTTCCTCGCCAAATGTGACGTCACCGACGCGGGGCTTGCGCATGTCGCCAAGCTGACCCGCCTGCAGACTCTCAACCTCTACGGGACTCAGGTGACCACGGCAGGCCTCACTCATCTGAAGGGGCTGACGGAACTGCGCCACCTGTTGATCACTGACCTCAAACTCAGTGCGGCTGCCGTCGATGAACTGAAGGCACAACTGCCACGATTGAAAGTCACTGACTACACAGCTGTGTAGTCTTACTGGTTCAGTCTTGTGCGGGTTTCAACACCTCGATTCTTGAGGGGGAGGCAGGGTCAGGAGCAAAGCGGATGGCATTGCAGTCACCGGTCCGGGCCTTTCCGCTGTTCAGACCCCGGCACCCGGGATCGATGTTTTGAATCTGCTTTATGTGATCCGGCGGGGAGGATATCGATCCCTTGCTGATCCTCACGAATGCGGACGCGAATGCTCCAGATCCCGGTTCTGGTTTGGTCACCTTGGGGATCATCGTACACGAGGTCGATTGCCCCGTCGGGCATCACACTACCGATGGCATAGACGTAGACTGAATCGGTAATCGTGACGGGTTCTTCATCGGGCTCTTCAATGGCATCAAGGTCAACGAAAATACGTCAGGCCAGAATGGTGTGAAGGGTTTCAACATCGATAACTGGTCAAATGTGCTCTCAACGACAACACGGCGACACTGAATCCCAACTTCGGATTCTTCATCAACAATCGCACGGGAGGAACCGCGGCAGGCAATGTCGCGACAGGGAACGGAGACAACACACTGCCATAACATGATCGAGATGATGAGTCCCCTCAAGACTGAGGAATTGCTCACGCATACAATCGAAGACAGGCTTGCTACACTGGTCGATCAATCGGATTGATTCGCGCTTTTGCAGTGAGTGGAGCCCCCCTCGATGTTCATGACACAACGGTTTCTTGCAGTCGTCAGTGTGGGAACATGCCTGCTGCTCACAATTCGTGTGCTTACGGGCGACGACGAGTCACAGTCAGCTTCCGGACTCCAACCGGTTACGGTTGGGACCTTCGACGCGGAAGTTGCCAGACAATACGGCCCCGCCGACGGACTTCCCGCAACAGATATTCACTCCGTCGCGATCACCGCTGACGACTGGATCTATGTGGGCACATCACACGGACTTGCCCGCCACCAGGACGGCAAATGGCAGCTGTCGACGGACTATGACGGCCCCGTCAAACTCATCGCAGCAGATGGAGACGCGATCTTCGGAGCGGCAGCCGGCGGTCTGTACCGTGTCGATCATGGTGAGCCGGAGTTGCTCGCTGAACTGCCGGCTGACGTGCAGGAGCCTGATGATCTGAACTCTCTTGCCGTTGGCACGACCATTCTGCTGGGGACGACAAAGGGACTGTTTGAACTCGCCGATGGAGAGGCTCTCCGAACCGTCGATGAACTGCATAGACTGCTGAGCGATGACAGGGACATTCGTCAAGTCGCCGTTGCGGCTGACGGACGGCGAGTTGTTGCGGCAGCGTCGGGGCTGTTTATTTCGGCCAAAGGCGAGGACTGGCATGCCTTGTACCCTGCACACAACGCAAGAAGTTGGGCTCCACGTGACGTGCGAGGCGTGACGTTCGATGCGGACGACCGGCTGTGGTTCGCCAGTCCGCAGGGAGTCGGCGTGCAGACGAGTGACGGCTGGCAACTCTTCACCGGCGAAGAGGGACTGCCCTACAACGACTTCACAATGGCAACGCCCGGTGAAGACGGCATCGTCTGGTTCGGCACCAACAAAGGAGCGATTCGCTTCGATGGTGCCACTTGGGAGTATCGGCAGGCCCCGCGATGGCTTCCTGCCAATGAAGTCCGCAGCATTGCTGTCAACTTGGATGGTGATGCCTGGTTCGCAACACCCTCAGGCGTCGGTGAGATTGAACGTCAGACGACGACGCTCGCCAAGAAGGCTGAGTTCTTCGAGGACGAGATCGACACCTATCATAAACGCACGCCGTCTGGGTATGTGCTCAGTGTGCACCTCAAGAAACCAAGTGATAAGAGTGAGTTCACACAGCACGACAGCGATAACGATGGCCTGTGGACCGCCATGTACGGTGCTGGTGAGTGTTTCGCCTATGCAGCGACGAAAGATCCCCAGGCGAAAGAACGCGCGACCGCTGCGTTTGAGGCCTTGCGGTTTCTGAGTGAAGTGACTCAGGGCGGATCGCATCCTGCCCCACCTGGCTTTCCCGCTCGGACGATCCTCCCCACGTCCGGCCCCAATCCCAATGAGAATCCCGGGTACACAGCTGAAGGAGACAAGAAACGCCAGGAGCGAGATCCCCAGTGGAAGGTCATCCAGCCCCGCTGGCCGACGAGCGAGGATGGCAAGTGGTACTGGAAGACCGACACCAGTTCTGACGAACTCGACGGTCACTACTTCCTGTATGCCCTGTACTACGATCTTGTCGCTGAGACCGACGAAGAGAAGCAGCGGGCTCGCGACGTTGTCATCGCCATCACCGATCATTTGATCGACCATGATTACACACTGATCGACCACGACGGTAAACCGACCCGTTGGGGACGGTACAGTCCGCATGATCTTAACGTGGGCGAGATGATCCATCAGCGGCCGTTGAACACGCTCAGTATTCTTTCGTATCTCAAGGTCGCCGAGCACATCACGGGCGACCCCAAGTACACGCAAGCGTATGAGACACTGCTCAACGAGCATGGCTACAAGGCGAGCATCCTCATCTCGAAGACGCAGTCCGGTCCTGGGACGGGTAACCAGTCCGATGACGAAATGGCCTTCATGTGTTACTACACGGCCCTGTCCTACGAGACCGATCCGGAACTCCGCCGGCTGTATCTGATCTCGATGTACCGTTATTGGATCAACGAACGTCCCGAACTGAATCCGCTCTTCAATTTCATCTTTGCCTCTCAGTTCGAAGGATTCGGTCGCATTCGGACCGGCGTTCCCGATGAAGTGCTGGAGGAGTCAGTCGACACGCTCAAACGATATCCACTGGACCGCATCAGATATGGCTTTGACCAGACCCATCGAACCGACGTCGTGCACATGTCCAATTCACTCCTCCCCTGGCGCTCCCCACGTGGTCATCGGCGCGACGGCACGGTGTTTCCCATCGATGAACGCAGTATTGAACACTGGAACCACGACCCCTGGCAGCTCCAGGAGGGGGGCGGCGGTCATACCCTGACAGACGGCACAGCCTTCCTGCTCCCCTACTACATGGGCCTGTATCATGGGTTTATCGTGGAGAAAAACGACTGAGCGACACGAGTTTCGCCGCTCAGAAGATCTCGGGCATCCAGGGTTCCGGGCCGGCGAACAGGTTGCTCGCTGTTCGCAAACTCGCATCGTCCGCATCGAGCCAGCCGATCGAGCGCAGCGTCTGCGGAGGGAGGAATCCGGTGTACAGGGGAGCGAGGCCACGAACATCCGCTGTGAGGTCCCCCCGACCGCCGGGCGTAACTGTCGCGTTGCCTTCGGAAACATTCAGGATAATGCGACCGTTGTTAGCCGACAGCAGATCGTCGCGTATGTCGAGGTGCAGTTCGCCTGAAACATCAAGCGAATAGCCGCGTGAGCTGAACGCCTTGGCGACGTCGACAATCCGCACCATCCAGCGCAGGACCTCAGCCGTCGCACGTTTGCACTCAGCGGTCAGGCAGAGCAGCGGATCGACTGCGGGTCCGCACCAGTGGACCCAGGGAATTGTCGAGCGGTGACCGGCAATCAACGTCCACAGACAACGACCGGCTGCTGGGGTGAGAGCGGCCATGTCTCTGACATATAGATGGCCCGTGTCGTCATGATCGACACAGTAGCGATCGATTAAATAGCCCTCGGGGTCAGACGGGTCGCCAATCACATAACCTGCCTGATGCCCGCCCGGGTGTTGCAGCAGACGTTCCCAGAGGCCGGGCGTGCGCTGCAGGTTGCCGTTTGTTGTCCGTGCTCTCTTCTCAGCGACCGCCTCAAATGGCTCGGATGAGTCGAGCGAAACCTCTGTCACTGGGAGCTCATGATCTCGGACGCCGATGGCAGTCATCGACAGATCGTAACCATGCCGCGATCCCGCATGCTCGAACCCAACTTTGCGGTAGAGCCTCTGCGTTGACGCAAACAGGCTCGCCAGTGGTGTCCCCTCTGCATGCAACTCTTCCAGCAAAGATTGCATCTGGTGTTCTGCGGCTCCTCCTCCACGAACTTCAGGCACGACGCCGACAGCTGCGATCGCCGCACAAGGGACTTCGCGACCGCCGAACCACTGACCAGCCCTGTAGAACCCCAATCCGCCGACGACCCGGCCATCGAGATGCACAGTGCGGAGATTCTCAGCACCAATCCGGCGCTTGAACGTGTCCCAATACCCTTCGGCAAACCGAAACGTTCTCCCGACGGTGTCGAGAAATGCGTGGTCCGTGTCCGCCGTGAGAGGACGATAGTCGAACGTCACAGGCGATGGCCTTTTCTCAAGTGGTTCATCATGGAAGGGTGTCCGAGAGTTCAGTAGCCATCACGCTCCTCGTGATGAGCGGACGATGGTGAGGTGCTCGATCAGTTCAACGCTCTTCCCATGCTCGTGTCTTCACGCGGAGCGTGATGACTACGTTCTTTGCCTCCAATTCTCGGACACCCTCTGTTCATTATTGAGCAGCCCCGTTCACGTGAAACAGCCGCTGATTGATCGGCTTGACTTCCACGCCCGGCGGAGCCACTGGCACCTTGAAAGTGAGCTTCGCATCGGTTGGCCTGAGGCATTGCCGATCATTACACGCCTGATAGTGGATGTTGAGGTTGATTTCGTCGGTCTGTCCAGCGGCAGCAGTGGGGGCCTTGATCGTGCCCTTGAGGATCACCTGTTTCTCGTAGACGGACAGCGGCTCGTCGAAGCCTTCCATCTGAAAGTCGTGCCCTTTCGGATAGACCACTTTCGACAACTCGACCTTCGCAGCCGACTTGAGTGTCAGCTCGGTCGGGATGAGGAAATCAGGCCGCGCAGGATTGGTGTTGATATGCCAGCCTTTCCTGATGCTGATGACGACAGCCACTTGAGCAGTTCCGCCTGCGGGAAGCTGGTCAACGGAGAGGTAAGCTTTTGCAGACATTTTGACTTTGGGCTCTCGTGGGTCCGTGCGAGCCGCAACGATCAGTGGTGCTTCGGCGGCAGATCCCTGCGGCGGGAACTTGGCAGTCGTCACCGTGGTGCCCTCAGGATCATCGTCTGCGACATCGCTGGTCGAAGCGTCAGGACTTGTCGTTTCGCCGTCTGCAGATGCGAGATATTCATCCAGTGCCAACGCCATGAACGTCATACTTCCCGGTTGCTGCTTGAGTCGATTGGCAAAGACCTCCAGCGTCTCACGTGCCCGCTCACGATACTGCGGGTCATCAGTGAGTTCAGCCAGTCTGACGAGGTTGCGGACGCTCACGCTGTTCCCGGAGGGGAGCACACCGTCATAAGCGTTCTTCGTGCGGGCCAGGAGTTCCTCATGATGATCTGACGTGAAGAAGAAACCATTCCCTGTGTCATCCCAGAACAAGTTGAGTTGATCGTCCGTGAGTTGCTTCGCGGTCGTGAGCCATTCGTCTTTGCCGGTGACCTCGTGCAGAGCCAACAGTCCGTCCACAAAGAATGCGTAGTCGTCGAGGTAAGCGTTCAGCTTCGATAACTCCATGCGATGCGTCCGCAGCAACCGGCCTTCGTCATCACGCATCTCAGCAACGATGAAGCTCGCCGCCAGTTCGGCAGCGTCAATGAGGTCCGGACGGTCCAAGAGTTTGCCGCCTCGCGCGAGGGCGCGAATCATCAGCCCGTTCCAACTTGTGAGGATCTTGTCATCACGAAGTAAGGCCGGTCGTTTATCCCGAACGCTCAGCAGTTTCTCTCGTATGACCGACAGTTGTTCCCGCAACTCGGCTTTCGACATCTGCCGTGCCATTGCTACC
The DNA here is from genome assembly GCA_029259815.1 of Planctomycetaceae bacterium. Lineage (GTDB taxonomy): Bacteria > Planctomycetota > Planctomycetia > Planctomycetales > Planctomycetaceae > JAHBXU01. Next base: position 2,550 of record JAJDEJ010000093.1, on the reverse strand, counting down.
TCGGCGATTGACTGAGGCAGATGCAGGACGTGACCATGCTCGAAGGTTGACGGCTCGTTGAGACCATAGACGACCTTGAACAGAGCCGCATCCTCCTCACCCAGTACGGTCGCGATCTCCTCGTTTTCCCAGACGTAGTGCTGTCCTTCGATTCCGTCTGTCTCGGCATCGAGGGCCGAGTAGAATCCACCATTGGGATCGGTCATCTGTCGAAGAATGAAACCGAACGTCTCCCCTGCGACATCGCGATATCGCTCCTCTCCCGTGCGTGCATACTCAGCAGCGTAGATTCCGGCTAATTGGGCATTGTCATAGAGCATCTTTTCGAAGTGCGGGACCAGCCATTGGCGATCCGTGCTATATCGATGAAATCCACCGCCAAGGTGATCACGAATCCCGCCACGCAGCATGTGATCGAGCGTCGAGTCCAGGATTGCAGTGATTTGGTCGGCATCGTCACCATCGACTTGCGCTTGCAGCAACATCAGTCGCGTCGGCGACGGGAACTTCGGTCCTGTCGGCTTCCTGGGATTGAACGCAACGCCACCAAATTCCGGATCGACCTGCTGCTCGATTGTCGTGACTGCTGCGGTAACGAGTGAACGATCAAGGGCGACCGGAGTCAGTGTCAGGTCAGGAGTGGTTGCACGTTGGACGTTGCGGGCCAGTACATCCGCAGCGGATTCCATCTGCGGCTGTTTGGTCTCCCATGACGTGTGCAGTTGATTGATCACCGAGAGGAATCCCGGCATGCCTCGTCGTTCAGTGGGAGGAAAATAGGTCCCGCCGGCGATGGGTTTGCCGGTCGGCGTCAGGAACATCGACAAGGGCCAGCCGCCTCCTTGTGACGAGCCGATCGCCTGGTGATACACCTGCAGGGCAATCATGTAGATGTCATCGACGTCCGGTCGCTCCTCGCGGTCGACCTTGATATTGACAAAGTGCTCATTCATGAAGGCAGCGATCTCTTCGTCTGAGAACGACTCCCGCTCCATCACATGGCACCAGTAGCAACTGCTGTATCCGATCGAAAGAAAGATTGGCTTATTCTCCCGCTGAGCCTTCTCGAACGCTTCCGGTCCCCACGAGTACCAGTCGACGGGGTTGTGTGCGTGTAACAGCAGGTAAGGGCTGGTCTCTTTGGCCAGACGGTTCGCCGGATGGTCATGAGACGACGCTTGTGATTTCGCATCAGCCGCGTCTGAGACGTCGTCCTCGGTCTCGGCGGCCCCGCAGGATGTGGCAAACCAGAGGCAGGCCAGGGACAACAGGATCGTACGGAAGTCATGCATAGGTGAATCTCCGCTGACCGCAGGGGGGATGCGAATCGAAAGGACTGTTTGTGCTCCCTCACAAACGATGGACCACGCTGCAGAAGGGAATCAGCCTGTCGAGCCAGAAAGCTCACGACCGGCGAGTCGCACTCCATTGCCGCTCGGTGATCTGTCACCGCTGATGAGTTTCACGGCATTCTACTCCAGAAGGCAACCTTTCGGGTAGAGCTGGCGGCCCACGTTCTGTGTACCCTCTGGCAGTCGGGGTGTGTACAGAATGATTTCGGCGTCGAGTAACCCCCGTTCAGACTCGAAGTCGATGTACTCGATCGAATCGTGGTCTACATACGTTTCAACTGCAAATATCTTCTTTGCCATCAGAATGTCATGAAATGAATTGGACTGAAAGTTTGATGGGGATCCAATGTTGATGCGAATCTGGCGTCAGACATTTATTACGTACCAGATTGTGCTTGCATGTTTTTGTGTTCTCAAATCCGCTCGATGATCGTCGCGGTCGCCATGCCGTGGCCGATGCACATGACTTGGATGCCGGTTGATTTGTTTGTGGCTTCTAAGCCGGTGACGAGTTTGGCCATGAGGCCGCCGCCGGTGGCGCCGAGGGGGTGGCCGTGGGCGATGGCGCCGCCCCAGGGATTGACTTTGGTCATGTCGGGTTTGAGTTCGCGGGCCCAAGAGAGGACGACAGTGGCGAAGGCCTCGTTGATCTCGATCCAGTCGAGGTCGTCGATCCTCATGCCGGCTTTGTCGAGGGCCTTGTGAGTGGCGGGGATGACGCCTGCGAGTTGGAGCGTGGGGTCGTCGCCGACCGCCACACGGGCGAGGAATTTGGCACGCGGCTTGAAGCCGTCCGCCTCGGCGACTTCGCGGTTGCCTACGAGCACGGCGGAGGCACCGTCGGAGATTTGACTGGCGTTGCCGGCTGTGACGACGCCGTTGCCGTCAGAGCGGAAGATGGTCTTGAGGCTCGCCATCTTTTCCGGATCGATTGATGCGCGAATGCCTTCGTCGCGGATCAGCGTGATCGTGTTACCGTCGCCATCGATGCCATCAGTCGGGAGGATCTCCGTGTTGTCACCCGCCTCGGCGGCGGCGTGGGCTTTACGGTGACTCTCGGTGGCGAACGCATCGACCTCATCGCGGGTGATCTCCCAGCGGTCGGCCAGTCGCTCGGCTGACTCGCCTTGATGGATGAGATCGTACTTGGCCAGCAGGTCTGGATTGAGCGTGCCAAAGTCGCCGCCAATGTCACAGA
>JAJDEJ010000092.1 GCA_029259815.1 Planctomycetaceae bacterium | reverse complement strand
AGGACCTCGACCGACGGGGCATGCTCGATGAGACACTCGTGATCTTCGCCACCGAGTTCGGTCGTACCCCCGGCACACAAGGCTCAGATGGCCGAGACCATCATATCTTCGGCTTCACCGTCTGGATGGCCGGCGGCGGACTCAAGCGAGGCGTCGTCCACGGAGCAACCGACGAGATCGGTTTCCACGCCATCGAGAACCGCCACTACGTCACCGACATTCACGCGACCATCCTGCACCAACTTGGCCTCGACTCCCGCAAGCTCGAAATCCCCGGCCGCAAACGCCTGGACATCGACCACGGCCAGCCAATCCACGAGATCATTGCCTGAAGAGGCTGTAGGAGTTTGTAACTGGATTCGCCAGAATTCCGTCCTTTCTGAACTCGCCGCCTTTCTGAACTCTTGCGAGTTCAGCGACCTGTTTTGACAGAGATCCTGAAATCGTCTGTCACCTCGACTTGAGCCACGCGTACAGACTGGCAGCGAGTTGGTGATAGCCGTCGGTGTTCGGATGCACGGCGTTGTTGTCGGGATAGCCGTTCTCTGGATCGATGAACAACTCGGTCGGAACCAGAAACTGATTCTCGTCCTCACGATCAGCGAAGTGTGCCAGCATCTTCTCGACGAGGTGATGCTGGATTCTCTTCCAGCCCCAACGGTGATACGCCCCTTTGTAGTTCGCCTCGAAGGCCGACTCCCGTGTGTTGGGGGGAGGTGTGAGGCAGATGGCCAATTCGGCATTGGGGGCCGCTTTGTGAAAGGCGGCCAGCAGAGTGTCTGCGTGTGAGAGGACGGCGTCGATACGATCATCCATCGCGACCGGATCATCCGGGTTGGCACCGAAGCAGTCATTGATGCCGAGCAGGAAGAATACGTAGTCGGGTCGCTGGCCGTCACACTCTTCATCGAAGTAGCGGGGAATGTCGAGGTGTGGCTGGGCGCCATCGTTCAGATAGACAAACGGGCTGCTGCGCTTGCGATAGGTGCCGTCGGGATCGGGCTCGTAGTGGCTGGCGAAGCGCTGCCAGGTCCAGCCGCCGTAGCCCTCGTGAGCGACGCCGTTGGTCGCGCTGTCCGGGCGATGCGTCCCCAGCATGGACCAATCAGGATTGCCGTCGGTGCTGAGTAGCCTTGCAAGTTCATTGGGGTACACCGTCGCATGTGTCAGACTGTCGCCCACGATGAGGAGTGTGATGGACTCTCCTGCCCGCGCATCAGCGGGGACGACCTGTAAGGTGAGCGACTTCCGTGCCTGTTGAACTCCGTCGAGACCGCTGACGCTCACGGTGACCTCGTGCAGGCCGACGTCATCGACTGTGGGGGTGACGACCCAGCGTGTGGCTTCTGACTCTCCGATATCACACGCAACATCAAACTGCAGATCGCCTGGTGGCTGCGTCAGGACGATGTTGTCGAAATAGAACCCCATCGGTTGACCGACAACCGCGTACATTGTTGGTGGGAGTGTGAGCCGTACTGTGTCGGTCTGGTCATCTGCTGTGATTGTTTGACCACAGAGCAGACACAGGGTGGTGACTGTGATCCATCGTCCGAGCATGTTCGACCTGTTGTTGTTGGGAGTCATCCGCTGACGATGCTTCATCTCTGCAGACTGGGAGGGACTTAAGGTTGGGGGGACTCGCCGAAGTCCAACAGGGATTGACCCTTTGATGGGAAGGATGCGAGTGCCTTTGTCAGCTTTGCATGAGCCATTGCCTCCGGACTGTCTGGCCTCAAGTCTTCGATCGGATTCTGTTCCAATACGTCATTCGGGACGTCAAAGAACCGGCCATCTGCATGGAGCTTCCAGCGTTGGTCGCGGACGAACTGTTGAGCGGGAGTCTTCTCGGGACGGGGACAGTAATAGATGTGAATCCAATCCCGTGGCGTGCCCGGCTCGCCACGCAGTTGTGGCAGTAAGCTATGCCCGTCCAGACTCTCAGGCACATCCTGACCGGTTGCTTCGAGGACCGTCGGCAGGAAGTCTGAGAAGTCGACAAGGTCTTCACACACCTTGCCCTCGGGAATGACGCCCGGCCATTGGGCGACCAGCGCCACTCGCGTGCCGGCGTCCGTCATGAGTCCCTTGCCGCCTTTGATCTTGCGGCCGTCGAGTGTTGACGTGATCTGTCGGTTGGTGCCGTTGTCGCCGGTGAACAGGATCAGGGTGCGGTCGGCGATGCCCATGTCTTCGGTCGCCTGCACGATGCGACCGACGAGCTTGTCCATATAGGCGACCATGTCCTCGAAGTTGCGTTGCCGGTTCTTGCTCGTGAGTGATTTGCTGTCAGGAGTCGGCACGAACGGATTGTGCACGAGAATCATCGGGTAGTAGGCGAAGAACGGCTCGTCCTTGTGCTCTTTCATGAAGTCGATGAGGTAGTCCGTGCAGATCTCTGGACCGTAATCATCGTTACCGAACTGTTGGTTCTTGTCGTCAATCCAAAGTCCGGGCTCGTGGTATCGCTCCGTTCTCTTGTCGACCTGCCAGAGGCAGATGTTGTCGAACCCCGTGTCTTGTGGCCATGTGCCCTTTTCGCGGAACTGTTTTGAGTAGTGGTCGGCCCCCAGAAGTTGCCACTTGCCTGCGATGGCCGTGCGATAACCGGCTTCATGGAAGTATTGGCCGATGGTTTTCTGGTCACGACGCAGCACCGAAAACGCGGCGTAGTTTCTCACGTTGGACAGACCCGTCATCAGCTTGACACGGCTGGGGGTGCACAGCGGTTGCGAGTAGCAGTGCGTGAGCCGCATCCCCCGCTCGGCCATGCGGTCGATGTGCGGAGTTTGATACTGCTCGCTGCCATAACAACCGAAGCACTCATAGCCGATGTCATCCGCCATGATGAGAATGACGTTGGGGTGTGAGTCGTCGGCAAAGGCACACACACCATCGATGATCACGACGACTGAGAGCAGAGCGAGCAAGAACAGGTGTCGAGTCATGAGCAACTTTGGGGGAGGTGAATGGGAAGGCGAGGCCACTGCCGAGCCGCGCTGTGAGTGAGTCGTCCGCAATCGCCAGACCGTAGGACTTTGTTCTCCTAAGCCGACAGCTTCGCTGTCGGTCGTCGATCGGACAATGGTCCACAACTGCACACGCTGCTGATGAGAACCGACTCATCAATGCTCGACGGCAAAGCCGTCGGCTTGGGAGCGGCACTCCGGTTTGCGTGTCATTCTCTCTTAAATCAACTCATGAATCGGAGTCGGATCTTCGATGACGGGTGTGGGGCGTCCCGCGTGATCGAGGAGGTGCAGTTTGGGGTCGACGCCCATGAGTTCGTAGATCGTGGCGTGGAGATGCATCGGTTCGACGGCTCGGGTGAGCGGTCGCTCTCCCTTGGCATCAGTCGAGCCAACGATCTGACCGCCGCGAATGCCGCCACCTCCCAAGAGGCAGAACATGGCGTTCCCCCAGTGGTCGCGGCCGGGGGTTCCCTTGCTGAGTGGGGGGCCTCCGTTGCCGCCGTTGTTCATGCGGGGTGTGCGACTGAACTCGCCGCAGAGGATGACGAGTGTCGATTCCAGCAGGCCGCGTTGTTCGAGATCGGTGAACAGGCCGGAGACAGCCGCATCCACGCGGGGCAGATAACTGTCCATGCCCGATTTGAGATTCCAGTGATGGTCCCAGCCGCCGAAGTGTACAGTGACGAATGTCGTCCCCGCTTCGACGAGCCGACGCGCGAGCAGTACACTCTGTCCCCACGAGTGGCGTCCGTACATGTCACGAGTGGCCTCATCCTCACGCGACATGTCGAAGGCTTCGCGCGCCTCTTTGCCGGAGACGAACTCGAAGGCGTCATGGTCAAACTTGTCGAGCGAGGCGAATGAGTCACGCGCGTCGAGTGTCCGCGGAATGCGGTCGAGACTCGCGTTGAGCGAACGGCGGTCACTGAGTCGGTCGACAGTGAGACCTGGGGCCAGATTCAGGTTCGGCACCTTGAAGTCCGGTTTGTTGGGATCGCCTTTGGTCTGGAACGGATCGAGATGTCCGCCCAGCCAGTTGCCGCCGAAGTAGCCGGGGTTGAGGCCGATACTGCTCGCGACCGGGACCGAGGCATAGGCCGGCATGCCTCGACGATTGGGGCCGCGTTCGCGAGAGATGATCGATCCCAGCGACGGAAACTTGCCGGTATTGTTGGCTCCACTGACCCCCATGTTCTTGGTGGTGAGCATCCGGTGCCCGCCGGCGAAGTGGTCGCCCGTGTCGTGATGCAGCGAACGGACAATGGAGAACTTGTCAGCGACTTGCGCCTGCTTGGGGAACAGTTCTGTGATTTCAAATCCGGGCACGTTGGTTGGAATCGGACTCCAGATACCTCGCACCTCGACCGGTGCCTGCGGCTTCATGTCGTAGGTGTCCAGGTGGCCCGGACCGCCATCCAACCAAATGAGGATGGCCGACTTCGCGGTCGCCCTGCTCGCAGCTCCCTGCTCTTTCGCCCGCAGGACATCCGCGAGTCCCAAGTTCGCCATCCCGGCAACGCCCAACTGCACGAAGCTGCGTCGACTGATGCCGTCACAGTATCTGCCGCTTCCTCCAACATCGACCCGTAGCATAATCGCATCTCCCGTTTGACGTCACGAGGCAGGATGCCCGAGGGGGGGCACAAGTGTGAGGATGTCGTCTTCTTGGTAGGCTGCAGTGGTGTGAACGTCAGAGTACTCCCTGTCGATGGGTGATTGTACTCCTTGCTGACGTCGCTCACAGTATAGCAATTCTTGGAGACAATCCACAATTTCCTGTCGATTTTGGTGCCGAATTGTTGGCGTGATTCTCGTTCACAAAGTCATCATGCGGAGAGGAACCTCAATGTCCGTTCGGCTGCTAATCATCCTCGGGATGGCTGCTTTTGTCTGCATACGATCCACATGGGCCGAGGCTCCTGTTGTTAATGAGGTGGAGGCCGCGGACGTCGAACGCCTCGGCGAGGAGGCCACTCAGGCCATTTTGAGGTTCTACGACTACGATCGCACCATCCCACTCGAAGCCCGGATTGTTGAGAAAAAGGAGAAGGACGGATTCACGCGGGAGAAGATCGTCTTTCGCAGTGTGCAGGGTTTTCTGGTGCCTGGCTACCTGCAGTACGACTCCGCTGAGAGTAGTCCGCGTCCGTGTGTCCTTCTGCTGCACGGGTGGTCGGGCTCGAAAGAGCATTGGTGGATTGACGACAACTACATCAGCGGCGGCAATGTACGAAAGGCGCTGCTCAGCGAGGGCTTCGCGGTCTTTGCACTTGATGCTCAGTGTCACGGAGATCGCATCTCCCAAAACGATTTCGCACCTGTCAATCATTATCAGGAGGAAGGCGAGAGCCCACGCAAGGGGTACTTCACACAGGAAGAGATCTACATTCAGACGACACGCGACTACCGACGAGCCATCGATTTTTTGGAGACAAGGCCGGACATTGATGCAAAACGGATTGGTGCTCTGGGCTACAGCATGGGGGGCACGCAGACGCATTTGCTCACTGGCGTCGAGCCGCGCGTGAAGGTAGCGGTCGCTGTTGCTACGCCAGCCGAACGCTCGAAGTGGTCGCCCATCGCTCCGCAGAACTTTCTGCGAGGGATTGGTCAGCGGCCTTTCCTGACAATCGTGGGCACAAGCGATACCATGTGTCCGGTTCCTCATGCTCGTGGTCGGTTCTCGCTGATCGGAAATTCGTTGTCTGATCAACGGTTTTTCGAGGGAGGTCATCGTCTGTCATCCGCATGGGTTCCTGACGCGATCGAATGGATCGGCGATCACCTTTGATGTCAGCGATTGTGGTCATCACGCTCCGCGTGATGTCACGGTCATTCGCAGGCGTGCCTGTTTGCCGGAAGGCTCCCCTTCATCCGCTCATCACGCGGAGCGTGATGGCTACAATCAAGAATCCACCTGTCATACTTTGAAAGGATCGTCTGCCGTGGGTGATGTCTTTACGCCGCTTGATCTGGTCATCTTCTTTGCGGCACTCATTGGTGCGATGGCCGTCGGGCTGATCGCCGGGCGGAAGGAGAATACGTCGGAGGACTATTTCCTTGCGGGACGTGGGCTGCCGTGGTGGGGCGTTGCCGGATCGATCTTCGGCAGCAATGTCAGTGCCAACCACATGGTGGGGATGATGGGCATCGGCTTCAGCATTGGCTTTGCCCAAGCCCACTTCGAACTCGGAGCCATCGCCGGCTTGATGGTGCTGTGTTATGGATTCCTGCCGGTCTATCGCAAGCTCAACCTGTACACGCTCTCCGAGTACCTCGGTCGCCGTTACGACGATCGCAGCCGCATCTCGTATGCGATCATCATGGTGATCATCATGGCGTTTGTGCAGATGGTGCCGGGGTTGTACATCGGCGCGCGAACAGTATGCGTGCTGCTCGGTGGGGATGCACTTGTGGTCGTGGCTGAAGATGTCGAGGCGGCTGCAGGAGTCGAGCCCGACGAGGCACAGGCGGCGCGGACCAAGCTCGATGTGAACTTCAACCATTACGCAGCCTTCGTGATTGCACTGGCTGTCATTTCAGCGAGTTACACGATCTTCGGTGGACTGAAAGCGGTTGTGTGGACGGATGTCATCCAATCGTGTTTGTTGCTGCTGGCGGGCCTCGGTGTGGCGATCATCACGTTCCGTCGCATTGGCGGTTGGGGGGCGATGATGGCAATCGATCAGGCACCGGATGGGGCGGACAAGATGTCGCTGTACCTGCCGATGGACGATCCCGATCTCCCGTGGACGGGGGCATTCACGGGGCTAATGGCCATGCACTGCTTTTACTGGGGGACCAATCAGTTCATCGTGCAACGGGCATTAGGCGCTCGCAGCGACTCCGAGGGACGCATCGGCATCGTTACCGCCGGCTTCCTGAAGTTGCTGATCCCGTTCTTCGCGATTGGTGCGGGCATCGCGGCTTTCTATCTGTTTCAACGCGAACTTCCTGATCGGGCGATCGACCCGGACGCGGCGTTCTCGGAACTGGTCAAGCTGGTGATCCCAGTCGGTTACGGCATCATCGGGATCATCGCTGCGGGTCTGATCGGGGCGATCCTTTCATCCATCGACTCGATGATGAACTCGGCTGCCACCATCCTCACGATGGACCTTTACAAGCCTTACGTGAATCCGAACGCGACGGACCGGCAGTTGATCCGCTTCGGTCGTCTGTCGATCGTCGGCCTCGTGATGTTGGCGGCTTTGATGGCCATCTTCATCCTCGATCCGAACTCGGAGAAGAACTTCTTCCTCATACTCGTCGACTACCAGAACTACCTGACGCCCGGCATTTTGGTTACGTTTATCCTCGGGATGTTCTGGCGACGCGCGACGGCGACTGGCTCGTTTGTGGCCATCTTGTCGGGCGTGTTCTTTTCCTGGCTCGTTGAGTGGGGCTACAACAAGTACGTCGGTGGCTACCCGATGCTTGTCGAGTCCTTCGGCAAGGAACTGAATTTCTTCCATCGCGTGGTGATCGTGCTACTGTTGTGCTTTGTGATTCACATCGTCGTCAGCTTGTTGACGAGACCGGATGCTGAGAAAGGACGTCTCGTCTGGACCGATCTCGGTGGTCATGCACCGGGCACGCTTGCCCGCTCGTTTGCCATGATCCTGGGTTCGATAGGCGTGTTTGCTTTGCTTGGGTGGGTGATGGTCAGCGAGACGTTGTCACCGACCGTGTGTGGTGTGTTGGGGATGATCTGGACGTGGATCGCATTCTCCCCCACGGTGCTGCATCATAAACGCCAACGTCAGGAGAACGGTGCCTCACCGATTGCGGCGCTTCTGACCGAAGATCGATTCTGGGCAGCCATTCTGTGTTCACTCGCGGTGTTCATGCTGTACCACTATCGGTGACTCGATGGCCTTCCAAGTATTAAGCTGCCGATGTCCGCCGGGCAGTTGGTGCATCTTCAACATAGTCTCATCTGTAAAGACCTTGTGAAGAATAGAGCCACAAGACAAACAGGAAATATGAACTGGCAAAATCTGACTCCGGAGTGAGACCTACAGGCTTGCCAGAGTCATCCAAAGCAGCCTCAACGGTGACGATTCCTGTATCCGACGTCTCGTAATTTAGCGATGGCAATATGGGTGCCTGGCTATCTGATGTCCAGGGAAAGCGAGCGATATCATCAATGTCCATGTTGGGTCGCGGCAGGTAGACGGCACGATAGGATTTGTCGCCCGATGAAGAGATCATCCAAACGAATCCCAGTAGTCGACGCGGTTCTTGTGGATAGAGGTTGTCCCATTGCTCATTCGTTTCCGGGAGATGTCGGAGCAGCCATAAATCGGTTGTTTGATCGAGGTATTGCCATTCTGGGAGGCTGAACGGCAAAGCTTGGTCTTCAGGTTTCGTCTTCCTTCGTGCAAGGAGTTCGCCTAAGTAAACATCACTTGTCGCCGTAATGAGTGTTCGGCGGTCCAAGAGCACTAAGAACTCTCCTTGCCACGACTTGACTTTGAACACGGACTCCATTTCATCGAGATTTGTGGGGAAGACAAAGACATCACTTCCATGCAATCTCCGAACTTCTTCAGCGTTCTCCTGCAACTGATTTCGGAGCTTTTGCATTGTTTCGAGTTCGAGGTCATCCTCGAAACGGATGACCGAGGCTCCTTCTTGCCTGACAGATCCGAATGCGGACACAATGTCTGTGTTCCGACCCCCATGCAGAGTCCATCGTACTTTCCTCCCTCTCAAGGTCTCATCGAACGCAGCGGGCCTTGGGAAAGTCGTCAGGAATTCCCCAATCTTATCGATCGACAACCTGTCCTGTTTCGAAGCAGGTGATGATATCTTGAAATCCTGAGCCGAGATTAATGTTTCAGTGTCGATCGGTAACCAGCGAAGCACGTCGCGGACATCCTGATTCAGTCGCACATGGGAATTCTCAGTATCATCACAAGACGCCCTCCCACCAAGAAACATGGCGATCATCATGGTGAGCGAAACTTGGAGATGGAGATTCATCGAATGGTTCCCTGATCGATTCATGGAAGGTTGTTTCTTTGATACTCCACAGTGCATCACTGTTTTGAATGCTCAATACCTGACACAGAAGTCGTTCTCACCGGAACGGTCGATGCCGCGCATGAGGTAGACCGTGCGTTGGGACATCACGAG
>JAJDEJ010000091.1 GCA_029259815.1 Planctomycetaceae bacterium | reverse complement strand
CGTAGAATCAGGGTGTGGGGACGGTGCAGACATTGAGTTGCACGTTTTTTCCAGCGGCGCCACCTCACCCTGCCTTCATCGCTCCGCTAGAAGGCTGTCCCTCTCCCTCGAGGGGAGAGGGACGGACGGCTCACCCGTCCGTTGGGGCATACACCCTAGCAATCAGGCCCCCTCAGGTCGATCTTCGGCGACTCGAACGATTCAGCTACACTTTCCCAATTCTCCATCCTCCATTCTCCATTCCCTGCCCATGTACCGCGTCGAACTCGATCTGTTCACCGGCCCGCTCGACCTGCTGCTGTACCTGGTGCGGCGGAGCGAGGTCGACATTCGTGAACTGCCGATCGCCAAACTGACGCGGCAGTTTCAGGAATTCATCGAGGTGCTGGAGTTTCTGGACCTCGATCTCGTGGGAGACTTCGTCGCCATGGCCAGCACGCTGGTCGAAGTCAAGAGCCGACTCGTCCTCGCGGAACCGGAGGAGGAGGACGAGCCGATCGAGGCTGACGTGAGTGACGACCCGCGCAGTGGGCTCGTCGAGCGGCTATTGGAGTACAAGCGATTCAAGGAGGCTGCGACCGCCCTCGAAGAACGGGCTGCCGAGTGGCAGGAGCGATATCCGCGACTTTCCGACGATCGCCCCGGCACGGGTCGCGACCCAGCGAGCGACCGCATCAAGGAGGTCGAGCTCTGGGATCTCGTGAGTGCCCTGGGACGCGTCTTGCAGCGGAAGGAAGTCGATGAGCAGTCCAGCATCCGTTACGACGACACACCCATCCATGTGTATGTCGAGCAGATTGGAAACCTTGTCCGTCGTGAACAGGAAGTGCGGTTCACATCGCTGTTCGACGAGGAGTCGCTGCGCAGCAAGATCGTGGGCATGTTCCTCGCCGTCCTCGAACTCCTGCGTCATCACGGCTTTCGTGCCGAGCAACCGGTCCCCTTTGGCGAGATCATCATCCGCCCGCCCCTGAACGACGGCACGACCCAGGACGGCAGTGGACTCACTCTGCCAAATACAGATGAAGCGTCATGGGAGGGCGAGGCTCCTGCCGAGCCGCAAGCGGATGATGCGTAACATTTATCCGTCACACATGTGCGGCAGTTGACTCCCGCAGGTGAGATCATTGGCGTTTGACCCTCGTCACTCACGGCGCGGCTCAGCAAGAGCTTCGCCCTCCCACAACTCGACTGGGTAGCAACACCGACAACATCCGGCGATGCACGCCCCCCTTGATTGCACTTGCAGCCACCGCTACGTGCAGCATCGCAATACCCCACAGGAACGATCGCCACCCTGCCCACGCATACCACTCCCGCAGTAACACCGAGACTTGCAGGAGCGTGCCCGTGTACCACTTCACCCCGTTGATCGCTCCGCTCGATCGCACGAACGGGTCGCGGCACCAGCCGCCGATCACCGCGGGCAGCAAAGCCATGTAGAAAAGATACGCCACAGGCAACCAACGCACGGCGTGCAGTACTGACGTTTGCAGACACATCTCGCCTGCTGCAACCACCATCGTGGTGCTCCCGAGTCGGCGGATCGACTGTGCGGCCGCGTCCCGCATCAGTCCACCGACAAGGAGCGTCGCCGTCATCGCCAGTGTGGCAACCAGTCGCATTTCCGAGATCACCTGTCCGTCGAGCCAGTCGTATGCCCAGACGGCACCGATGGCGTACAGCGATCCCTCCAGCACCCACCGACTGCGGTGTTGAATCACGCCCGGCAACATCAGCATCCCGGCGGCGACGAGCAATGGCCACGGTTCAGCGTGCGTGATTTGTCGGAGGTCGATCGTCTCTGGCGTCACCGCACCCAGAGCAAGCACACAGAAGACAACTCCTCGCCAAGCGAGCGCCAACCCTCTTACAGCTGCCACTGCGTACAGTCCTCCTGCTGCGAGCAGCATCAACCAGAGAGGAGAGCCAACGTTTTCAACCAATTGGATCACGAACTCGCGATACGCCGCATTGCCCTCACTGCCTGGGATCGACAGGCCGACACAGAGAGCGGGCAAGAACAGGGCGGCGAGGTGTGTCGCCCAGTGTCGTCGAGCGATAGCCGCCTCCATCAACAAAACGGCGAACGCCAGCAGGATGGGGACTGTGAAGTACGGTCCCCACACACTTTGGAAGTTCCAGGCAGCGTTGAAGTCCAAAGCGAATGCCGGGTCGAACGACACACAAATTGCTGCCGACCGAGCCAGCAGGCAGAGGCCCAGAAAGACGAACAGCGTCCCCGGATACCACGGCCACTCCCACGGCGTCCCGCTCTCGCCGACCGATGACGGACCACGCCGGACGGCAGGCAACAGCGTGAGGATGCCGCACCCGCACGCAACCGGGAACCCCAACGTCAACCACGGCATCAACGCATACTCACGATGCGCCAGCGGGTCGAGCATGATGAGTGGGTACAAAAACAGCAGCGACCACAGCAGGTACAACGGCCCGCGAAAGGCGAACGGCAACCGCATCCGCAGCCCACGCAGGATGATTTCCGTCGCCAGGATGGTGATCGTCAATCCAATGAGCAGCAACCGCACGCCGAGTACGGAGTGCTCGACCAATGGTCGGTCCGCCGCGAGGGCCATCTCCAGAAACAGCAGCATCACGATCAACAGAATCGACCGTGCATCGTCCCACACGTTCCACAGCCGCACGATGCCGAACCCGATCGTCGACAGCAGCAGCACATAGCCTCCGACAATGCCCACGATCACCGTCGCAGGCAACTCCCCTGCCCCACTGATCCCCAGCCCCGTACTGTGCAGAATGAACGCCGCACTCAACAGGTAGAACGGATTCGGCGGACTCAGCAGACGCCGCAGCCAGCTTCTACTTTGCTGAGTCGGAGCAATGATCAGTGCCTGATCGCGCAGCGGTGTTGTCGACATGCGGACTCCTCTCCACCGGCAACGCAGAGTCACCAGCTCATTGGAAGATCACCAAGGGAGCACTCCCGACACGAACGTATCGAGCGTCAGATCACACAAGAGGACCGGTCCGCTGCACTCATTACGGAATTTGAGTGTTCTGGTGATGGAAAGATTTCGAGAAGTTGGCCCTACAAGGCTGAACGGTAATGGAATCGCCACCAGAGTGACGCGATCGATGCACCCATGCAGTACCAGAAGACATCAAGCGGATCACCGACAACCCATTGAGACCAGAACGGGAGACTGGGGAACCATAGTTCAAACATGATAGACCACACAATCAGCGACAGGTAGATCTCATAAACCTGAGGCGGATGGTCGTGCGGACGAATCCTGCATGCACGTGCGATGAACAGCACGATCGGGACGAAAAATGGGATGCAGATGAGATCGTTGAAGTGATTGTGAAAGAAGCGAATCCCGCTGCACTGTTTGAATACGAACCGATTGCTCCAGTAGAGCATGAAAGAGGCGAGGAACAGAGGATCACGCAGATAGAGAAATCGCATGAGTCAGTGCCCGCTTGGAATGTGCAACGGAAGCAACAGCACGCCCACAAGCGACGCGATGCACACGATGGCAATGCAGTACAAAATGAACTTGACCGGACTCCATGATTTCTCGAAGGTGCCCAAGTCATCGAGTAAAACGAAAGTTTGGTAGATCACCATCACGCCGACGATCAAACTGACCATGAAGAAACCACCATGGTCGACCTCAGCTCGGTCTGACTCGCCGAAGTATTGACGGAAGGTCGCGAGCGACAGCTCGCGGTTTCTACCGTCATGATAGATGTCGGCGTCAAGTCCGATGCCTCCGGGACGACCATCTCGACCGAGCGAGAATAACTCGAATGATGAGTCGGTGAGTTCATATTGGATTGGATGTTCCCATTCGTCCAGATCAATGCCATCGGGGTCACTTCCTGAGACTGGCAGATTCGGGACATCAGTGAGTGCGTTCGGGAACTCCTCGTGTTCGATTTGATACTTCTCAAGTTCCTGAGTGATGAGCTGCAACGTCGTTCGAGTGAATCCCTGGCGTCTGCACACGTTCATCTCGCCGCGAAGGTTGTACCATGCCGCCAGATTCATGATAACGAACACGATGACACCACAGAGCAACGCAATCGGGCCATGACGTCTGAGGCGTCTGTTCATGGTGTTGAATTAGTGGGTGAGGAGTCAGTTACGGTGATTGACTGTGGATTCCCGTTGTTCGACCACAGCCACCCATGAATGTCTATCAGGGCGAAATTGCTGACGCATCGACTTTCTCAAACCGGGGGACCAATTCCACCAGCACCTCGGTGTCCAGAGACGTAGGTCCGGCTCTCGCCGGACGCAAACCAGGAACAGTGTACTATCCTCTCTATCGTCCGGCACAGCCGGATCTACACCACTGGCATTGGACGTGTGTTCGTAGCTCTCGTTCGGCCCTATACGGCTGTATCATCGGGATGCGATCCATTGCCACAGCACATATCCAACGTATCCAATCAGTATCAATCGCAAGATGAGACTGAACCATGTCATCCCAATCTTTCCTCTCTCCCGTTTCGCCTCAAACGGAAGATCGCCTTTCCAGAATTGGCCCCAACCATTGAGACCAAAGTGGTACGTCCGATCCTCCGTCTCTACTGTCAGAAGATATCCTGGGATGCGAAGGAATAACGATCGAAACGAAAGCAGAACGGCGTTCTTGATATCAGGGTAGTCGATCCGCCAATCGCCACATTCGAGGCAGTCATCGTAAACCTTCAATGAACCCCTGCGCGACGTGACCCAGTTCGGTCCGTAGTTCCGCTGGTCGCCTACTGCGGTCGTCGCTTTCGTCATGCATTTGTGGAGGAGTTCAGACATTGGTTTTGCTTGATGCGATGATCATTCCGAATGAACAGGTGACGATTTCTTAGGGTGAATTCGCTGGAGCATCGACCTTCTCAAACCTTGGCACCAACTCAACCAGCACCTCAGTGTCCATCGGAGGGATACGTTCCGTGTACGGTTCGAACATCAGGGCGTCGTTGGAGGCGTCGCTTTGGACGTCGATGTCGATGATGGCGTCGGAGAAGTTGGCGACGCAGATCAGGTTGCCTGACTCGGCGAGGTAGAATTTGGTGCCGTCCTCCTCTTCCCAGAAGCCGCTGCCGGCGAAGATGAAGTCCGCTTCCATCGGTCGTGTTTGCGACTTGTCGAAGAGTTCTTGGACTGCTTGCCTGTAGGGCTCGTCGCGGGTGAGGGACAGGTACTCGTAGCGTTCGTCGTCGGTCATGGGGCCGAACCAGATGAGCTGCTTGCGCTTCTCGTCATATCGCAGCTCGCTGTCTTCCGGGAACTCGACGTCCGCAGGGAGTGTCTCCAGCGGCTCGATGAAGTACCGGCGAGTGGAGTGCCGCATCCAGTATTGAGCTGGCACGCGATAGGGGCGACCGCGGTGATCGGTCCAGTTGACGAAGATGTCGATGTGCTGGCCCGTGGGCGGCTTGTACTCCGGATCGAACTGCACCGGCTCTCCCGGCTCAGCACCCACGGCGAGCAGAGCCGCATGGATTACGTAAGCGTCCGTCTCGATGGCGACGACCGACTCGTGCTCCTTCGTCCCCGCGAGGCAGGCGAACATTTCGAGGAGTCCCTCACGCAGCGAGACACGCGACTTCAGGAACACTCGCTTGCGCTTCACATCGATGAACACCGTCTTCTGGGGATTGAGTGGCGTCAGCCCGTCAGGAAGTGCGATTGGTTGTGTGCCCTGATCAACGGGCTCCGTTTGAGACTCTCCAATCGCCTCGTCGGTCGAAGCCGTGCTGGGCTCCTCAGCAGAGATGGCAGTGGTCCGCCCGCAACTCATCAACAGGAGAGAGGCCATCAGCCCGATGTGTGTGGTCGACATGAAGGGTCTCGCTAATGTCAGTACTTCCAACTCTCGGATCGAACCGGGTGAAGGGGTCAGGCACCATTTCGTCCCTGTTCGTCGTCATGTTATTGAGAGCGTCACTGACGAAATGGTGCCTGACCCCCTCCCTGCACCTTGCATCTTAGCCGGACCGATGGGGAGCGTCTGCACTCAATGGGCATCCGTCATACTTTCCAAGACCCGGGCGTAGGCTCCGAAGGCGCCTCCATTGAAGAGGACGAAGCGCACGAGTGACGGCTGGCCCTGCGATTGCAGGAAGTCGCGGACGCTCGTTAGCGAATGCTCAGCGGCGAGGTCCATGGGGTATCCATAGACACCCGTGCTGATCGCCGGGAAGGCAATCGACTCGCACTCATGCTCGACGGCCAATTCCAGACAGCGGCGATAGGCCCCCTGCAACTGGCCCGGCTCGCCTCCGTTTCCGCCTCGCCACACCGGTCCGACGGCGTGGAAGATGTGTTTCGCCGACAGGTTACCCGCCGTTGATGCAACAGCACTCCCGGTCGGGCAGCCCTCTGGATAGCGGCGGTCGGTCTCCTCCATCACGCTCGGCCCGGCCATACGATGAATCGCCCCGTCAACTCCCCCGCCGCCTGCGAGTTGCGAGTTGGCCGCATTCACGATCGCATCGACCTGTTGCGACGTGATGTCCCCCTGCACGAGTTCGACAAGACACTCACCAAACTTCACTCGCATGCTGGACCCCCTCTAAGCCGACGGCTCGGGACATGAGATGGATAACGGTCCTTTATTCAGATGCATTGTGTTTCCAGATTCGTCATTCCCGCGAAGGCGGGAATGACAGTTGTAGGTTCGACTCAAAAGAAACGATCATCGGACAGTCATACAACTCACGTCCCCCGCCGTCGATCAATCCCTGGAGAAACGGCGTGGAACAAACAATGTTTCGTGAGCGTGACAGATTCTTTCCGCAGGATACAGTCGCCCCAGCGTATTTGGTACGGTTCAGCCACATCCTTTCCTCTGACTGTTCGCCTGCAACCCTGTGATCAAACTCGCCCTGGTGATTCCGACACTCGATCGCTCCGGGGCGGAGAAGCAGCTCACGCTGCTGGCGACACGGCTGCCTCGTGATGAGTTCGATGTGCACGTCATCGCCCTCACCCGAGGCGGGCCGTACGAACAGGCATTGAGTGATGAGGACATCCCGTTGACGGTGCTTGGCAAACGCTGGAAATTCGATCCGGCAGCCTTTGGCCGTTTGCGAACGAAGTTACGGAACCTCGGTCCCGACATCGTGCACACCTGGCTGTTCGCTGCGAATGCTTACGGACGCATGGCAGGCGGAGGTCGTTCACTGTGGAAGACCGTGGTCTCCGAACGGTGCGTCGATTCGTGGAAGGCGGGCTGGCAGTTGTGGCTCGACAAACGGCTGATCAGCCGCACGGACTGCCTCGTGGGGAATTCGCAAAGTGTTGCCGATTTTTATCAACAGCAGGGCTTCCCGAGTGACCGCATCTCGGTCATCCCCAATGGGATTGACCTTCCGGAACTGACAAAGTCGGGGCGAGATGAGCTCCTGCGGGAACTCGATCTTCCACCGGATGCGAAGCTCATTGGGCATGTCGGTCGATTGGCCAAACAGAAACGGGTCGATGACCTGTTGTGGGCCATCCAACTGCTGCGACAGGCGGATGAACGAGCGTATTTGCTGGTGATCGGCGATGGACCCGAACGGGACTCATTGATCCAGCGAGCCTTCGATGTCACGTGCAGCGAGCATGTACGGTTTCTGGGCCATCGGAGTGATGCATCACGGTTGCTGTCGCTGCTGGACGTCTATTGGCTGGGCAGCGATTTCGAGGGCATGTCCAACAGTTTGATGGAAGCGATGGCCGCAGGCGTACCTGTGGTGGCAACAAATATTCCCCCAAACCGCGAACTTGTCAAGCACGACCAACAGGGATACCTCGTCGATGTGGGTGACAGCATGGGCTTCGCACAGTTCACGACCCGGCTGATCCAGAATGCTGACATTGCCCGCAGGCTGGGAGACGCCGGTCGATTGCGAATGTGTGAAGAATTCAGTGTTGATGCGATGGTACAAGCCCACGCGGCGCTGTACCGTAAGCTGAGTGCTAATCCGCAAGCGGCGTCGGTGACGTCTGAGTCACAGTGAACTCGCCGGCTATTCCCTATTCGCTATTCCCTATTCGCTGTCTTCCATGTGTGGCATCGCGGGCGCTGCCTGGCTCAACGACGCTCGACCGCTCACCGAGGCGGTGCTACAGCGGATGACAGACGCGATCCGGCATCGTGGGCCAGATGATGCCGGGACGTATCTCTCACAAAGTGGCCATCACGCTCCGCGTGATGAGCAGAGCGCCGGGTCAGCCCACGCTGCTCTCGGATTCCGCCGACTCTCAATCATCGACCTCGAGGGCGGGCACCAGCCGCTGTCGAACGAGGACGGCACCATCTGGATTGCCTTCAACGGGGAGATCTACAACTACCAGGAACTGCGACCTGACCTCGAAGAACGCGGCCACCGCTTCGCCACGCACACCGACACCGAAGTCATCGTGCATCTGTACGAAGAGTACGGTCCGGACTGCGTCGATCACTTGCGGGGCATGTTCGCCTTCGCCATCTGGGATGAGAACAAACGCCGGCTGCTGCTCGCTCGTGACCGCCTTGGCCAGAAACCCCTGTTCTATCGGCACGACGCGGACCGTCTGCTCTTCGCCAGTGAACTCAAAGCCCTGCTGCAGGTGCCGGATGCGCCGCGCGAGCTTGATCCGCAGGCGGTCGATCTGTACCTCACTTATCAATATGTCCCCGACCCACACTGCATTCTCAAGGGTTACAACAAGCTGCCGCCCGCACATCGAGCTGTATGGGAGAATGGACAACTCACAGTCGACCGCTATTGGCGACCTCCTTACGCGGGACCGGTTGGCAACGATCTGACCGAAGAACAGTGGCGAGCACGATTGCGGGAGACGCTGACCGAAGCGGTCCGACTGCGCATGCGGTCGGACGTGCCGTTGGGTGCATTCCTCTCAGGGGGCATCGACTCGACGATCATCGCAGGGCTGATGCAGTCGCTGTCCGATCAGCCGATCCATACGTTTTCAATCGGGTTTCCGGAAAAGGAGTTCGACGAGACGTCCTATGCCCGTGAGGCAGCGGCCAAGTTGGGGACGAACCATCACGAGTACATTGTCGAGCCGTCGGCGATTGACCTGCTGCCCAAGATCATCTGGCACTACGACGAGCCGTTCAGTGACAGTTCGGCTATTCCCACGATGTATCTGTCGGAGGTGACCCGCAGGGAGGTGACCGTTGCCCTTTCAGGGGATGGTGGTGATGAACTGTTCGCAGGCTACGACCGTTATCAGGCGGTTCAACTCGCGGGACGACTGGATGTGTTGCCAGCCTGGATGCGCAAGGTGTTTGGTTGGGAGGTGTGGCAGAAGGTCCCGTCTTCCGGCGAACAGCGATCACTGCCCCGTCGGATCAAGCGGTTCGCGGCGGCTCTTGGTCAGTCGCCCGAGCTGCGGTACTTGCGATGGATCGGCATCTTTGATCGCGACTTGCGGCAATCGTTATACACGCGCGAGTTCGCCTCCCATCTCGATCACGCGGTCACGGACAGCGTGCTGCTCAAGGCGTACGAGGAGTGCCCGGATCGTGACTTCCTCACACGCACTACGTGTGCGGACGTGCTAACCTATCTGCCGTTCGACATCTTGAAGAAGGTGGACATCGCCTCGATGGCGTACAGCCTCGAAGCACGTTCGCCCTTCCTGGATCATCACGTGGCCGAGTTGGCCGCCCGGATGCCGATCGATCTCAAGCTGCAAGGCAACCGCGGCAAGGTCATCCTCACGGAGACGTTTGCGGACTTGCTGCCCGAGTCGATTCAGACCCGGAAGAAGATGGGCTTTGGTGTGCCGCTCGCGCCGTGGTTCCGGGCGGAGCTCAAGGAATTGCTGATTGACTCGCTGCTCGGTGAGACGGCCAGAGGGCGAGGCATCTTCAACGCGCAGGCGGTGCAGCGGTTGATTGATGAGCACATGCACGGTCAGTGGGACCACAGTTATCGCTTATGGAATCTGCTGTGCTTTGAACACTGGTGTCGCATGTTTCTGGATGCCAAAGAATGAGAAACGTCGGGTGGCGGGGTCAGAAGCGTAGCGGATGGCCCCGGTGTGTGGACGCGGAATCTCAGGGCCATCCCGTTGGTCTGACCCTGCCACCCCACCCGAATTGTTAGCCATGACGCACCACTTAAGCTTTTGGAATGCGAAACGGGCTCGACAACAGTTGTTGACGAGCCCGAGTGTGTCGTGTCAAACGTTCGAGTCGTTTGATGACTGCGGGGGACAAATAGGTGTAGCGTCCCTAGCGGCGGTCCAGACTGGAATCTTCGACCGTTTGGCGTCCAAACGCCGCTACACCAAAGTGCCCGTGGCACTAGAAATCAGAGCTAGGCTCACCTTTCGCTGCGGTAATGAGCGAGGCAAATGTGATCGCCGCGATGTTCTCACTCATGAATCGGGATGATCCATCGCACAGGGAAATGTGGACTCCTCCCGTATGCCACGAGTAGTAGCCACTCCGGCGGTTGGAGCAGTTGATGGCACAAGGGCCCCCATCCGTGCCGGGTGAGCCGTCAAGTGCCGAACCACCAATCCAGTTTTCTGAGAGCCAAGTATTCCACTCACCGCCCCCCGTCCATTCCTGGATTTGCGCGTCAAAGGCAATGGCAGGATCACTATCGGATGTGGTTTTTAAGTCGCGGAGGTAGTAGAGCTTGTTTCGACTGGCCAACTCACCGATGAGGATTGTGTTGGAGGTTCCGTCGATGATGCTACTAATCTTCGAGGGTGCGGGTTCATCGCTTGCAGAGGGGAGATCGATCACAGCAAACTGCCACCCGATGGCACCGGCACGACTGCCGCCAGTATTCGGGGTCGACGAATTCCAGGGCGGATTCGGATTATAGGCAATGTTTGAGATCGTGTCATTCACGCCGTTCGCGGATTCATAATCGATTCGACTCGATTTGATCGTCCACGACTCAGCCATCGGTGGAATCGGACCCGAGGCATCCAGGTCGGTGCCAGCCGGAATTGTGTACTCGACCAGGTTCTGTGTATCAGGAGTGGAAGGGCAGGTGAATGAAGGAATGGGGGTCACGTAGACATCGTCATTCACGCCATCGAAAGGACTGGTGTTGGGATCAATCTGGGTGTAAACATTCCCCTGATCGATGTAAGGCAATATGGCCGCTCGCCAACTCATGCAGCTTGTCATCTTCAGGCCAGTCAGAACAGTACCACCGACAATCGACCGGGGAAATGTGCCGTACACGTCGTGATAATTGTGGAAGGCGAGCCCCAATTGCTTCATGTTGTTCTTGCACTGCGTGCGGCGTGCCGCTTCGCGTGCCTGCTGCACGGCCGGCAGCAAGAGAGCGATCAGAATCGCAATAATGGCGATGACCACGAGCAGCTCAATGAGCGTAAACCCGCGGCGGTGTCGAGACGTCAGTTTCATGAGACTTCCTTTGATACAGAGAAACGGAACAGGAAATACATGTGGTTTCATTCTCGATCATCAAATTCCGAGAACGATCAGGCTGCTCATTGATCAATGCTGACAAAAAACAGCGTTGCGGTGGATTGAGGAGAGTTACAACGTCAGGTCAATCGTTCCGACATCAACGGCTTCATCACCGGTGACGGTCACTGTAACTTCCGAGGTCTTGGGGTCATTGTATTTGCCTTCGAATTCATCGCCGGTGAATCTGGCAGTCATCAAGTTGAAACCACCCAGGCGAAATGTGAGTTTGTAGGTTCCTGGGGGGATTCCATCCCCTTTCTCGTACGAGCCCAAAGTAAAGCTGCCGTCTTCGTTGGATGCGAAAGCACCGGGATTACCTTGGAGCCCGGTACTTTCCGTGCCCTCAAGAATGGCTTTGACAGCTATCATTTTCGGCTTTTGAACCACTTCGCCGTTGACCGTCACTTTCCCGGTGACGGGATAGGTCTCGACGCGTTCCGGGCCAATCGGACCAGAATGGCCGCAGCCAACCAGCAACGTGGCTGTCAGGAGTGTGCAGAGGACGCAGACTTTCCTGGCGGAACTCAGAGAAATGAGGAGGACTTGCGAGTGTTGCAACATGTGTTCAGCGTTGGTCGCTCGAGGATGTTGTGGCCAAAAATGAGAGCTGAAAACCCATCAGGATGAGTTGATGCGATGCTCACGCCGTCGGAGATGATTGCCAAAGCATTCGTCAATTCCCGAGGGACATTCACAATTTTAGCCGAATCGGAGATGAAGTTCAAGATTCCCGACTGTCCGGTCGGTTGAAAAATCAAGAAAATAATCTGATCGTCGAGATTAAACGAAACCGTTAACGCGTGGGAGGTATCTCCTTGTCCCACCAATTGACGGATTGGGAATGCACCGACCCACCGCAATTCACTGCTCAAAGGACTTCACCCGATGTGGGCGGGTGGCCAGGCGGTGAATGACTCGGCGTACGATGTGTGGCGGAACAAAGGCCATGTTGCCGACCATCATGATGATGGCGAAGGTCCACATGCCCATACAGAGGCCGATGCCCGCGTGAAGGACGACGGCGAAGAACAGCACGATTGGACGCAAGATGGGAACCCACACGAGTGCGCAGTACGTCACCTCCCAGAAGATTGTGAAGTGGGTCATCGCATTGACGATCCAAGGGAAGTCGGACAGCCACAACATGTTGAGTGTCTGGTATTCGCGATTCGCGAACGCCATCCACATGGCAAGCCCGTCCCACCACGCCATGCCCTGCAACTTGCCAAGTCCGGCGAACAGGTAGATCACACACATGTGCAACTGAATCAGCCGAATGGCAATGTTGGCGTGGATGCTCGGACCGAAGGAGTCCCAACCCAGACCGACAGCCGTTGTTCGAGAAGTCTCGCTCCCGGATCGCCTGAGCCAACTGTCAATCGAATAGGCAGCCCCGCTTGGACCCAATGCCAAGTAAAGAGTGAGGAGGCCGTTGATTTGATCCAGGCCAAACTGCGCGGTTGGCAGGCGATTGGCGTAAGAGATCACGATCAGCAGCGAGAGGATCGACGTCACACGTGTAAACACACCGCAGGTAAACAGGCCGAGTATCCCGACACACGCCATGTGCACGGGGAAGGCGTACTGATACGGCACGACGAACCACAGCGAGAAGACGAAGTCGTTCTGTTGATACCGCTTGACCAGTTCGGAGTTGACCCACGATTCGGGGCCGAAGAACGACTCGAAGTCGAGTCCCCAGACCCAGTGGGTATAGACCAGCATTAGTCCTGTGAGGATACGGATCGCCCCCAGGGTGGCCGGGTCCGTCGGCGTGAACCAGAAGCGATTCCAAGTTACTGCGGTCTGACGAGCGAGGTCTTCGACATAGCGACCGACGATTCCTGAGTCGGTACTCATTGGTGTGTCGCCCGATTCCAAGTCTGGGACGATCTGACGGGGATCCGCAGAGGGGATCGGTTCCTGTTCATCCGATGCAGCGACCGGTCGTGGGGCATTCTTCACAGACATTCGTCAGATCGCGGTTCACTCAGGGTGGAATGGAATACTGTGAGAGGAAGAAACGAGGGACGATATTGAGTCACTCACGTGACATGAACAACGCGTCAGTCTTTGTTGCGCTCGTACACTCCCAGAGATGTTCGGTTAAAACTGTCGGGGTGATCGAGAGTCGCTCCCTCCTGGATCATGGACATGGTCGGCAGGTAATGCAGCACGCCTGTCAACTCAACTTTCGGACATTGTGTCTTTCGCGAGATGCACCGGGCATAGGATTCCAGCCACTCGTCTTCCAACTCTTCCGGGATGTAGCCGAGCGATTCGGTCAACATGAAGTGGCGGTGATACAGGAGTCGAGGCCATATTTGACGGTGAGGCATCATACCCTTGATCTCCGTTCCATCATGCCGCGTCGCAGTGAACTCGAGCAACGTGCTCTCGCCAGGCTGCGGGGCAAAGTAGTGATAGCCATGATCCAGTTGAAGACCCTCTGTATAGGGCCGAAGCAGTCGATCTGTGTCGCTGAAGAGTGTAGAGGTCGGCTGGGTCGCCAGTGGACGTATTGCGATGGAGATCACATGGAACAGCAGCCATGCGGAGAGGACGCGCCGCGGCCATCGCGGAATGGCGTCCCAAGGGCGGTCATTTTGAACTTCTGCCGACATCACAAAATTCCGGACGAGCAAGGTCCCCATCAAGTGCTCACTACTCTACTCTAGTCTGTGCGGAGGCCTGACTAAAAGAAACGGAGAGCAGGCCGGAATGTTCCGTCCTGCTCTCCGTTGTCGTGTTCTGAGTGTCTCAACCCCATCGGGGAGTTGAAACATCGGTGCGTTGACGCTCAGTAAGAACCGCCACTCGAACCGTAAGATCCGCCTGAACCATAGGATCCGCCTGAACCGTATGACCCGCCACTACTGCCATGGGCGCGGCGGTGAATGCGACGCAACAGTCCGCCGCCTCTCGAGCCATGTGATCCGCCGGAACCGTAAGAGCCGCCGCTCGAACCATGTGATCCGTACGACCCACCGCCGGAACCGTAAGATCCACCATTCGATCCGTAAGAGCCGCCGCGCGAACCATAGGATCCACCACTGGAACCATGTGCACGATAGCGAACACGGACGCGACCGTGCGATCCGCCCGAGCCGTATGAGCCTCCGCTCGAACCATAACCAGCGGAGCCGCCGTACGAACCGTGGCTATGCCAGCCAGCGTTCGATGTTCCGACGACCATTGCCAGCCCCATGGTCAGGGCTGCCGCCATCCAAAGTGCCTTCCGTTTCATATGCAGTTCCTCCCCCTGAAAGTTAAGTGTCCAAGGCTGGTCACCCATTCCCGAAGTCCGTCAATTGCCCGCATACTCTTGGGATACCGGCTTGGGATGCCTGCGCAGCCTACGCGGGTTGAGGCTAACTTCACGTTCGAGGAATGTCAAACGATTACGTCAACAAAAATGATGAGGTTGAATAGATGCGTTTGGGGTGTGTGCGAAGTGTCGCGCACCCTGATTCCTGGTGCGCCAATTACGCACGCTATCTCTATTAACAAGAGACATAATGTCTCAGACGCGAGTACGATTTCTTGCAGGGGCTCCGATCATCGGATAAACCGCAATGACTCGACCTTTCTGACGAGACAGGATACACAACGATGAAGGTTCACCAGCTCCTTGACCACTACGGAATCACGGAGAACCCGTTCGCTCAAGAGGATGCGCAGTCGGATCATGTGTTCCTCAAGCACTGCCTTGAGGGCACTCACCATCCTGCCTGGGACAAGATCTTCGGCAACCCCCAGGCGCCCTCAACGTCGGTCGTCTTTGGTGAACAGGGAGCCGGTAAAACAGCCCTCCGCATGCAGATGGTCTCGCAGCTGCGTCGGCATAACCTCGAACATCCGCAACAACGTGCCTTCATCATTGAGTACGACGACTTCAACACGTTTCTGGACGCGTTCCGCGAACGTCTGCACGGTCGGCAACGCAAACAGGAAAAGGCACTGACGAACTGGAAACTCTGGGATCACATGGATGCCATCCTCACGCTGGCGACGACCAAGCTCGCTGACGGGATTCGTGATCCGAATTCCGTCGATGAGTCACAGACGATTCGCCCGGAAGACCTGCGGGAACTCTCACGCTTGCAACAGCGCGACATCCTGCTGCTCGCGACATTCTACGATCACAATCGAGACATGGCCCACAAGCAGGGCTGGCACCAACTGCGAAGAAAGCTCGGCTTTCGCACGTGGAAGACGTGGCGCGACCTCATGATCGGGATCGTGGTCACAGCGGTGACGGTCGGACTTGTCCTCTGGCAGAGTGAATGGCAGACACTCCTCCGATGGTGGGTCGGAGCCATCATTCTTGCAGGCTGGGCACCATGGCTGTTCCGTCAGTTTCGCCTCATGTGGCGGGGTTGGCAGGTGCGTCGGCAAGTACGTGTGCTCGATCATCAGTCGAACACGCTCCGGAAGATCCTTGCGAATTTCGACAGCTCTGAAGTCAGTGGTCAGCCCATGCCGACCATGTTCCGCAGCGACGATCGCTACGGGTTGTTGATGAAGCTCCAGAACATCCTGCAGACGCTCGGCTTCACCAGTATCGTGGTCATGGTCGACCGTCTGGACGAGCCGCACCTGATTAACGGCTCGCCCGAACGCATCCGCGACTTCCTGTGGCCCATGTTCGACAACAAGTTCCTCAAGCATCCGGGCATCGCCTTCAAGATGCTGCTACCCGCAGCCGTCGTGCACTACCTCAATCGGCAGGAGAAGGAATTCTACGAACGCTCACGTCTCGACAAACAGAACCTCATCCCCTCCCTCGAATGGACGGGCGAGTCGCTGTACGACATCGCCAACGACCGCATCCGCGCCTGTGCGAAGCTTGCCGACAAGCCGCCCACGGTCAAGGACCTGTTCGACGAGGCCCTCACCCGCGAAGAACTGATCAGTATCTTCGCCCGCCTCCGCGCACCTCGTCATCTGTTCAAGTTCTTCCACCGCCTGCTGGTCGACCATTGCAGCAAGTACACCGAAGACCAGCCGACCTGGAAGGTCAGTCGCGAGACCCTGCAATCGTCTCTCGCCCTGTTCCTCAAAGACCTCGAAGCCTACGATCAAGGCCGCGGCACGGGCTAATCTCTGTCGACAATTGGCTCATGGCCCCATCCATCGCTTGCGGATTAGCACCACCAGAGAACTCCCATGAACCGACGCGACGCCCTCACCACCGGCACGGCCCTTGCTGCCTCCCTGTGCACCCTGCGATCATCGTCGACCGCGTCTGATCACTCCCCTGCCGAGTTCACTCCCCGTTATTGCCTCAACACGGGCACCATCCGCGGGCAGGAACTCTCCCTCGTTGAGGAGATCGACCTCGCTGCCAAGACCGGCTACGACGGCATCGAACCTTGGACTCGTGACATCCAGAAGCACAAAGACTCAGGCGGCTCACTCTCCGACCTTCGCAAGCGACTCGACGATCACGGACTCCAGGTTGAGAGCGCCATCGGTTTCGCTAACTGGATCGTCGATGACGAGGCCCAACGAGCGAAGGGTCTCGAAGACGCCAAACGTGACATGGAACTTGTCAAAGCGATCGGCGGTACCCGCATCGCCGCCCCACCCGCCGGTGCCAGTGGTCAGGACTCGCCCAAGCTCGACCTCTTTGCCGTCGCCGAGCGCTACGGAGCACTCCTCGAAGCGGGGGCGCAGATTGGCGTGACCCCGCAGGTCGAAGTCTGGGGACCCTCCAGGAACTTGTCACGTCTGGGTGAGGCAGTGTTCGTCGCCGTCGAAAGCGGGCATCCCGATGCCTGTGTGCTGCCGGACGTGTATCACGTCTACCGGGGTGGCTCGGAGTTCGACGGGCTGAGCGTCATCGCCGGCACCGCCCTGCACTGCTTCCACATGAACGACTACCCCACAGATCGACCGCGCCAGGAACTGAATGATGCCGACCGTGTTTACCCGGGCGACGGCAACGCTCCACTGAGTGAGATCATCAAGATCCTGCGTCGCATCGGCTTCAATGGAGCCCTCTCCCTCGAGCTGTTCAACCGCGACTACTGGAAGCAGCCCGCCGAAGACGTTGCCCGCACGGGCCTCGCCAAGATGAAAGATGTTGTCGCGGCATCCTGACGAACCTCCGTCATTCCCGCGCAGGCGGGAATCCAGCGACCACCGATGAGTCATCCATCGCTGCCACTGCGCTCAACCCGGTCTGGATTCCCGCCTGCGCGGGAATGACATGGCTGGAACTGGTGAGACTCAGGGCCGAGCTTGATGATATGTCCCGAAACGTGTGGCGGAACAGTTGTCACGCGGTTATTACCCGATCCACAGATGGACGTACCAGTTCATCCATGCGCCAAACGGAGGGACCGCGTCGGCGAGCCAGACCAGCGGCATGTAGAACGCGGCCAGTATGCTTGAGCCGCCCACGAATCGCGATTTGTACCACGACCAGTAGAACGGCCCGATCGACAGGGCATACAGCACAAAGTACAGGAACATTCGCTGAGCAAGGAACACCCACACGTTCCACCAACTGAACTGGTTCTGCTGCTCAGCAGTCGGTGTCGCGGTGTTCTCTCCGTCTGGGCGCAGAGTGGTGCTCATCAGATCCGTCCCTTCTGGCGATACCAGTCGAGGGTGGTCTGCATGGCGTCCTTGAAGTCGACTTTGGGTTTGTATCCGAGTTCTTTCTTCGCCTTGTCGATCGAGTAGTCGAGGTTGTAGCCGAGGAATTTGACGGTTGCCTGTGATATCAGGGGAGCCGAGTTCATGTTGATCGCTCGCCACAGCCACTCCCAACCGGTCGCAATGGCCTTCGCCGCCCCGAGGGGGATCTCGCGTTTGGGCAGCGGGAGTCGTCCGTAATTGGCGATCGTCTCGAAGAAGTGCCGCTTGGTCACGAGCGTTCCGTCCCGGATGTTGAAAAACTCGCCGACATGATCGTGCCTTTCAACCGCCAGGAAGATCGCGTCGACCAGGTTTTTGACATACGTATTGTTGAGCACCGTTTCACCGTCGCCGATGTACGACGCTTTGCCGTCTCGCAGGTGGCTGATGATGCGGGGCAGCACCGTCTTGTCGCGGGGGCCATAGATGAACCCGGGCCGCAGGGCGACAGCGGGCACCTTCTCCCGCTCGACGTAGTGCGTCATGATCGCTTCGGCTTCGATCTTGCTCGTCGTGTAGCCGTCGATACCCGTTTCGCTCGGGGGAGTCGATTCGTCGGTGCCGTGATGATCACGCACTGGATACACGCCGAGCGAACTGATGTGGACAAAGCGTTTCAGCGTATCACACATCCGGGCCTCTTCGAGGAACGATTCGAGCCCGTCGACGTTGACTTCGTGATAGCGTCGTGCATTACCCCAGTCGCCGACCATGGCCGCACAGTGCACGACGTGTGTGACACCGTTGAGAGCCGCCTTGAGTGAGAACGGCTCGGTCATCGCCCCGCTGACCCACTCGACCCCCAGCTTCTGGAGGAGCTTGATCTTACTCGACGGTCGCACCAGCGCCCGCACCCGGATCCCACGTTTCGTCGCTTCCTCAGCGACATGACTTCCGACCAGCCCGGTCGCCCCAGTGATCAACAACAGGTGTTTGTCTGTCCATTGCATGCGGTCCATTCTGCCGGATGGTGGAGGCTGCGGGAAGTCTCATTCGTTGATTGGATGTTAGTTGTTGCGATCCGGGAGAAAAGGAGAGGGGGAGACAAGGGGACAAGGAGGGGGCACGATTGGGGTCGCCACGTCTAGCCGCGAGCCAGCGGCGAGCGCCACCAGACAGCACTCATCCATGCGCTGACGTCCCGAATCACGAGACGACGCGGATCGAGTCGGTCACTGGATGGACAACTCGTATTCAATCGGTCGCAGCCCAATCATTGACGCCACCTCGTCCGCAGCACGTGGACGAGCAAGAGCACGCATGGCAAACGACATGGCACGTCGCCGTTCGTTGTTCTTCAGGAGACTCGATAGTTCGGACACCAGAGATGATTGCCAGTTTTCGTCAGACGAGGTGCTGATGACAACGGCAGCTCCTGCATCGGCAAAGACTCTCGCATTCGCGGTCTGATGATCGTCCTTCGCATGTGGATAGGGCACCAGCACGGCTGGAAGCCCGGCACAGGCGAGTTCTGAGAGGGTTGTGCCTCCCGCGCGTGAGACGACGAGACTGGCCTCACGGTAGTGGGACACCATGTCATCAAAGAAAGGTTCTCCCACGGCATCGATCCCAAGCTGGTGATAACCGTGTTTCACACGATCGGCATCGCTTTGACCGGTCTGATGAACGATCTGCCACCCGCTCAGACACTCCGGATGGTGCTCGGCCAAGTGCAGGAGACCATCGTTGATGGCATGGGCCCCCTGACTTCCGCCAAGCACGAGCAGCGTTTGAGGACCGGATGACGGATCTGTCGTGGGTGATCTGTCTGCCAACAGGGTGATCGACCGACGGACGGGATTCCCGGTCGGATCGGTACACGCAGTCTTCGGCAGATGTGTGGCCGTCTCCCCATAGGTCAGACAAACTGTCGTCTTCAGCCGAGACAGCAGTCGCGTTGCGCGGCCGGGGATAACATTCTGTTCGAGCAGGAGGACGGGTATGCGTAGTCGTCGCGCGGCAAGGACCGGCGCGACCGACGCGCCTCCTCCACATCCAATCACCGCTCGCGGCTTGCCGTTTCGCAACAGATCAACAGCTCCGAAATAAGCACGCCCGAAACCGCCGGCTCTCTGCCGGATGCGACGTTGGCTCTCTCTCAGGAGCGGCACGTGCTCGTAACCGGTTTTGGCGAGAATGTCGCGTTCGACCGGGCGATCCGTGCCGAGGAAGACGATGCGAGCATCGGGTTCCCGTTCGACGAGACTTTCAGCGACGGCGATCCCCGGGAAGAGATGCCCTCCCGTGGCTCCTCCGGCGAAGACGTACAAAGGTGCGGTCACATGCTCACTTTCCGACCGGCAGAGGTATCGTAGAGCAAGCTGGCAGCTTGCTCACTTGGGAGGGCGAAAAGACAATTCGTCGGAGCAAGCTGGCAGCTTGCACTAGGTAGTTCGCGATTCGAGAGTTTCGTCGACTTTGTTGCGTGGCGGAAGAGCAAACTCCGACGTGTCACGGGCGAGGCTGAGGATGATGCCGATGGCGAGCACGCTCATCACGAGACTGCTGCCGCCGTAGCTCACAAGTGGGTGTGGGATGCCCTTGGGAGGTAGCAGGGCCGTCACGACGCAGGCGTTGATTGCTGCTTGCAGGACGAGCTGTGTCAGGAGTGTCGTCGCGGCAGCGAAGGCAAACGTGTGGCGAGGCAGCCGAGTAATCAACCGGAGTCCCAACAGAAAGAAGGCGACCCAGAGACTGATTAGTCCTAATGTGCCAAGGACGCCGAGTTCCTCGCCGATCACAGCGAACACGAAGTCGGTGTTGGCTTCTGGCAGGAAACTCAGCTTCTGTGCCCCTCGACCCAGTCCGACCCCCGTGCCTCCGCCGACGCCGAGCGTCGTCAGTGACTGCTGGATCTGATACGGAGCTTCTTCAAACTCTCTCCACGCGGCGAAAAATCCGTTGATGCGTTCCATCTGATAGGGCTTGAGGGCCACGACGCCCGCAGCGAAGGGCACGGCGAATCCCCCCGCGAGCACAAACTGCCACAACGGCCACTCGGCGATAAACAGGCAGATCATCGATGTGAGACAGAGGAACAACGACGTGCCGAGGTCCGGTTCCTGCAGGACGAGGAACACGGTCAGCGCAATCGGAATCAGCGGCGGGGCGGCGACTTCGATCTGGCCGTTCTTTCCTCGACGCCGATCGATCACCCAACAGAGAAACAAAGGAAGCGAGACCTTCGCAATCTCGGACGGCTGGAGTGACGCCGGGCCGTATCGCAGCCAGCGACGGGCACCATTCACTTCGGTCCCCACACCGGGGATCAGCACAGCCGCCAGCAGCACGAGCGTCGCGAGGAAGGCCCAGGGGGCGATTCGTCTCCAGAATCCTGGAGGCGACAGAGCAGCGGTCACTCCGACGACGATCGCGACTGTGAGAAAAACAAGGTGCCGACTGAGATAGACCTGATCGCTCGTCGAGGGTCGTGACGTGATACTCGCGCTCAACACCATCAGCAGCCCGACACCGAGCAGCATCAGGACGGTCGCAACGAAAGCATCACGGGTGAGCTGCATGAGAAGCGGGGGTGGAGTCACGGGTCGTCCTTCTCCCCTGGAGGGAGAGGGACAGCCTTCAAGCGAAGCGACGAATCAGGGTGAGGGGTGAGCGTTGATGACGATCCTATGCATCAATCCCTGCAGGCCCCTCACCCTGATTCTTCGCTGACGCATCAGAATCTGTTCCTCTCCCTCAAGGGGAGAGGGGGGATACAACAGACATCGTCTGAAAGGCGAACGCTGACGTCGCGGGACGGGCCCAAGAGGGGCGACTGAACGCAGGTCTCGTCGACCGATGCAGTCAGCACAGTTGGCGCGATTGGTCGGGTCGCAAGCGTGGACAGAGTTGTCCGGCAGAAGTTGCCGCAATTCACGGGATTGTCGTCCGACTGACCTCTGCGGCTCTTGAGAGGACGGTGTCACTCCCGATGAGTCTGTTGGCTACGGCACTTTGCGAAAGAAGCCGGCCGGCACAATGTGTGTCGACCGGCTGATTTCTTTTCAGAGTCCATCTCTGATCGATGGACTCCAGTGCCCGCATTCCGTGATGGCCCGCACTGCTGATCGATAGACGTTGATCCCAGTGGCCCGCGTCGAGAGTGGCCCGCGTGGAGAAGGCCTCGTCTCGCTGACGATTCACTTGCTGCTCTCCTGCATCTGCAGGGCGATGGCGTCAACCGAGCTGCGAAGGCTGATGAGTTGAATGGCGACGCTCACGATGGAGATGACAACAGCGATGATTGCAATGACGATTCCAAGCATGGGAGAACCTTTAAGGCTAAGTTGGGAGGTAAGTTCGTCTGGGACTCGACAAACCTAGCTCGCGTTGTGTGCTGTCAACGACTTTGTCGGTAAAAGTCGACAGTTGTCCGGTCCGGTCGTGCGGGTTCTCCTTGTCAGTGCCCCGATCAGTCGCGAATCACACTATGCAGACAGGGTCACCGTGTCTGGACCGGTCACTCGCTCTCGCCGTCAGAGCCCCCCGCGGGAACGGCTTCTCCGTCTTCAGATCCCTCCTGTATCTCAGATTTAGCGTCGGTCGTGGTCTCCTGTTCTGGCACCTCGCAGTAGGCGCCTGCGTTCACCGCTGCCTCGTCTGATTTCGACATCTTGAAGGTGCCGTTGTACTTGGCGTTGGTGTACTCACCATTGAACTCCTCGCCGATGACCTTCCCTGTCCAGTGATACTCGCCGCCGAAGGCTTCGCCAAGATCGACAGAGACCTCAAACACCACTTCGTCGCCCACACGTTTGCCCGGCATGTCCATGGTGAAGGAGTAGTCCTTGTCACACACGGCATTAAAGGTCGCCTTCCATTCGTCCTCGCTCACCTGGATCGTCTCACAGGTCAGCTGTTTGCCCTCACCTTGCTCTGCGTCCGCTTTCCAGCGACCGGCCCAGAACCCATTCACCGGCGATTCCGTTGCCGGATCGCTCGCGAACGCTTTCTGCGTGGGGTGTGTGGTGTGTGTGGGGTGTGTGGTCGGCGTCGCGGGAGCTTTCCCGCAGCCGGTCATCGTGAGCAGCAAGAGAAGAGAAGTCGTAGAGAGAGTGACCTTCATGGAGGTTCGCCTGTTTGATTCGTCAGGGGATTGTTTGCAGATTCATTCATCGCCAATGACGCTGCCGACGTCAAGCGACTGAACTGCAAAGGAGATGGAGGGCGTGGGGCACCCAAAGATGGAAGCCGGCTCGACTAGTGTCGAGCCGGCTTCCGGTCTCTCTTCCTGACTGGGCGTCGAGATGGATCGCGCCGGTGCGAAAACTTCACTGTGAGATCAACGGTCTTGCAAGGTGCCGATATCGTAGGACGGGTTTCCAACCTGTCCTACGGGCGGATGACGATCGCCGTATTACCTATTGCACCTTCAAACTCGCGACCGCTGAGAGCGCCAGTAGAGCCGAGCCAATCCAGAAGCGGACGACGATTTTGTGTTCGTGTTGGCCCTTGAACAGGAAGTGATTGTGCAGTGGGCTACAGGCGATCAAGCGGTGACCGGTCATTTTGAACCAGCCGACTTGGGCGATGACACTCAGCGTCTCGATCACGAAGACACCACCGATCAGGATCAACAGCACCTCTTGTCGAGTCACCAACGCGGCCAGTCCGAGAATGGCCCCCAGTGGCAGTGAGCCCGTGTCACCCATAAAGACCTGGGCCGGGTGACAGTTGAACCAGAGAAATCCGAGCATGGCTCCGACCATCGCACTCACAAGCACGGCCATCTCGCCACTACCGGCGATGTAGGGGATGCTGAGATACTCGGCGATGACCACGTGACCGGCGAGATAACTCAGTGCAACGAATGCGGTGCCCGCGAAAATCATGCAACCGCTCGCAAGGCCATCGAGACCGTCGGTCAGATTCACGCCGTTTGAACTACCGACCAGCACCAGCATGCTCCAGGCGACGAAACCGCTGCCCAGCCAGAGACTCGCATTGCCGAGTGGCCAGATGAGTTCAAGTCCGTGCGGCTTCGTCTGCTGTTCGAGATACAACCAGCCTCCGGCCACGAGAGCGAGGACAAGTTGAATGGCCAACTTCTGCCGGACGCTCAGGCCGCGACGAGTTGTCGCCAGTTTGATCCAGTCGTCGATCGCACCCAGCATCGCAAAGCCGATCGTTACGAACAGTCCGACGTGCATGTAACGGCTGGACAGATCGCCGCACAACAACACAGCCGCGACGATCGAAGCGACGATGAACAGTCCGCCCATCGTCGGCGTGTTCGACTTGCCGGCGTGCAGTTCGTTCAGCTTCTCCGACGCACTATCAATCCGTTCCCCCGCCCGAGCCTGCAGCCAACGGATGGCCATCGGCCCCAGCACAATCGCCGCAAGAAACGACGTCACGGCCGCGAGTGCAATCCGCGCGGTGAGGTACACCCGCGAGTCACCTGCCGCATGTTGCGACATCTGCTCTTGGAGTGGCGTCAGGTGATGGAGGAGCCAGAGGAGCACTTTTGAGGGAGGTGTGAATAGGGAGTCGTGGGAATTGAGAATGGAGTATGGAGAATTGGGAATGGAGATGATCGAGAACGCTGAATGTTGTTCCCTATTCTCAATTCTCCATCCTCTATTCCCGATCCAAAAAAGAGAGGTGCCGAGAGAGTTCACACTCTCCCGGCACCCGGTGTAGGTCGGGTTCTACTGTGAAGCGGCGATTGGAGTGATCGACCCAGTTAACCACTTTGGCCCAATGCCTGTGTTGCTTCCGTCAGAGACGCGAAAGACGGTGCATCAGATTCCCGCAAACCCTCAGCACACAGCAGAACCCGCCGCGAATTTTCTTTGAGTAGATGAGTGGATAAGTTGACGTGTTGATGAGTACCAGTTGGTTGTGAGTCTTGAGGGCAAAGTGCCACATCAACTCATCAACCTGTCAACCCATCAACTCATCTCAGGCCACCGCTCTTTGCGGAAGAGCGTGACCTACTGGTTGTTCCTGCGCAAGTCGTTTCAGTTGTTCGATCACACGTTCCATTTGCATGCCTCTTGACCCTTTCACGAGGACGACGTCCTCGGGTTCGAGCCACATTTCGAGGAGCATGCTCAGCGTGGTTGGGTCCGCACAGGTGCCAATGCAGCCGGCATCCATTCCGGCGGCATGGGCACGATCAGCTACGTGACGGGCTTCCGTGCCCCACGCGATCAGCCGATCGATTCCTGATGCGAAGATCCGTTCTCCCAGTTGTTCGTGGTACGTCCGGCTCTCGTCACCAAGAGCCAGCATGTCTCCCATGACGAGCACTCGGTGTCCCCTGCCCTGCCAGTCACGGAGCAGATCGCACGCCGCTTCCATCGAAGCGGGGCTCGCGTTGTACGTGTCGTCGATGACGGTCCACTCGCCCACGCTCAGCGTGCGGCAGCGTCCGTCGACCGGCTCGAACTTCTCGAAGCCGGTGATGATCTCGTTGGTCGACAATCCGATTTCTCTGGCGACAGCAATCGTCATCAGGGCTGACGTCAGGTGATGTCTCCCCGTCGCTGGCAGTGAGAAGTCACAGCCATCGACCCGGAAGGCGACGTGTGTATTCGTTGTCGTGACCCGACTGGCGATGAAGTCGTTGTGCGGTCGTTCGCCGACGAGGATCGTTGGGCAGTCGGCACGTGAGGCGAGTTGCCTTACGCGATTGTCGTCACCGTTCAGGACGGCGAAGCCGGTCGAGGGGAGTGCTTCGATTAATTCGCCCTTGGTCCGGCTGATGGTGTCGATGTCTCCGTAGCCATCGAGATGGGTGGGAGCGATCCGTGTGAGCAGACCGATCTCGGGGCGAGCCGTCTCGCAGTGCCTGCGAATCTCTCCCTCATGCGACGCACCGAACTCCAGTGCGGCGAACTCGTGGTCGGGAGTGATCTCCAGCACGCTCAAGGGGACGCCAATCTCGTTGTTGAAGTTTCGTGGACTCTCGATCCCTGCGAATCGTCGTGAGAGGACGGAGTGCAGGAGGTGTCGTGTCGTTGTCTTCCCGACACTGCCCGTCACACCGATGACGAGAGTGTCGAGGTTGTTTCTGTGCCAGGTGGCGAAGTCAGTGAGTGCTCGACGTGTACAGCCAACATTGATGACCGGCATCGTGGGTTGAGTGACCCGCTCCGGCTCAACAACGCAGGCAACCGCTCCACGCCGTTCGGCTTCGGTGATGTACGTATGTCCGTCGTGAATGTCTCCCGCGATGGCCCAGAACACGTCGCCTGTGCGCACCGTCCGCGAGTCAGTCACGATGCGATCGAAACTGGTTGTTGGTGAAGGAACGTTGATCGCCTGACCACCGACGGCGCTCAGAAGATCAGCAATGGAATAGGTCGGCATGATGCCGCACGTTGGGGTGTTTTGTCGGGGCTAAGTCGCACTGACAAAAACAGGTGATGTGATTTCGGAGAGGGCTTCGCAGCAGATGGCTCGATCGTCGAAAGGACGGCGTTCGTCGCCGATGATTTGTACGTTTTCGTGTCCTTTGCCGGCAACGAGGACGGTGTCGCCTGGCTCCGCTGCTTCAATTGCCCAGCGGATGGCTTCGGCTCGGTCGGATTCAACATGCAAAGTAACAGGCACCTCGCGGCAGCCGGTGAGAATTCCGTCGATGATGACTTGTGGATTCTCGTGACGTGGGTTGTCGCTGGTAATGACGGCGACGTCCGCCGCACCGACCGCTCGACCGAGCAGTGGCCGCTTACTCTGGTCGCGGTCGCCTCCCGCTCCGAAGACGCACAGCACACGGCCGGTCGTCACCTCACGGGCCGCGGCAATCGCGTTACGCAGAGCGTCGTCGGTGTGAGCGTAGTCGACATACACGTTGATTTGTGTTTCGTCTGCGACTGACTCCATGCGACCGGGGATCGCGCCGAGTGCTTCGATGCCTTCAGCGATCTCCGTCAGAGGTACTCCGACATGCATCGCGGCTGCAGCAGCGGCGAGACAGTTGCTCACGTTGTGCCGGCCAATGAGATTCGTTCGCACGTCAACACTGTCCGTCAGCGTTTGCAGTCGGAACGTCGTGCCTTGGGAAGTCAGGCGAATGTTTTCTGCGGTGAGATCGGCTGTGTGATCGATGCCGAATGTCGTGACTTGAGACCCATCCGGCGTCACACCTGCGAGTGAGGCGGTCAATGGGTCGTCCGCATTCAAGACGACGAGGGCTCTGCTTTTGAGTTGCTCGAAGATGCGAGCCTTGCTGGCTCGGTAGGCGGCCGCGTCGCCGTGATAATCAAAGTGATCCTGTGTAATGTTGGTGACAATCGCCACATCGAGCAGTGTGCCAGCGGCTCGCGACTGATCGAGAGCATGGCTCGACAACTCGATCGCCGCGTACTGCGTCGCACAAGAGACAGCCGTCGACAGCCACTGAGAGAGGATCTTCGCAGAGGGAGTCGTGAGCGTTGCCGCCTCTGACTCCATCCCGTCGTTGTATTCGATGGTCCCGATGAGGGCGGTTGGCCATCCTGCCGCTTCGAGGATGGATCGCACGAGCCATGTGACGGTTGTCTTGCCATTCGTGCCCGTCACACCGATGAGGCCCAGTCTACGTGACGGATAGCCGTACATCGCTTCGCACAGTTGAGCGTAGGCCCGACGTACGTCCGGCACGATACACTGCTTGACACGTGCATGCTCCAGGGGATGATCGGTGAGGACGGCTGTCGCGCCCAGTTTGATCGCTTCAACCACAAAGCTCGCCCCCTGCTCTGTCACACCGGGCAAGGCGGCGAACAGACATCCCGGCACGCAGGTGCGGCTGTCCTCACTCACACTGTCGACGGCGATGTCCCCACAGCCGACGAAACTCGCCGACGGGAACAACTGTCGCAAACCGACAGGCGTCGCCACTCGTGTGAAGGTGTGAGGCATGAGAGTCGCCCAGTGTGAACCGAAACAGTGCGGACAGAACGGTCCGTCTCCGTCAGGTCAAAGCGCAAAGTCTTCGCCGGCAGGAGAGATGTGGGAATTGAAAGGTGTGGGAATCAGTCGGAGATGTGGGTGAGCAGAGTTGCTCGTCGGGAGGACCGCATTCTGTTCATTCCCCGAAAACCGTCAAGCCGACTTTGAGCAAAATTCAAATTTGGAGTCAGCGGGTTGTAAGCGTTACACGTGGGCGACCAGAGGCCAGCGCTCCGGCTGCTCTTGAGCAGCCGGAGTGCTTCACATGAGATGGCATGTTCTCGTCGATAGTAATAGTGACCACGGAGTTCCTTTTCCGTCGTAGCTGGAACCAATCTGAATAGAACGCTGATGACGCGGATGAGCGAGGATTCGGCAAGATCATTCGCGACATTCGCATGATCCGTGGTTCCAACTTTCAACAACCGCGAATCATGCAAATGGCGGCGAATCTCTGACGGGAATTGGTGCCAAGATTCGAAAGTCTTCGCGTCGCAACAAGAAGATGACCATTTGTATTGGAGACTACGGATAACAGAGATATTGAGCTTCTGCTCAACCGTAAACCAAATGATTTGACTCGCAGGCGACACAGGTCCGCGTGCATCAGCCTCATCCGCAGCGATCCGCATTTCCCATTCTCTGTCATTCGCTGTCCAAATAATCCCCCGCGTCCCCAGCCTCTCACAGTTACGAATTTCCCCCGGAGAGAACCACGGAAGACACGACACGGAAGACACAGAAGTCAATCTGGCATCAATGCTTTCCGTGTGTTCCGTGACTTCCGTGGTTACACGAACATCGGTGGACGCGACCCCATCATGACAGTCATGAAGGAACCAGGCGCTCTTGGCGTGTCAATCTGGAGGGAACAGTGAAAATTGGCAGGGCGATTACGATGTCTCAGCATTCTCCAACTTACCAAGCCGTGTAGAATCTGATCTCGGCACGAATTCTGCGTGCATCGGTCGCAGCGAGTTGGTACATTTTTTATCAACAGGGCATCATCTCGCGGGCTCAAAGGAACGGGCCGCCCCCTGATTTTAAGCTGACAAGGAGGAGTTGTGATGAAGCGCTCACCTCTCAAAAAGTCGAACGTCCCCATTGCTCCAGTGGCAATGGATGATCCCGTCCCCGCTGGTAGCACCGTCTCGATCGAGCGACCGGAGTGCGTCGAACCGCATCCACATGCGATTGAACAGGCAGTGCGAAAACGATTGTCCCGAGAAGATGGCATTCGTTTCATGGAACTCGTAGTCCGTCGCATGCCGGACGGCATTTGTCTTGATGGCGTGGTGCATACGGATGGCAAGTGCCCGGATATCGCGAGCGTTGTTCGTGAAATTGCCAACGTCGAGCAGGTCATCAACCACCTGTTGGTCCTGCCTGCTGTCGAGGAAGAACTCCCTACGGATATCGACCTGACGTCTTCGTTTGATCGGTCGTAAAAGTAATCGGCAGAATCTTCATCACTTGGAAAACAACAGGAGAATTCGGCTTCACGAGGGCAGAAACATCTGATAGCTTTCGCGGCCCAAGAGGGTCGCGTCTCCAGGACGGATGACGGAATCACCCTCGACGAACAACGTATTGGCACGGAGGCCGTCATGAGTTCTATCAGTCCATCACAGCTTGATGTCCAGATTCGCTGGCTGATTCGCCGGGACATGCCCGAAGTACTCCGTATCGAACAGGAGAGCTTCGAGTTCCCTTGGACCGAAGAAGACTTTCTCTGTTGTCTCCGCCAGCGCAACTGCATCGGCATGGTCGCTGAGCGGGATCATCAGATCGTGGGCTTCATGATCTATGAGCTGCACAAATCGCGGCTGAACATTTTGAACTTCTGCGTCGCCCCCGAATTTCGCCGTCAGAGTGTCGGCACGCAAATGATCGTGCGGCTGATCGACAAGCTGTCGCAACAGCGTCGCAAAGAGATCCTCCTCGAAGTCCGCGAGCGGAACCTCGACGCTCAGATGTTCTTCAAGACACAAGCCTTCCGTGCCGTCAAGGTGCTGCGGTCGTACTACGACGACACGACAGAGGACGCGTACATCATGCAGTTCCGTTTGAATCAACACCAGATGCTGGAGGCGGACTTCGCCCCGACGAATCGCATCTCCGAGTACGACGCCGCGTAACGCTTGCGGTTTCGCAACGTCTCCGGCTGAGTGATATCAACACACGACGGATCGAGTGCATCAGTGCTCGATTCGTCGTTTTCGTTCACTCACCCTGCCAAGGCAATCATGACACTCGACGTGACGATGTCCGCGCTCAAGAAGATGGGGACCGCTCAGAACCGCAAGGTCTACAAGCGGCACGGGTTGGGTGACAACGTCTCGCCGAGCAACTCTGAGTCACAGAGAACTCTGACACGCGCACGCGATCCTGATCGGCAAGG
Source organism: Planctomycetaceae bacterium (assembly GCA_029259815.1). Taxonomy (GTDB): domain Bacteria; phylum Planctomycetota; class Planctomycetia; order Planctomycetales; family Planctomycetaceae; genus JAHBXU01. The sequence goes on along the minus strand of JAJDEJ010000091.1, from coordinate 18,748 downwards.
TCGATGTCAATCATGGAGAAACCGGCTGCCGCACTCCCGATGCCGCGAGCTACATTCGCAAAGCCGTCTCTCGCTGAACGGCACATACTCATGTCGCAATTGGTCCAACCGTCGCAATCGGACTAATCGATCGATGAGTCAACGCATTCTGATCGGTTGATTCGACACTGTTTCGCCCCGTCGCAACAGGTGGACTATTGTTCTGCAGAAGTCAATGAGGGCCAACTCTTGCGCCCTGCCGTCGAACATTCGAGATCACATGTCCGCGACCTCTGCCCAACGCGACCAGACATCCGTCCTTGAGGACGATTTCGGTACTTCGCAGACGGTATCGAATCCCGATGACTCCGGGACGCTGACATCGACCGAAGTTGCAGAAGTCATCCAGGAGATGATGCGTCCCTGGGACAGCCTTGTTGTCCCACGGAACTATCTCAATCCGCAGATCGAGGACGTGCGGCACCTGTGTTTCGACACCGTCGTGCTTTCGCCGTGTCCGGTGTGTGACAGTGAGTTTGCCCTGCCGACGTTCGAGATTCGAGGCATGCCCCAACGGTTGGCGACCTGTCTCGACTGCGGACTCGGACGGCTGCATCCCCTGCCCTCACCTGAAGAACTGGGCCGGTTCTATCCGGACGAATACTACGGCTCTCCGGGTGCCAAGTTCGAACCGATGACCGAAGCGGTCGTGCGGTTCGTGGGAACGCTGCACGTACAAAGTCTGTCCCGTAAGCTACAGCCCGGTTCGCGTATCCTCGACATCGGCTGCGGACGCGGCGTGCTGTTGAGTTCACTGGCCGATCGTGGTCACGAAGTGCATGGCATGGACGTCAGCGAGACAGCGATCGCAGGTGCCGACCCACGAGCCGACATTCGCGTCGCCAATTGCATCACTGAAGTCGAGTATCCATCAAACCACTTCGATCAGGTCATCCTCTGGCACGTGTTGGAGCATCTCACGAACCCGCGTGAGGTGTTGGCCGAGATCAATCGCATCCTCAAGCCGGGCGGACAGGTGATCGTCGCGGTGCCCAACTTCTCCAGCTGGCAGGCCCGCTGGTCAGGAGCCGCATGGTTCCACCTTGACCTGCCACGTCACCTCTTCCACTTTCCCGTCAACGGCCTGCGACAGCTCCTCACCCGCACCGACTTCACCGTCACCTGCGAGCAACACTTCTCGTTGCGGCAGAATCCGTTCGGCTGGGTGCAAAGTGCGATGAACAAATGCGACGGCCTTCGTCGCAATGCCCTCTACAATCTGCTGCACAATTATGACGCAGGCGAGAACAGTGTCGCCAGCCCTTGGAAGCAGCGTGCCCTCCGCGCCGCGTACCTGACCGGTATGCCGATCGCCGGAGTCTTGAGTTTGCTCACGACTGCCGCCCGCAGTGGCGCGAGTGTGTGTCTCGTGGGGCAAGCCAACTGATTCAATCAGGCGACGTCAACCGCGCCGGACTCGTGGGCCATGCGCTGGAGATCGACGTCGAGATACTCGCGTGATCTTGCAACGACGCCGTCGTGGTAGTGCCGAAAGGCGCGAACGTAGATCTGTGCGGTGAGTGCCAGACAGACGACCAACGCCACCAGCCCGGCCAAGATGACAGCCGGCCAACCACGCCACAGCGAATGCTGGATTGCATCAGCCCCTTCCTGTGACAGCCCGTTTTTTTTGCTCCATGACTCATGGGCTTCGCCAATGTCACCCTCAGAGGGGTTCTTGAGGTTTGTTTCCCACGTCTCGAAGTTGGGGTCAAAGCGATCCGCCGCGGCGGAGACCAGATCGACCGGCACGACCCACTGGTGCATCAAGACTGCCCCGATCACAAGCGGTAGGAGAGTCAGAATAGGGACGGTCGTGACAGACAGCAGGTAACGTCTGAGTTCACGGCGTTCGCGATCCCATCGTCGTTGACTGTACGAGCCATCGTATCGCGTTGCGTTCTTCCGAGCGAATTTCCGCAACGATTGCGGCAACAATAAATACGCCCCCAAACCGATCAATAGCGGCACGATCACCGCCAATGCGACGACCGTCAGTTCAAATGATCCCTGAGATTCCAGCATGGGAGTCACCACTGTGGATTGACCAGTCACTTCAGTGTACCCGCAGAATTCGATCAGCGATACAACGGTGATTCTCGTCAATGAATCAATCGGTCCCAATCGTGCGATCGATTTGGAGTGGCGCTTGCGGCTTAGCAAGACCAGGAAACGATCGATGTTTTCTTGGTCGCGCTAAGCCGCAAGCGATCGTCGTCGACGCATCAGTGAACGCCGATGGAATGGGAGACGACGCGATCACCAGCGTTCGACAGGTCCGGAGGGGACCGGGATGTGGAGATCGGGGAGTTGATCAGTACGAGATGCGCCGTGGGGTCCGGCGGCGCGGATGCCTGCAATCGCGGCCTCGAATGCCGGGATGGTGCGGGCAATTTGAAACTGGTGTCTGAGATGGGGACGGACACGCATGCCTTTGAGGTACCAATGACCCATCTTGCGGAACATCACAATCGCGCGGGCCTCGGGTTGCAGTTCGAGCAGATAAGTGAACTGACGCAACAGGAGTGCGAGTCGGTCATCGAAGTTGCCGGGCGGGTCGAACGTGCCGGTCTGTTCCCATTGGACGAGTTGGCGGAAGATCCACGGGTTGGCGAGGGCACCGCGTCCGATGGAGATGCCGTCACAGCCGGTTTCGCGAAACATGCGGTCAGCGTCGACGACCGTGCGGATGTCGCCGTTGCCGATCACTGGGATGCGTTCGACGGCTTCGACGACTTGTCGGATGCCGTTGCGGTCGACGGTGCCACTGAAGCCCTGCTCGCGGGTGCGCCCGTGAATGGCAATCGCTGCGACGCCCACTTGCTCGAACTCGCGGGCGAATCGCGGGGCGGTGATCTGAGAGGCGTCCCAGCCGAGCCGCATCTTGACGGTGACAGGCAGGTTGACGGCATCGACGACTGACTGCACGAGTCTCAGGGTCTCGTTTGTGTCGCACATCATGGCCGAGCCGCCGCCCGTCTTCGTGATGCGTTCGACGGGGCAGCCCATATTGATGTCGATCGAGTCGACTCCGTACTCCTCCAGAAACTGTGCCGCGTCCCGCATGCGAGCCGGATCGTTGCCGAAGATCTGCACGGAGAAGGGTGAGTCGTCGGGGTGTGTAGCGATGAGGTCGAATGCCTTGGGCCTGCGTTCCAACAGGCTGCGGGCATTGACGAGATCGGTCGTGCCGAGGCCGACGCCGCCCAACTCATGCACAATCCGCCGGAAGGGAAGGTTCGTGTATCCGGCCAATGGCGAAAGCAGGAATCGCGACTTGAGGCGGAGATCGCCGTACTTGAGTGACCGGGGTGAGGAGTTCATAGCCGGAAAAGTTTAACCAGTTTGTCAGACCGGAACGACCTGACGCCTGTCAGGCCACTCGGACCAGTTTCGCGTGTCGCTCTGTGCGGATTGTACCGATTCAACTTCTTGTGAGGCCTGTATGTCATGGGTCGAACGTCGTGAATCCAACAGTCGTGCTGGAGTTGAGCCATGCAACGGTCGTACTTACTCGGTTTCCTGATCGCCATGTCGGCCTGCCTGCTCGGTCCTGAGACTGTCTCGGCTCAGGGGATTCGTGGGCAGGTGGACTGGATGTTCCTCAGCCGCGACAACAAGGCGGACTATGCACCACTCATCAGTGGGCCGGACTCGTTCAGCGGCTCAGGGGTCGACTTCGACTTCGATTCGGGGTACCGGCTGATGCTGGGATACAGTGCTCCCTGGTTTGAAGTTGAGGCTCAGTTCACCAACCTCGATAACTGGAGTGACTCCACATTTACGACGCTGACCGAAGAACTCGTGTTCGATAACAACGCCGCGAATCCGTTCATCGTGGGGGGAACACCGGGCAATGTGTTCGGAGTCACGACCGCCCTGTCGGCTGCGGCGATGGACCCTTTTACTGCGACCTTGGATGACGAGACGCTGGAAGGGGAATTCCTCACCCCCGGGGCCATCGCGAGCTACCGGTATGAGAGTGAATACCACGATGCCGAACTCAATATCACGATGCCCCGTTGTGACTGGTATCGGTTTGGATTGGGATATCGGCATGTCGAACTGGACGAACTGACAAGTTTCGCGGTCACGGGACAGTTCGACGCTTTGGATGTTGACGACGGGCAGACGGTCGGTGGGGGAGCAAATGATCCGAATGATGGCCTTTCGGACGCTGCGCTGCAGGAAGCCGGCTTCACCAATGTGGCCGTGCCGAATGGCTTTGACAACATTCTCAACGCGGCTGGACCGGACACGCTCGCGATTGGCATCGCGACACAAGCGACCAACCGACTGAATGGACTACAGGGAACGTTTGACGGGTCGATCGTCGACTCACCCTATTTCCTCGTTGATCTCTCATTCAGGTTGGGACTTTTTCACAACCATACAAGTGCGAAGGTCACCGAGTCCGTGATCGGGAGTGCCAACGACGCGTCTGCCTACTCACGGACTTTGAAGGACACTGACAACACGTACTCCTTCCTGGTGGGCAGCGGCTTGCGGGCAGCCCTGAAGCTGACGGACAACATTCGCATTCACACCGGTTACGAATTCGTGTTCATCGACGGTGTCGCCTTAGGGCCCAATCAATCGGCTCAAGTCGCCCCCGGTGGTATCTTCACGATCGACAACGAAAGCAACGTTCTCGTCCATGGTGCACGATTGGGTTTAGAGTTGGTGTTCTGATGAGTTGAAGGTCAAAGGTTGATTGTCGAGACCTGAGTGAATCGCGAGTCTCTCAACCATCAACCTTCGACCATCAACACTCTACGAGAACAGCAGTTCAAGGTCGTCGGCGGTGAGGTCTTTCATCACACGGTTGTCGGCTTCGAGAATCGCATCCGCCAGTTTTCGCTTCTTGGCCTGCAGCTCGATGATCTTCTCTTCGACGGTGTCACGACAAATGAGCCGGTACGCGAAGACCTGTTTCGTCTGTCCCACGCGGTGAGCACGGTCGATGGCTTGAGCCTCGACCGCCGGATTCCACCACGGGTCGAGCAGGAAGACGTACTCGGCAGCCGTCAGGTTCAGACCGAGTCCGCCCGCCTTCAGGCTGATCAGAAAGACGTGGACGTCGGGATCGTTCTGGAAGTCCTGGACGACCTGCTCACGGTCTCGTGTCTTGCCGTCGAGATAGGCGTAGCGGATGCCCTGATCGTCCAGTTTCTGTTTGACGATCGACAACATGCTGGTGAACTGCGAGAAGACGAGCGACTTGTGGCCCTCTCCAATCAGTTCCTCCAAATGCGGCACGAGCACGTCCAACTTGGCGGAGGGGTCACCGAGGGCCTCGTCGGCGAGCAACCCTGGATGGCACGCCGCCTGACGCAGACGTAACAGCGCTTCGAGGACGTGCATTTTGCTTTTGCCGAGTCCCTGCTCTTTGACCATGCCCAGCAGTGATTGCCGGTAGTGTTCGCGCAACTCGTCATAACGTTTGCGTTGGGCGTCATCCATATCGCAGAAGATGGTCTCCTCGAACTTGTCCGGCAGTTCGGTGGCGACTTCTTTCTTGGTCCGCCGCAGCACAAACGGTTTCAGCCCTTGCGAGAGGGCCGACTGTGCGTCGTTGTCAGCGACGTCGTTGGAATAGAGTTTGAAGACACTGCTGCGACCCAGCATACCCGGGTTGAGAAACTCAAAGATGGACCACAGGTCACCGAGGTGATTCTCGATTGGTGTGCCGCTCATCGCCAGGCGGTGGTCCGCCTGCAGCAGCCGAGATGCTTTGGCGACCTGCGACGAGGCATTCTTGATCGTCTGTGCTTCGTCCAGAACGACGAAGTCGAATGGTGTGTCCTTCAGGTCGGAGATGTCCCGCCGGAGTGTGCCGTAAGTCGTGAGGATAATGTCGTGTTTGGCGAACGTTTCGCGGAGTTCGCCTCGATTGCTCCCCGAGTACTCCATCGTGGTGAGCTGAGGAGTAAACCTTTGAATCTCATGGGCCCAATTGAACAGCAGCGACTTCGGCACCACGATGAGTGACGGGCGTTTCTCCTGACGGGTCGCGACGTGCTCCAGCAGGAGCGCGAGCACCTGCACGGTCTTCCCCAGTCCCATGTCGTCTGCGAGACAACCACCAAAGTTGAAGTCACGCAGGAACTCCAGCCATCCGAGCCCTTCTCGTTGATAGGGCCGCAGCTCTCCCTGAAAGTTGGTTGTCTCCAATGCCGGCGCAACGCCCTCGAACGACGTCAGGCGATCGCGCAGCTCTGCAAACTCTTCATCAACATCGACCGGCTGCTTAGCGGCTAGTAATGCATCGATCAGTCCGGCTTGGGTGATGGAGAAACGGAGACTCCCCTCCTGCATCGTCCCCAGTCCTGAGATCAGACCATACTGTTCGGCCCAATCGTCGGGCAGGATTCCGAGCGAGCCGTCCGGGAGGCGGATCGTGTTGTCTTTGCGAGACAGTGCGGCGAGCAATTCTGGAAAGTCGACAATTTGCCCGCCAAAGTCCACGTCACCAGAGAGTTCAAACCAGTCGATCCCTGATCGAATCTTCAGCTGGGGCATCGACGGCTGCCGGACTTCATGACCATCTGCCAGCACCTGCCAGCCAGCGTCGGCAAGCGTTCGAACTGCATGGCCGAGGTCGGTGATCGGGATGTCGACGTCATGGTCCCGGCGTCGCTGGTCGAGACGTCGGCGGAAGCCCAGTTCCTGCAGGAGATGCCAGCACTGCTCTTCGAGAGCCCGATCTCTCAAAATACATTGCCCCTCCTCACGCTGTACGATGGCCCATTGACGCGAAGACGCGGGCACCTTGGTGCCGGCATAGTCGAACTCCACACTGCCTGAGAGACGCTCCTGTCGAAAGCCGCGTGTCTGGGGCGTCGTTACGGTGAGCAAGGGGGTGGGGGTGATGCGAACCTCAGTCAGACGTAATTCTTCCGGCAGATCGAGCGTTGGCAGGTTCGGGAGATCGAGGAGTTGATCGACTAACTCCTCTGCGTCGTCCGCTGCGCCAGTGAGCACTTGGTTGGACGTGAGCATCTTCACCCACGGCTGGGCACCAAAGTCTTCGACGCGGATGATCGTGTGGTTGTAGACTGCCAGTCCCCCCGGGATGAGCAAGTCGAGGCGATCCAATGCGATCCGCTCCTCTCTGCGACGGAGTTCGCCATTCAGTTTCCAGTCGTCAGAAGTTTTCGCGTCCGTATCACTCTTACCCGAACGACTTGACAGCGTCTCAAGGACAAGCGCGAGTTCCCACGGTTCGCTGTCATCCCATGTGAGCGACTCACTGGCTTTCTCGATGGTGTTCAGCATTCGCGTGTGACCGGTGGCACACATCCGCGGGAGCAGCAATTCGCACAGTTCGTAGGGGATCCGATACCGATGGACGGCTGACTGGAATTCGGCTTGTTGGGCAATCCAACTCGATCGTTCGGGGGTGCCACCGGTCAGGTAGGCGAGGATACGTCGCACGTCATCATGCTCAATCTCGCCCAATCGACCGGGACGCAACTTGAGCGGCTTGAGTTTGCCCCATTGACCATTGGCCCGCCGCTGTCGTTGAGACGTCTGTACAACGAGCAACCCGCTCTCTCGGCTTTCAGTCGCGTCAATCTCAAAGTAAATCTCGCGGTCCCGCTCCTGTGCCTTGCCGCCTTCGTCGGAGCCATTGATCTGTTGCCGGAGTTCGACCAGTTGTTGTTCCCATTCCTTGAGCTTGCGCGGAGCCTTCGTGGGCGTGCGAACTGCGGTGCTCTTGGGCTGATAGATCTCACCACTCAGCAACTCGTCCTCGTCATCGTCCAACGAGAAGTTGGTCAACGTGGCAAACACATCGTCCGCAACAAAGGGGGGGATACTCCCCTCACGTGGCGGCGCAGAGAGATAGTCGCCCGCATCGACCGCCAGGACGGTGGCCCAGAGATGCTTGCACGAGATGTTGCGGCTGGTGGACTCGCCCACACAGCTGCAGTACATGTTCAGTGTGTCGTTCTGACGACTGAGATGCGTCTCGTACTCCGTGCCGTCCCTGACGACACCATGCAGGTCCTCAGGAGTGACGCGCACGACCTCGACCCGCTCTGCCTCCAGATACGCGGCACCACGAAAACGAATATCTCCTCGAAATTGGCTCTCAAGCAGCCGGGCCAGGGACACGCAGTCCTCCGTGGGAATCCTGATTCAGTTCGTCAAAAGGGTTCGGGGGACACGCCCTCGCTCGACGCCAGCGAGCGACTCCCCTGTCCGCTCCGCATCCGCCCATTCTGAGCGGCGCAGACGACAAGGTTAGCGGATCAACGAGGCGACGGACAGTCCTTTCTGGCAGGATTTCATGACCGCCACAGGGTGGGTCGCCGGTGGGTCCGGAGCAGCCTACAATCACCGAAGATTCGTACACAGCATTTCCAGTTGCCCATGACCGATTCACACGCCATCCTCTCCGACGACGACGTCCGCCACTGGATCACACAGCATGTGCCGGTCGAGGATTTCGCGGGCAAACGCGTGCTGATGATCGTCCCCGATGCAACCCGAACCGCTCCCCTGCCCCTGCTGTTCGATACGTTGTTCGATCATCTCCGTCCTGTCGTCGAAGCTCTCGACGTGATGGTCGCCCTCGGCACGCACCCGCCGATGTCGGAAGCTGCGATTTGTGAGATGCTTGGCATCAGCGATCAGGAGCGGCACCACTTGTTCCTGCAGACCCAACTCCTCAATCACGAATGGGACCGCCCCGAGAGCCTGACGACCATTGGCACGCTCACGGCACAGGACACCGAAGACATCTCCGGAGGGCTGCTCTCAATCGAAGTCCCGGTACAAATCAATCGACACATCGCCGAATACGACACGCTGCTGATCGTGGGCCCCGTGTTCCCGCATGAGGTCGTGGGCTTCTCGGGCGGGAACAAATACTTCTTCCCCGGCATCTCCGGTCCCGACCTGCTCAACTTCTTCCACTGGCTCGGTGCCCTCATCACCAACGTGGGCATCATTGGAGTGAAGGACACACCCGTCCGCCGAGTCGTCGAGCGAGCCGCGAGCATGATTCCCAACGAGACACGTGCCCTCACATTCGTCGTCGCTCCCGACGGCACCGCACGACTGCACGGTCTTGCGTACGGTCCTCCTGCAGAGGCATGGAACGAATCGGCCGATCTCTCGGGGCAAGTTCACATCAAACGCATGCCGCGTGCGTTCGACACGGTCCTCTCTTGTGCCCCGCCGATGTACGATGAACTCTGGGTCGCCGGCAAGTGCATGTACAAATTGGAGCCGGTCGTCGCAGACGGCGGTGAGCTGATCATCTACGCCCCGCATATGAAAGAGATCTCCGTCACTCACGGTCGCCTGATCGAGGAAGTCGGCTACCACTGCCGCGATTACTTCACTGGCCAATGGGACCAGTTCAAGGACTACCCCTGGGGCGTCCTCGCACATTCGACGCACGTCCGAGGCACGGGCACTTATGAGGACGGCGTCGAACACTGTCGCGTGAAGGTCACCCTCGCCTCCGGTATCCCGGAGGAGGTCTGTCACCGCATCAACCTCGGCTACCGCGACCCGGACACGATCGACGTCGAATCCTTCGCTAACCGCGAAGAGGAAGGCACACTGCTGGTACGCAAGGCGGGCGAACAACTCTATCGACTTGATGAAGGAGTCACGACCTGATGTCCGAGATGAAGTTCGCCGTCAAACACGATCGTACCTTGCAAGAGGCACGAGACGTACTGGAGAAGACGATCGCCGATGCCCAGTCCAAGTTCGGCTTCATGATCGACGATGTCCAATGGAACGCCGACCGCACCCAAGCCGACGTCGCTGCCAAAGGGGCGACGATCAAAGCGTGGGTCGATGTGACCGAGGTGCATCTCACTCTCGACATCCCAGTCCTCAACAAACTCCTCAGTGGCCCCATCGTGCAGAAACTCAAGGGCTTGGTCGAGGATAACTTCAAGAAGAAACTCACTGACGACTCCGCATGAATACTGGACGCTTCGATCCCAAGCCGACAACTCTGTTGTCGATCAACGGCAGAGCCGTCGGCTTGAGACTGGGGCTGGTCGAGCGCAGGGAACACATCCATGACACAGGACAGTGACATCTCGGACCGCATGACGTTTGCTGTCGACATCGCTCGGCAGGCGGGCGAGTTGATTATGCGGTATTACCAGAACCCCGAACTCGCCATCGAACTCAAGGCCGACGCGTCACCCGTCACTGTCGCGGACCGTGAAGCCGAACGGCTGATGCGGGAGCGGATCAATGAGACCTTTCCCGATGATGCCATCCTCGGTGAGGAGTTCGGCGAACAGGCAGGAACGAACGGGTGGCGGTGGATTCTCGATCCGGTCGATGGTACCAAGTCGTTCGTCCACGGGGTCCCTCTGTTCGGTACGCTCATCGGCGTCGAGAAGAATGGTCGGGCCGAAGTCGGCGTCTGCCGCATGCCGGCTTTGAAGGAGATGGCCTACGCAGGCAGCGGACTGGGGTGTTGGTGGCAACAGGGAGATGCCGACCCTGTCGAAGCACACGTCACGACCGTCGACAAACTCTCTGACGCCCTGCTCTGTTACACGTCACATGGGTACTTCGCCGCGTCCGGAGAGGCTGCTGTGATCGAGGCCTTGCGAGACGGCTGCCGCATCTCACGCGGGTGGGGCGACTGTTATGGCCATCTGCTCGTGGCGACCGGCCGAGCGGACGTCATCGTCGAGCCGGAACTGCACCCCTGGGACGCCGCTGCATTGATCCCACTTGTGCGAGAGGCTGGCGGTCACTTCCTCGACTGGACCGGCCGCGAGTCGTTTGAGACCGGCAACGGCATGAGCATCAACAATGCCCTGCGTGACGAAGTCCTCACTCTCGTCCAATCCAACAAGTCGTAGCTGGATTCGCAAGAATTCAGCCTTGTCAAAACTCAGTTGTGTTCTGAACTCTTGCGAGTTCAGCTACGAAACAGGCTCGATGTCACAACCCATTGAAAACGAACCGATCCTCAACGAGCTCGCGTGGGAACTCGTCGAAGACATCATCATCGCTGCCGAGGATCTGCGTGTGCAGGTGCATGAGACGTCCTCAGGTGCGGGGGTGATCGACTTTGGCGTGGATGCACCCGGCTCCCTCGCAGCGGGGATCGCCCTGTCCGAAGTCTGCATGGCCGGACTCTCCGAGATCGAATTGCAACAAGGAACGATTCGCGATGTCGGTTGGCCGTATGTGTTTGTCTCGACCGACGACCCGTTGGAGGCTTGCCTGCTCAGTCAATATGCCGGCTGGGCCGTGCAGGTCGGCAAATTCTTCGGGATGGGCAGTGGCCCCATGCGGGCGGCTGCGTGTGAAGAGGACCTGTTCACACACCTCGGCTACAGCGAAGAAGCCGAGCGTGTCGTGGGCGTGTTGGAAAGTGGCAAGCTGCCAGGCGACGACGTGATCGCAATGATCGCGGAGAAGTGTCACGTCGATGACTCGCAGGTCACCCTACTCGTCGCCCCGACGGCTTCGATGGCCGGTTCCCTGCAAGTCGTGGCACGCTCGGTCGAGACCTGTCTGCACAAACTGCACGAGTTGAAGTTCGACATGACACGCATTCAGAGTGCCATCGGCTCCGCTCCGCTTGCTCCAGTGGCAGCCGATGACCTCACCGGCATCGGACGCACCAACGACGCCATCCTCTATGGAGGCCGCGTATCACTTTGGGTGACGGGAGATGACGAATCACTGGAATCAATCGGCCCGCAAGTCCCCTCGTCAGCGTCGGACGCATACGGTGAACCATTCCTGACGATCTTTGAGAAGGCCGGTCACGACTTCTACGCGGTCGACAAGCTGTTGTTCTCACCAGCGGAGGTCGTCTTCCAGAACATCGAGACCGGCCGCGTCCACGTCCACGGCGGCATTGATGAAGCAGTGCTCTCTCAGTCGTTCGGCATCGATCGGTCTGCGAACTGAGGAGACGGGCTATGCAGATCGGGGTGTTGGGCAATCGAGAAAGCTGGTACGTCAGCGACATCGACCGAGCGTGTCATGAGCGGGGTCATGTCTCTCAACGCATTGACTTTCGCAGTCTGACTGCCTGGGAGGGGCGACACTTCGTAGGACGGACTTCCAAGTCCGTCCATGGAGAGTCAGAACAACAAGAGCGGACGGACTTGGAAGTCCGTCCTACGGTGTGGGTGAGCCATAGCGACTCGGCAGGAGCCTCGCCCACCCTGTGCGACCTCACATCTCTCGACGCCCTCGTTGTGCGGACGATGCCGCCGGGGTCGTTGGAGCAGGTCGTGTTTCGGATGGACGTGCTCGCGCGGCTGGAGGCACAGGGGACGATTGTCGTCAATGGACCGAAGGCAATTGAGTGTGCGGTGGACAAGTATCTGGCGACGTCCAAACTCGCCGCTGAAGGACTGCCGGTGCCACAGACGGTCGTCTGTCAGGACTCCGAGTCGGCGATGGAGGCATTTGAGGTACTTGGTGGCGACGTGGTCGTCAAGCCGCTGTTTGGTGCCGAGGGACGTGGAATCGTGCGGGTGAGCGATCCAGACTTGGCGTTTCGCACGTTCCGCACCATCGAACGACTCCAATCGGTGTTGTACCTCCAGCGATTCGTCGAGCACGAAGGCTACGACATCCGTGTGCTCTTGCTGGACGGCGAGATTCTGGGGGCCTTTAAGCGTCGCAATACGAGCGACTTCCGCACGAACATGGCGCGTGCGGCTGTCGGAGAGCTTCACGAATTGACCGACAACGAGCGTGAATTAGCGACACGAGCCGTGCGTGTGACCGGTGCGACGTTCGGAGGCGTCGATCTGTTGTATGATCGTATTGGAGCTTGTTATGTGCTGGAGGTGAACGCTGTTCCGGGATGGAGAGCATTCGGGCGCGTCACGGGCGTCGATGTAGCTGCGAAACTGATGGAGTGGCTGGAGACAAGAATCAGCGGGGCGTAGCTGAACTCGCAAGAGTTCAGAGTCATCGTGAACAACACAAAGATGGGCTGAATTCTTGCGAATCCAGCTACAGAGAATGGAGACCTCGATGAGTGACAATAAGTTGACGCAGATCATTGACGTGTTGTCCCAGTCGATGCCGCCCGTGATGCGTTGGGCGGGTGCCATCGCGCGGACGTTGCGGCGGTTCGACATCACGCTCGAAGGCAAGTCGTCCGGGAGTGCGAACACCGATGCATTAACGCTCGCGGACCTGACAGTGCAGGAACTACTCGTGGGGGCACTGCGTGATGCAGACCCTGTTTTGCGAACGTGCCGTGTCGAGGGCGAAGAGGAGACGGGTGATCTTGGTGCCTTCGTGACCGAAGGACCGTACGTCATCGCTCTCGATCCCATCGACGGGACGAAGCAGTTTCGTGATCGCACCGGCGACGGGTATGCGGTCATGCTGCACCTGCGGTCGCGTGACACAGTGCATTATTCGCTTGTCTATCTCCCCGAGGCAGGCCCGCAGGGGACATGGGTCGAGATCAACGGCGACGTCGTCAAGTGCGGACCGGATGAGCCGCGCACGCCAGCGACTGACGTGCTCGCGGCGATGACGCCGACCAACGAGTCTCGTGATCGTGATGCAAAGGGCATCTACCTCATCGGCTTCCAACAATGGGACGGTGAGCGAGCCGACGCGGTGACGGATGTCGGTCTGCAGGGCGTCGCCCCCGACGACATGCCGGGCAGCATCTATCCACTGATGGCGACCGGCGAGTTCATCGGCTCGCTGATTCATACGCCCAACATCTACGACTTCCCAGTCTCCCTGCACATCGCCCGAGCATTCGGCGGTGACGCAGTCTGGGTCGCGAACGGAGAGCCGGTGCACTTCGGCGAGATGTGGAACGATGTCACAGCCGACATGCTCCGCCTCCCCGGCATCGTCGCCTGCAGCCCGGATCGGGAGGTGCTAGGTACACTCTGTGAACTCGCGAAGGACTGGGACCCGGAGCGGTATCCGTCCGCGTGAGTTCGGCTTGTGCCTCACACAGAAACAGCCGGTAATGTTCCGCTCTCGGGACGAGGTGGGGTTGCCAAGACGGTGTCGGCGGCAATTGGTTTCTGGGCCTCGACGAGAATGCCGCCCATTTTGAAGAAGCGATGAACGCGTGAGAGCCAAAGCTGTTCATGCCACGGGAGGCCCATCTCTTCGCATGCCCCCTGGAGTTCCTGTCGATTGTAGGTGCGGCACTTCCAGGTATGACTGGTCAGGAAACCAGAGACAGTGTCTTCGGTCGCCAGCAGGAACATCCGCCCGTTGGGGGTGAGGACACGTTGAAACTCCTTGAGGCCGGGTCGCGGGTCGGACAGATGCTCGATCACCCAGCCACAGGTAACGCAGTCGAACGACTCATCCGCGAACGGGAGTCGTGTCATGTCTCCCACCACGTAGTCCGGGCGTTCACTCTTGATTCGATTGCGAGCGCGCTTGAGCATCTGGTGTGACAGGTCGCAGGCGACAATTTGAGTATCTGAGTCGGTTGCCCGCAGCAGGTGTCCGAGGATCTGACCGGCACCCGAGCCGATGTCGAGAATGCGGTTGAATCGGGTGACGTCGAATTTTCCCTTGCGGAGCATGCGCCCCACCAGCGGCTCATGCAGAGAGATGAGACTGGCCAAGGCCAACACAGAGCCAGCCGGCCCGTCGTACAAATCACGAATGTGCTCAGTGTATTTCTGCCGACTGAGCTGCCTGATGCCTTTGAATTCGACGAGTTGTCGGACACGAGATTTGAGCTTCGGGCGTTTGCGAAGGCGGGCACGATGCAGCAGTTTCATTCTGAACGGTTCCCTCGGTGAAAATCGCGGCTGGCACTCTGGCAATGGTGGGAAGCGGAAACGCTTGAAAGTCCTCGACAACAATCGGGCGTTGTGCTTTCGCAGATGTCACCGACTATATTCGATGGGCTTGCTAAAATCTTCTCAAGGAGATGGCTTGTTTCTCCAGGAAAGATTTTTAACTGATGTGCTCGTGGCTAGGCGGCGACCCTGGGCGAGTCGTTGTCCGTTTGGAAGCTGGGCTGTAGAATCGAGGGACGTCTCATTCGTAGGCAAGTTCCGTGGAGTTCACTTCTCTGCTCTGGAGAAGTTTGTGTTCTCATTCCCAGTGGTGTGTCGCCTGAAAATGGGCGAAGAAATTGACCAGGCACAGTTCGATCTGCGGGACATCGTCTCTCGGATCGTGGAGATGCTCACGTCGGGACGCAGTGTCTGTTTGAGCAATGAGTCGAGCTGCGCCGTGTTGGCCAGTGCCCTGGAGAATTCGATTGACTTGGACGAAGGCGAAGAGAGAACCAGCAAGCACAGCGTCTTGCTGCATCGGGACGTTGCCTCCGCGCGAGACTTTCTTGCTGAAACTTCGCCTGTCGCCAAGCGGTTGATGAGCAAATGTTGGCCGGGCTCTGTGAGACTGGTCTTCAGGCAAGAGCTTGATGAACGACTACTCAGTCAGCTATCACCTTCGGCCCAACGATCGTTTCAGGCAGGAAATGGACTTTGCCTGTGTGTCCCAAGTTCTCCACTCTTGCATGGCGTCTTGCAGCAGGTTCCATTTCCGCTCCTCCGGGTTGAGCTTGATAAAAAGAACAGGAATCGCCAATCAGGGTTGACCATTGTCGATTCCGACTCACAATCAATCGAAAGCGAAGCAGAGATTCACATCGATGGCGACCGATGGGAGTTGGTCAAACCATCTGGCCTGAGGTCAGTTGATGTTGCGCGTATGACAACGACACATTATCTCTTTATCTGTACGGGAAACACATGCCGTAGCCCGATGGCGGAAGCAATATTTCGTCAATTACTGGCCGAACGCTTCGATTGCGACGAAAGCCGGCTCGGTGAACACGGCTTTGAAATTGGCTCAGCCGGACTGGCGGCCGGTGTGGGAGCACCCGCGAGTCCGGAATCTGTAGAAGTCTGCCGAGTCCATGGGGTTGACCTGACGCATCACGCCAGTCAACCATTGACAGAAGAATTGCTCCTCGCAGCTGACAAGGTGTTCACGATGACAGAAGGACATCGAGAAAGCATTCTCTCTCGGTATCCTGAATTGGAAAGTCTAATTGAACTCCTCTCGCGGAACGGACAAGATGTCTCGGATCCCATTGGTTGGGGAATGGCCGCTTATCAGCAATGCCATCATGAAATTTCCGAAAGTCTCCAGGCTCTCGTGGAAGAACTGACGAACAAATCGTGAGTACACAATGAAGATTGCCGTCGCCAGTGACCACCGCGGAGTCCGCGTGAAGGAGCAGATCCTTGCGCAACTGTCCAGCTTAGGACAGGAGGCTCTCGATTACGGACCATCGACCGGTGATAGTGTCGACTACCCGGATTTTGCAAAGGCGGTAGCCAAAGATGTCTCGCAGGGGACTGTCGACCGCGGCGTTCTCATTTGTGGAACTGGGCTCGGGATGTGTATCGCTGCGAACAAATTTCCAGGCGTGCGTGCGGTGAATTGCCACGACGATTTTACCGCCGAAATGAGCCGTCGTCATAACGATGCGAACGTCATGTGTCTCTCAGCTGACTTGCTTGGAGACCGGCTGTTGAACCGGATCGTCGAGAGTTGGATGGCTGCCGAGTTTGAGGGCGGTCGTCACGGTCGTCGCCTGGACAAGATCCGTGAGATCGAAGCCGACTGTTGCGGCGACAATTCAAACAGTTGACCCGAAGATCAGCCGAGCCGGTGAATTGATTCTCTCCCCCCTCGCCCGCTATGGTCATCATCTTCAACCCGGACCATTTGGCTCTCAGGACCGCTGCGCATGGACCCCACCACACTTCGCTATGCACGCACACATGAATGGGTACATCAGGAAGAAGACGTTGTCACCATCGGCATCAGTGACTTCGCTGTTAAAGAGTTGACAGACCTCGTCTACATCGACCTTCCTGCAGTCGGTCAATCGTTCGAACAAGGTCAAACGATCGGCGAGGTCGAAAGCGTCAAGGCGGTCAGTGACCTTTACGCTCCGGTCAGTGGCGAAGTCATCGAGATCAACGAGTCTCTGCCGGACAACTTGCAAGCTCTTTCAGATGACCCTTACGGCGACGGCTGGGTTGCCAAACTTCGCCTCGCAGACGGCGCGTCTCTCGGCGACCTGATGGATCATGCCGCCTACCAAAAGCACTGTTCCGAAGCTTAATCTGCCATCTGGAATTTCAGATCTCAATTCTCATGTTTCCAGTCTGAATTTCAGAGTGACTCCATCTGCAATGCCCTACCTTTTCACGACTGACGATCAGCAACAGGAGATGCTCGACACCATCGGTGTATCAAGCATGGAGGAGTTGCTCGCTCAAGTGCCAGCCGACTTGCGACTGGATCGTCCTCTCGACATCCCCCCTGCCCTCACCGAGCCGGAACTCGAACGTCACCTGCGTCAGCTTGCGTCGCAGAACGTCACTGGCGACCGACGTGTCTGCTTTCTCGGTGGCGGCGCCTACGATCACTTCATCCCCGCCGTCGTCGACGAGATCGTCTCGCGCGGCGAATTCTACACGGCTTACACTCCGTATCAGGCGGAAGCGTCACAAGGCTCGCTGCAGGCGTTCTTCGAGTTTCAGACGCTCATCTGTCAGCTCACCGGCATGGAGGTTGCCAACGCCAGTCTGTACGAAGGGGGCACTGCCGTCAGCGAAGCAGTCTTCATGGCCGAGCGCGTCACCGGTCGTGACAAACGCGTAGTCATCCTCGGCTCGGTCCATCCGCAGTACCGTGAGGTCGTCGAGACCTACACTCACCACCTCGACTGCGAAGTCGTCACCGTCCCCACGCCGGATGGTTTCGCAGACATTGGCGAAGTGAAGGACGCTCTCAACGACGAGACATCCTGCCTCGTCATCCAGCACCCCAACTACTTTGGTTGTCTCGAAGACGCCGCCGACCTCGTGCAGGCAGCCCACGACATGGGTGCTCTCGCCATCGTCAGCACTAACCCCATCACGCTCGGCGTCCTCAAACGACCGGGCGACTACGGGGCCGACATCGTCGTCGCCGAAGGCCAACCGCTGGGCATTCCTCTGCAATACGGCGGCCCCTATCTCGGCCTGTTTGCCTGCCGTGAGAAGTTCGTCCGCAAGATGCCCGGTCGCCTCATCGGTCAGGCGAAGGACCGCAACGGTCGCACCTGCTATGTGCTCAGCCTGCAAACTCGCGAGCAACACATCCGCCGCGACAAGGCGACAAGCAACATCTGCACCAACCAGGGACTCCTCGCTCTCCGCGCAACCGTCTACCTCTCGACCCTCGGCCCGCAAGGCCTCAAAGAGGTCGCCAACCTCTCCTGTCAAAAAACCCACTACGCCGCCGAGAAGCTCACAGCAATCGACGGCCTCACCCTCGCCTACGACCGCCCCTTCTTCCACGAGTTCACGCTCAAGTGCGAAGGCGACGCCACTAAGTTGCGTGACAAAGCCGCCCAAGCCGGCTACGACATCGGTCCTGAGATCGACACCGACACGCTTCTCCTCGCCGTGACGGAACAACGCACAAAAGAAGAGATTGATCGGTTGGTCGATGCACTCGCTTAAGGGGCAACGACCCGTTCAATGCGGACGGCGTCGGCGATGACGTAGCCGTTGGCATCGTTCGACATTTGGACGCTGAGGGTGCTGCTGGTGATGGTGACTGTTTGCAGGTCTTCCCAGGCAGTACCGAGGGCGTCATCGTCATCCGGGGGCTGTTGCTGGTTAATGGTAACCGTCCCCAGCGAGGGGCCGTTCAGGCCGTCGCGGAG
>JAJDEJ010000010.1 GCA_029259815.1 Planctomycetaceae bacterium | reverse complement strand
GGGCTGAACGACATTGGGTGGCGGGGTCTGAAGCGAAGCGCAAGGCCCCGGCGCGTGTGGACGCCGAATGTCAGGGCCATCCGCTTCGCTGCTGACCCTGCCACCCCGACCTGTCAATTCAGCTTGGATCAACCACTAGTGGACAAGTCGAGCGGAGTGGCTGAGTGTCACCCGGTGTTCAACGCCGGCTGGATTCCCGCCTTCGCGGGAATGACGAGACTGAGAAACGAACGACGACGTCCATCAGACAGTTGCTGATCCCACGCCCCGAGATGCCGCGACACCCGTGCCTTCTCGACAAACCGAGCCACGACAAGTTTCTCGCAACACCCTGACACCAATTGAGTTACCAGCTGTTCGGGATGTCCATTCTGACAAAGATGGCTTCTCTCTGCCCGATCCGGTTCCTACGATGGCTGCGACGCGAGAGGCCGAATGGCTTCTCTCCTCACTTCATGGATGAATGACTGCGTCCGTTGATACCGCAACAAGAGAAGACATCTGCAAACATGGAAGTTCTTTCGGAAATGAGCCGGGACATTACGCCCACGCGAACATTCTCAGAGGGAGAATCGGTGTCGCTGGAGTTGCACAATCGTTTCGAGTCGTTGGTGCACAGCCAGCAGGTGACGTGGCAGATGAGCTATCGACTGCTCAGACCCCTCGGTTCCGGCGGGCAGGGTGTCGTGATGCTCGCCGATCGCATCAACCCACACGATTTGTCATTTCGACTGGCCCTGAAATTCTATCGCCCCGGTGTCTATCCCGATCCCATGCTGTATCGCGACGACATGGCACGGATCGCGCGTGTGGCCATGAAACTGGCGCGGCCGCAACAGGATCAACTCGTTGATGTGTTCAACGTGGTCGAGTCGCGCGGCATACAAGTCTTGTCGATGGAGTGGATCGACGGTCTTGACCTTGCGCATCTGCTCCGACCTCACATGCTCGATCGGGTTCGTGAGCGGGTCGATGATGATCACTGGGAGCACTTCAATGATGTCGTGGTGACTCACGCCGAGTCTCAACTGCGTCTGCAACCCGGGATCGCCAGTTCGATTCTGCGGGACTGCCTTCTGGGCGTTGCCGCGTTGCATCGTGAAGGCATTGTGCACGCGGATCTCAAGCCGGCAAACGTCATGATCAAGCGGACGGGCACCTGCAAGTTGATTGATTTCGGCTCGGCATTCCATATCGACGATTTGCCCCTGCGCTCCACATGGACACCCCGGTATGCGGCGGTCGAAGTGCTACAAGGCGAGATGCCCACGCCAGCCTCGGATCTCGCCAGTCTGGGGTATGTCTTCTTCGAGATGCTGTCTGGAAGTTATCCGTTTCCCGAGGCAGAGACGCCCACAGAATTCATCACCGCCAAGCTTGCACTGCCCGACCAACTCCGCTCGTTGCTGCCCGAGGACGTCGCCGGGAACGATCGTCTCGTGCATCTCATCCAGAAATTGATCGATCCTGATCCGGCCCGTCGATTCCAGACAGCCGAAGAAGCCGAACTCGGTCCCGCAGGCATGGCTGAGTTCCAGAAGCAACTCGTCAAAGGCGATCTCTCCAGCGAGTACGCCAACGAGATTCGTCTGTTACTGGAAAAGATCGGTCGTCCTCAGCAATGATGTGGTTCTCCGACAACATCCCTCTCCCTCGGAGGGAGAGGGACAGCCTTCAAGCGCAGCGTCGAAGGCAGGGCGAGGGGGACGAGCGCGGTGAGGACACAGAGCTCCGAGCACATGACCGCCGAAAGTGACAACTGTTCCTCGGCCGTCCGCGCCGCCCCCTCACCCTGATTCTTCGCTGCGCTTCAGAATCTGTCCCTCTCCCTCAAGGGGAGAGGGACGACCATGGAGAGTCACATGCTGCGTTACGCTCGGCGAGCGGTCGTTGTCATCCTGCTGATCCTGTTGCCTCTGTTGGTCGCGTGGATGTATGGGCGTGCCACAGCCCTTCCGCACGAGATCAACATCGCCGGGGGGCCTGTCGGTGGCCGGTACGAGACCATTGCCGCGGCACTTGCCCGACAGATCGAAGCCCGACTCGACATCGAAGTTCATGTGCTCTCGACCGAGGGGTCGTATGCCAACATGGCCCTGCTGAAGGAGGGACAGGCAGATCTCATCCTGTACCAGCACGGCGCGGTTGACATGTTTGCTGAGCGAGAAGAGCAAGCAATCATGTCGTCGCCAGCTGCCTTCGTTTCCAACCTGCATTCCGAGGTGACGCACTTTCTGATCCGTCGTGGAATCGAGATCTTCTCGCCGCTTGATCTGCCCGGTCGCCGTGTGTCGATCGGACCGGAGCAATCAGGCGACTCGGCGATCAGTCAACTCGTTCTCTCACAGTTCGGCATCGACTTGTCGGAGATCGAGGTGATGCGGTTGAACTATGCCCAGATCGAGCGGGCGTTCGCAGCCGACGAATTGGACGCGGCCTTCATCACCGTGGGGCAGGGGGCTCCCATCTTGCGGCGACTGTTGTCTCGCACAGGTGATGCAGCGGCAGTTCTCTGTGATGTGCGGGGCATCCCCTACGCAGACGCCATCGCCACCGAGTACCTCGCCGTCAGCCCGATCACGATCCCCGCGGGACTGTACCGATCACGGGGCGTCGTCGAACCGGCCGAGCCGGTGGAGACGATCGCCGTCCGCTCGCAGTTGCTCGCCCACAGCGACATGCCGGTCGGACTCATCGAAGACGTCACACGGATCGTGCTGGACGAGTCGTTCCAGCAACAGACCGGCCTGCAGGAACTCTTCACAGAGGGAGTCTCTTTCGCTCGTGACAAGCCGGAGTTCGCACCGCACCAAGGGGCAATGAACGTCTACGAGCCGGAGTACAAGCCACTGTTGGACACCGACTTTGTCGAGGCGACCGAAGGCATGCGGTCGTTCATTGTGTCGATGTTGATTGCCGGTTGGCTCGGCTTCCGCTGGTGGAGTGACCGCTCCCGCCGCAGGGCTGAGCACAAGCTCGACTACTACATCCAGAAGATTCTGGAAATCGAACGCAAACAACTCGACTTCGACCAAACTGCTGGGAGTAACGACTCGACCGGACTCCAGAACCTGCTGGACGAAGTCACCGCTCTGCGACAAGAGGCACTCAGCGAGTTCACGGCCCACGAGATCAACGAAGACAGAGCAGTCGACACGTTTATCACTTTGTGCCACGCGCTCAGCGACAAGATCAACGCCAAACTCACACGACAACGCATCGACTCAGCCATCCGTCCACTCGTCAGTGGGACCACGAACAGGCTGCCGCTCGATCAACGGGAGGGCGCGGCTCCTGCCGAGCCGCGTCGTGAGAGCATATGATGGAGATCACTCAAATCTGATAGAACGCAGATGACGCGGATCGGGCTGATAAGCGCGGATTTCCTTCTCCGGAACGACTGGGGTCTTACCATCATTTCCGATGTTGCTTGTTCGATACCGCGATCCGCATATTTCCGCCTGATCCGCGTCATCTGCGTTCGATTTCACTGATTGTGGATGAGATGGAGACCGATATGCTGAATCGCATCTTTATCATCGCCATCCTGTTGAACATCGGAGCCCCCGTCACGTTGAGTGATGATGATGCTTCGATGCTTCCCTTGGCTCGTCAGTTGCTGCAGGGTGGTCAATACGAGGCAGCCGCAGATGCCTATCGTCTTGTGCTGGAGGAGTCGGAGCTTCCTGCGGAAGTAGTGATCGCAGCAACCTTAGGAATGAGCGAAGCCCTGGAATCACAGGGGTTGCAGAGCCTCGCCATCGACACCATCCGTGATCAATTGCAGGAGTCTCCCGATGATGCCGCATTGCACGGTCGACTTGCTGAGCTTCACTACCTGATGGGCGACTTCGATGCGGCAAACGCAAGCATTGCCGCAGCTTTGGAGATCGACGAGGAACAACTCCTCGCCCGACTGGTACAGGCACACGCTCAGGCCGAGACGGGTGAACTCGATGCGGCCATTGATGGATACCGCTGGTTCGTGAGGTATTACAACCGTCAGCAACCCACAGACGCGGATACGCTAATGCTCGTCGCCGAAGGCTCACTGCAGTACGCCCGCTGGAAGAGTGTGTCCAGCATCTTCAATTTTGTGATCAACACTCTCTGCCCGGACACACTCAAGGATGATCCCCACTGTTGGCAAGCGGTTCATCTCTCCGGGGTCGTCTTGTTGGAGAAGTACAACCGCGCGCAAGCCATTCCCGAGTTGGAAGCAGCCCTCAAACTCAATCCGCGAGCCGCTGAGGTGTTGACGTCACTCGGGGAGGCGGCTTTGCAGAACTCGGAGGCCGATCAGGCACTCGACTTCGCAAAGCAGGCACTCGCCATCAACCCGCGACTCCCTGCCGCTCTCAGACTCGCAGCAGACGTCTCACTCGCCTCGGGTGACCTGTCCGCGACCGCGACGTTTGTCAAACAGGCCCTCGCTGTCAATCCGCGTGACCAACGCACACTCGCCCTGCAAGCGGCTGTGTTTCTGTTTGAAGATGGGATTCCACAGGCGGACGAGTTGCGGGCAGTGCTCAGTGGCGAAAAATCGGGAGACGTGCGAAACGACAAGCCGACGGGGCAGGGGAGTCGGTTCGTCCAACTGTGGAATGCACTCATCGAGACAAATCCCACACCGGGTGAGTTCCTCACTCGGATTGGCGACACGCTCGATGGTCGACGCAAGTACGCCGCTGCGGAGGTGTGCTACCGCCGGGCGATCGAAGTCATGCCGCAACTCTCCGCCCCGCGCACCGAACTCGGCATGCTGCTGATGCGAACCGGTAAACTCGACGAAGCGGCAGAGATGCTGGACGCCGCGTTCAAGGCCGATCCGTATCACGTCCGCGTGAGCAACATGCGCAAGGTCATTGGGCAACTCGACGAGTACGACGTCATTTCGTCCGACCACTTTGTCATTCGGGTACCCACGAAACAACGCATCCTCGGCGAGGAGATGTCGCGATACCTCGAATCGATCTACGACGAGTTGACCGAGTTGTACGGGTTCGAACCGGAGACGCGGACGCAGTTCGAGATCTATGGGACTGCCAGTGGTCAGTCTGCTCATCAGTGGTTCAGTGCGCGGATGGTCGGGCTGCCGTGGATCCAGACGATCGGAGCCTCGACCGGGATGATCGTCGCGTTCGCGTCGCCTTACGACCTTGAGAAACCGTTCAACTGGGCCCGCGTCGTGCGGCACGAGTTCGTCCATATCCTCACGCTCCAGCAAACCGACTTCAACATCCCGCATTGGTACACCGAAGCTCTCGCTGTCCGCACCGAAGGCAGCATTCCCGAGTCGTGGGACGAGTTGCTGCTCGAACGGGTTCCGGCGGGCGAGGTGTTCTCTCTGGAGGACATCAACACTGGTTTCACACGCCCGTCGCAACCGACCGACTGGGACATGGCCTACTGTCAAAGCTGGTTGTACTCGGAGTACATCGTCAAGCGGTTCGGTGAGAAAGCTCTCCACGACTTGATCGATGCCTATCGTCGTGGTCTCTCGACAGAGGATGCGATCGCAGACGTTTGCGATGTCACTCTCGTAGAGTTCGAGCAGGGCTACACAGAGCATCTCAACGAATACGTCGCCGAGATTCGTCGCACACGCGTTGTCCCCTCGCCAACTCTCGAAGCCGCAACTGCAAGATGGAAGGACAATTCAGAGGATCGCGACGCATGGGCGAATGTTGCCTGGGCGATGTGGCAGGAGGGTGACAAGGCCAAGGCGCGTGAGATGGCGGAAGAGATCTACGCACTCGATCCTCGACAACCGCTGGCAGTCGCCATTCTCGCGGAGTCCGAGTTAGACAATGGTGACGCCGATGCTGCGGCCATGTTATTACTGCCAGCCTATGACGAAGACGACCCGCACCCGGCCCTCCTCACACAGTTGGCCTACGTCAATGTCGCTGACGAGGACTGGGTCGCAGCCATCGAACTCTACGAGCAAGCTGTCACGCGTTGGCCACGTGAGCCACGATTCCAGCGAGTCCTGTCATCCCTGGTCCTGCGAGCGGATGACGACGAACGCTTACGGCAAGTGCTCACCACCATCGCCGAGCGAGATGCAGACGACGGACTCGTCCGCAAGAAGCTGGCAACCATGGCCGCAGAAGCCACGGATTGGCCTGCTGCGATTCACTGGGGCGAAAAGGCCCTCCACTGCGACGTCCGCGATGCTGCGATGCATCGATTGCTCGCCAACGCCCACGAGCAAACGGGTGACAGCGAGGCGTCCGCATATCACACTGCGTTGGCGAAGCGTATGGAGAATGGCGAATAGAGAATGGAGAAAAGTGACAGAACAGGCTCCATTCCCTATTCTCCATTCTCCATTCACTCACAACGCTTCCCTGAACTCTCAATGACCGACCAACGCTCTCTCTCCCTCAGCG
Source organism: Planctomycetaceae bacterium (assembly GCA_029259815.1). GTDB lineage: Bacteria > Planctomycetota > Planctomycetia > Planctomycetales > Planctomycetaceae > JAHBXU01. Next base: position 61,026 of record JAJDEJ010000010.1, on the reverse strand, counting down.
ACCTCCAGTCACTCATCGAAACCATGTACTCCCGCAAGGACGAGGCACGGGGCGTCGATGGCACCTTCATGTGGCTGATGGAAGAGATCGGCGAGTTGGCCGCAGCGCTACGGGATGACTCGCCGAAGGAGGAGTTGGCAGCCGAATTCGCAGACGTGCTCGCATGGCTGGCGACGATCGCGAACGTCGCCGGTATTGATTTGGAGCAAGCTGTCATCAACAAGTACGCGGGCGGCTGTCCCGGCTGCGGAGACATGGTCTGCACGTGCAGCGACGCCGAGAAGCCGTGATGAGTTAAGTGTCCAGTGTCGAGTGTCCAGAGTGGCGATGTGACACAAGCACTCTGGACACTCGACTCTGGACTCTCGACTCTCGACTCTCGACACTGGACTGAACGCAAGATGCTCCCCAACCTTCTCGCAACGAACAAGGGCCGCCTCACGGCGTTCTTCTTTCTGTATGTGACCGCGGAGACGCTGAGTCGCGGAGGATTCGCGGAGAGGTTGGTGGTGGAGACCGGACCATTCGCCCGCTTCACACCATTCGTGGTTGTCATGGTCTGTAACGTCCCCTTTCCCCTCGGGGGAGAGGGACAGCCTTCCAGCGGAGCGCCGCAGGCAGGGTGAGGGGACGACGCGCGTGACGCGTCGTCGATCAACTTCATCACTCCTCCGCGTGTCCTCCGCGACACAGTCGCTCCGCGGTGAACCACCCGTCAAACATGGCCACGCGCAACCATTCGCGTTGAGATTGAGGACCCGAGTGACGTTAGATTGCCTGAGTATGCTCAGGCAATCACCCCGTCCGACCGCTGGCCTCTTCGCCTGGTGATATGGCACCGGCGACGTTGTCTGCAGACACACGCGGTCGGACGGTCCTGGCCATACAGCCTGACGAAACAAAGGCCCTCACACGTCGGACCGCGCGGTCCATTTCTTTCAGCGGATTTCAGCCTCCCGTATGCTGGATTCGCAAGAATTCAGCCAAGTCGAATCCAACTCTTCGACGAGGCTGAACTCTTGCGAGTTCAGCGACGGTGAGCGGCCGTCAATACAGACATCACGAACGCGTGATGGGCAGACGACCCCAACGGGGTCTGATCACCCAGCCCAGGGTCGCGACGCAGGAGCGCACCCTGGGAACTGTCGGCACGCACACGGCCTACGCTGAAAGCGTTGCATCACGAAATGCTAAGGGGATGGTACGCCTTCAGCGTACGATCGCACCCCGATCAATATTCCCCAGGGTGCGCTCGCGTTGCTCGCGACCCTGGGCTTCGTGATGTCGACCCCTTCGGGGTGGGTTCTCACGCAAACGCCCTCAGCGCCTGACAGGGGAATCGAAATCCCACGTCTTGTAACCCCCTTCGCCGTGTCGTCAATGGAGCTGGATTCCCAACTCCGGCACCTTCTCTCCTGCCGGTAATTCCTTCTCAGGCATCGGCGGAGCCGGAGGCTCGTCCTCCTCGACAGCGTCCACACTCTCCCCAAACGCCCCCTCCGGCGGTGACTTGAGCCGCCACGTGCTTTCGGTCTCGCCGGGAACGATGATGGTGCTCAGCCGTTCGTCGAGAATTTGAACCTCAAACTCATCGACGACTGGTTCATCCACGATGTTCGTGCTCTTGAGCAACTCGACCGCCGAAACTGCCGGCTGTCCGTTGGCGTATGCCCGCAGCAATTCCAACACGACATCAAATTGATCAGGGTTCAGGTAAGCGAAGCCGTTTTCAATCGGACTGAAGTGATCGATCGAAGGCCGTCCGAATGGGTCGAACGAATCTGGACGCGGCTCTGGGAACCAGGTGAACCCGATCTGATAATTATCCGGCTGCGGCTCAGGAGGTGAGAGGTAATCCGAGAGTCGTCGGTCAAAAGTCATGGAAGTCGTTTTCTTCATGTCAACGCTGACAGTCTCTGTACGGGCGGTCGTATCACCGGCTCCACCGAACCCGAGACTACGAGACATCCATGTGCCCCACTGGACCCAACGATCATGCACCGTGCATTGATACTCGCCCGGCGGGACTTCGAGTTCGGCGTCAGCGTCGATCCGTCGCGATGAGAACCGTGGATCCTTCTGCACCGGCTGCACGTCGACCCACATCCCCTCGTTCGGCAACGACACCTTGAGCATGCCGCGTTCGAGCGGCGCGAGGCGGTAGGTGCCCTCATTCTCTCCGGGAACGATCAGGTTGCCCCACACCGGTTTTTCAGAGCGGGAGAAGACTCCATCAGATTCAAACACCTCGGCGAGACTTTCGGGCGGCGTGCTGTCAGCTTTGTTAAACGGTCCGAAGGGATAAGCAGTCAGCCGTTCGAGAAGCCGTTGTTCGTCGACGTCCGGCTCTCCGGCAGCGTAGGCTTCCAGCAGCCAGTTGACGGCCAATCGAGCCGCAGGTGTATCGGGATGATATTTCTCACCATCCCACAGGAACGGAAACGCGTCAATCACCAACACCGAGGCCATGTGTTCATCGGTCGTTTTAACGTACTCGGCCAGATCCCGACGAACCGGGAAGTCAGTCAATGATCCTCCCATTGTGAGGGACTCAATTCGGTCACCCCAGCCGAACAACGTGTCGCGAATCAGTAATTCATACTCCCCCGGATGCAGTCGCAGTTGGGTCTGGCCGAATTCGCCCACCTGTTGTTCGGACCCCGGCACATAGCCGTCGAACGCACTTTTGCGGCGCAGGGCCACGAGCAGGCCGTCGTCCTGGATGTCGATGTTGAGATAGCCGGTGCGTTCTCCCTTCGCTGGCTGCAAGGGAGCGGCCGGGTGCACCTGTGTCGGCGGTTGGAATGGGTTCGCATCAAGCTCTGTGAATGGGCGATCCTCATCTTGAAAAGGCTGTGGTTCAAAAACGTCCGCAGGGAATTCGCCCCCTTCCGACATCGGCACGTTTCGATTGATATCTGTCCCACCGGTAGCAGGACTCTCAATCACGATCTGTTGTCCCTCAAGTGACTTTTGCCACGCCCGAGCAACAGCCTTGGCATCAGAATCGAACGGGGCATACGATGCCACCATGACCACCGCCCCCACAACTGCCAACCCGACACAGCTCAACAGCACCCAACCGATGACGCGCCACAGGCTCACAGGCCGAGTCGTATCCGGCTCTTCGATCGAGGGAGCGACGAGTTTGGTGATCCCGGCGGCGATGAGGGTCAGCAGGCCGAGGATGAACCCGAGGAGCAGGAGAAATTGGGCGGTCTCCACCCGCAAGGGGCCGAGCATCGGTCGCATCCAGATGCGCAGCCAGGGCAGTACGATGAACGCGACGCCGGCCCACATCAATCGGCGCGCCCAGCGATGCGGACTTCGCTGAGAAGCGACGGCAGGCAGCTCGGATGAATCGTGCCGAGGCGGTACAGAACCGATCAACACGCGGAACAGTTCAGCAATCGGACGAAGAAGATATCGCCCCAACGTAAACCCTGAAACAAGCAGTACGCCCGATAACAAGGCCAAAACCCATAGTGGGTTCAATATGCTGTGACGCTGGTCGAACGGAGGCTCAGGAACCAATCCGTTCGTGCCAGCAACTGCCCACAGGACGGTCGCGGCGAGTACAAACAGACCACAGATGGTCAGTACCATCGCGAGACGATCACGTTCTGGTGTGACTCCCAACCATGACGCCGAGGTCTCTTGGCGGCGGTCGACTTGTTTCTGTGTCTTGGGGAAGCCTGCGACAATCGTTCGCTTCGATGTACGTTGGGAATCCTGATTAACTGCGAGGTGGTGATTCAGCAGATCGGCGACTTCGTCTGCTGATTGGATGCGGGAATCCGGATTCTTCTCCAGCAGTTGGTCGATGATCGCGATCAGCCATGCAGGCGTTTCAGGGTTGATCTCGGCGATGGGTCTCGGAGTGTCGTCGCAGACGCGGCGGATGGCGGCGGCGAGGGTGGTCGCTCGGAAGGGGGAGCGGCCGGTGCACATGGCGTACAGCACGCAGCCGAGGCTGAACAGGTCGCTGCGGTGGTCGATGGGGTCGCCGGTCGCTTGTTCGGGCGACATATACTGGGGGGTGCCGCTGACTTCGCCCGTGCGGGTGATGCTCACGTCGTCGGCGGCGCGGGCGAGGCCGAAGTCGGTGATCTTGACTCGTTCGACGCCGTTTTCGAGGAGGATGTTGGCCGGCTTGATGTCGCGGTGGATGAGGCCCTGCTTGTGGGCGGCTGCTAATCCGCAAGCGACTTGCTGGCCGATTCTCAGCGTTTCGGTCAGTCTCAGAGAACCTTGTTTGTTGAGCTTTTGTTGCAGCGTCTGACCGACGATGCATTCCATGACGAGGTAGGGAAGGGTCGATGGTTGATGGTTGAGGGTTGATGGAGATTCGACCTTCGACGTTCGACCTTCGACTGAAACGCCTTCGTCGACGGCGTGGATTGTGACCACGTGTGGGTGACTGATCGCGGCTGCCGCTTGAGCTTCTCGGAGGAAGCGACGGCGGGCGTTGGGGTTGGCGGCGAGTTCGGGAGCGAGAACTTTGATGGCCACGATGCGGTTGAGCTTGGGGTCGCGGGCTCGAAAGACGATCCCCATTCCGCCGCGTCCGAGAACCTCGAACACCTCGTACGGGCCAAGCGTGCCGATGAGACCGGGGTCGTCGGACGGGGTGAGGAATTCGAGGTTGAACGAATCGGCGAGCTGTGAGCTGACGGGCGAGTGTTCGAGAAAGCTGCCCGCGTCGTCGTACGCGCGGAGCAGGGCCTCGATCCGCCGTCGTCGCTCGGCATCGTCCCCACACGCTTCGTTGAGAAACGCCTCCCGTGTCTCGGGCGATGAGTGCCCCAGCGCGGTGAGGAACAGACCCTCGATCGACTGCGGATCGGGCGTGACGGACGCATTAGCAGAATCATCAGACATCGGCATGGCTCCAGTTGAAGCATACGTGGCGGGTACCAGGTAATGCGATGTCTGGTGGCTGCGCGCCTCATGTGAATTTGGAGAAATGGAGAATGGGGAAGTGGGAATGGAGGAAAAGAAATGCCGAGAGTCATTTGCCGTCTCACCACTGCTCCATTCGCCATCCTCTATTCTCCATTGCCTGCATTCAAACGGTCGAACAACCATGCACGAGAAAACGTCCACCACCTCGACGCTGTCGCGCGGGAGATGCCCAGGACGTCGGCCGCTTCGGACTCGGAGAGTCCGGCGAAGTAGCGGAGCTTGACGAGTTGGGCTTTGTCGGGGGACTGCTCGGAGAAGGCGTTGAGGGCTTCGTCGAGGGCGAGCAGGCTTTCGTGGTTGTCGGGTTCGATGGCGGCGTCCGCGTCGAGCAGGTCGACGCGCTGGAGTTCGCCGCCGTGTTTGAGGCGTTGTTTGCGACGAGCGTCTTCGACAAGGATACGGCGCATGGCCTCAGCCGCTGCGGCGAAGAAGTGGCCACGTGAATCCCACTGCTCACGATCCTCAGGGCCGACGAGACGGAGGTACGCCTCGTGGACGAGAGCGGTCGGTTGCAAGGTGTGACCGGGAGCCTCTTGCGAGAGTCGCTGAGTCGCCAGTCGACGCAGCTCGGCGTAGACGAGAGGGAGGAGTTGCTCGGAATTGGCCCGTCCCGCGCCGATGGCGTCCAGCATTTGAGTGACGGCACCCGTGGATCGTGGCGAGGCAGACTCAGGTTGAGGAGTGACCGCGGACATGCCAGCAGTATAGCAGTCATCGTGACCAGGAACTTCCGGCTTTCTCACGATACAATCGTTGCAGAACCGTCCGATGAGTTTCTTGTGAGGAAAGTTGCATGTTCCGTGGAAAACTCACTGTCAGTACCGTGCTTGTCGCGATGACGACGTCTTTGCTCGCAGCCGAGGAGAGACTCTCGAAGACGGTCGTCTTTGAGCAAGGGGATGTTCGGGAGAGTGAATTCGGCTATCGCATCCCCGCACTGTCGGTGACGAATGCCGGCACGCTGCTCGCCATCTGTGAACGACGTGTCGGGCTGCACGATCATGGTCAGAACGACATTGTCCTGCGGCGGAGTCTGGACGGCGGTCAGAGTTGGCAGGCGACTCAAGTGATTGCAGATGAGGGAAGTGACTCGCTGAACGATCCGTGCGTCGTCGTGCTGGAGATGGGGCGAATACTCTTACGTTACACACGATTTCCGAAGGGGGTGCATGCACGAGTCAGCAAGCACACGGTGATGGCGGAGCCCGGCTTCGGCGGGCCGAAGCATGTGCGGCTGTACCTCACACATTCCGATGACGATGGCGAGACGTGGTCGACGCCTCGTGATGTCACCCGGATGATGCGGCGAGAAGAGGCAATCGCGGTCGGCAGTCCCGGGGTCGGGGTGCAACTCACGTCAGGGCCGCATCGTGGCCGTATTCTGCTGCCGACGTATCAGGTCTATCGGCTGAGTGACGTCAGTCGTCGCAAGGCCAACTGCGTATCGATCAGCGATGACGGCGGCGAAACATGGCGGCTGTCGGCGGACGTTGCTGAGCCGGATGACCAGAATTATGGCGATGAGGCCCAGCTCGTCGAGCTGGCAGATGGAAAGGTCTTAATGACGGCTCGTGATAATCCCAAGGGACAGTCTCGCAAACTGACAGTCAGTCATGACGGCGGCGAAACGTGGTCGACGCATCGGATCGCAACGGACTTGCTCACTCCGCCCTGTATGTCGAGCGTCATCCGGTTGACGCGGACCAAGGGGGAGGAGCAGGGCTTGCTGCTGCACTCGCTGCCACACACGGTCGATTCGCGATCCAACGGCACAATCATGGTCAGCCGTGATCAAGGGCAGACATGGAAGACCGGACGTGTGATCGAGCGCAACGACTTTGCCTACAGTTGCCTCGCTGAACTCCCCGACGGCGATGTGGGTTGTCTGTATGAGACCGATGATTATGGCCAGATTGCGTTCGTGCGCATGTCGTCAGGCTGGTTGCTTGGCAATGAGTGACTGGCACCTGGCCACTGTTCCTGTGTGATCACGACAGGCGATGTCAGCGAATTTTCGCCAAGCCTCCCAGTCTCTGAGCTTGCCGCAACCTCACCTTGACACTTCTGCGGAATCTGCCGTAGTCTCCCGCCCCCTAATCTCGGGGAGAGGTGCGTGAGCAGTCTATGACGGACTGCCTCAAGCACTGACTCTGTCGACATTTCCCTACCTATCAACTCGATCCGGGCTGTCCCGCAAGCTCGCTCATGTCATTTGGTCGCCTGACAACTCGGCTGTCTTCACGCCACTGCTGTGCAGTGCTGTGCCTGCTGATGTTGGCGGCGATGTCCACGAGTGGTTGTGCGACGAATCGGATTGCGGCTGCGAAGCTGCCGACAGAGTGGCAAGCCGAACTGAGCAACAATGCCCAGACGCTCGAACTGGTGAATATCGCGAGTCCGACTGACGAGTCCGACATTATCTCCAGCGGTGATGTCCTCGACATTAAGATCTCTGCCGGGGCCGATCCAGCGGATGATTCCAATCCGGTGGTCCGCGTCTCGGATGCCGGCACGATTTTCCTCGCCAGCCTGGGACACATTCCTGTGGAAGGAATGGGGCTGGTCACTGCGGAAGGTTTGATTTCCACCAAGTGTGTCGAAAACGGCCTGTACCGTGAGCCGCAAGTCACGGTTACCTTGAAACACGCCAGGATGAACTCCATTACGGTGATTGGGGCGGTAAAGGAACCACGGATTTACAAGCTTCGGCCCGGTGCCAGCGACGTGTTGAATGCGATTGTGCAGGCGGGTGGGCTCGCCGAGAATGCTGGGACGACTGTCGAAATCCGTCTTCCGGGTTTTCAAAACCAGTCTCCCTCGCCCTCCATGTCCGACGGTGTGTCGGGCGATGGCATCGTGCAGGCGGGATACCGGGATGCCGTCGTTGAAAGCGGTCCACAGTCGGTCAAAATCGATCTCATCTCAGCCACCAAAAACGGCCAAGTGGGACAACATCTGCCAGACCGCAGCATTGTGATGGTGGAGTCTCGCGACCCCGACGCAATCCGTGTCATGGGGCTGGTCTCCAAACCGAATCAATACGATTACCCGGTGGGACAGGATTTGCATCTGTTGGATGCGATTGCTCTGGCAGGCGGTACCCGCAATCCAGTCGCAAACAAAGTGTACATCGTCCGGAAGAAGCCGAATTCCGAAGACACGATTCTGATCGAAGCCACCATTCGCAAAGCGAAAAACAAACGGGGGATGGATAATCCGCGCCTCGCTCCCGGCGACGTTGTGAGTGTTGAGCAAACGCCGGCGACGGCGTTTTTCGAAGCACTGCGGCTGGTCGGCTTCGGTGTCAGTGGCAGTGCATTCTGACCCATAAAGGCTCAAATTCAATGCAACACGACGCCAGGACGGTAGTCGTCTCGAACTCCTCGGAAACCATGGACGTGCTCGCCAGCGTTCTGCGGTTCTCGAAGTCGCTGCAAGCTCGCAAGGGCGTGCTGATGACCTTTCTACTCATCGCCTCCGTCATCGGAGGCGTGTACTACGTCACCGCTGACCGCGTGTATCAGTCGGAAGGCGAGCTCATGATTATGAAGTCCGGCGCCAACGCCAGTGACGCGAACAACGGCGGAGCTGAGGTCGTGACCGAGGACATGCCGACGTTCGAAAAAATGATGAAGGGTGATGAGGTCATCCAGGCGACGATCAAGTCGCTGCCGCAAGATCATTACGGGGACTTCGTTGGTATTCGGGCCTCGAACTGGGAGCGTGTGTTTCGCTCGCGCTTGTCCGTCAGCACGGCCCGCGACACGAATATCATGTCGGTCACTTATCGCTCAGGGTCACCCGAGACGGCCCAGATCGTCGTCGACTCGCTGCTCACACAGTACATCCAGTATGTCGAACACATCTTCAAGCGAGACGCCGGTGAGCGCCTGCAACTCTTTTATGATCAGCGGGACGATGTGCAAGTCCAGATCGACAAAACCAGCGATCGCCATACGGCACTGCTGAGGAACTCGAACCTCATCATTGAAGAAGGTGAAAAGATTACCAACATCCATGCGGAGGCGGTCAGGAAGTTGAACTTCGATCTGATGGATGCGGCGACACGGCGGAGCCAGGCCCACGAGTTTCACCTCAGGCTGGAAAATGCCATCGCCGATGGTGAGGATCTCACAAACTACCTCATGCAGATGTCGGACTCGATTGGCACCGATCTGCTCCAGAAGCAGCTCGGCATGGACACCGGATCCGGATCGGTCGCTGTGCGTCAGTGGGAGGACACTGTCGATCTCGAAGCCGAATTGCAGGACAAGCTGGAGCGACTGGGTCCGAATCACCGCAGGGTGCGAGAACTCAGGACACAGATCACCACGAAACAACAACGACTCCGCGAGTTGCCGGAGAATGCCAGACAAGCAGCGAATGCCGTGATGGAGACCGGTCTCGGACCACAATTACTGGCACTCGCCAAGCGTCGTCATCACCTCGCTGTCAATCATGAAAAGAACGTGCAGGCCAATCTCGAAGTTGCCAGCCAGAAAGCCTCTGACCTCAATGGCCAACTGTCACAGATTAACAACGAAAAATCCAAACTCGATCAATTACGGAACAGCCTCGACAGGCTCAACAACAACATCGCCACCGTGGCGCTCGACGAGCAACGTCAGCTCTTGACGCAGATCACCAGCCCGCCTCAGCTGGAAACGGCTCCCGTGTCCCCCAAGCTGTCGCTGGTGGTCGTGATGAGTCTGTTCCTCGGCTTCGCAGCGGCCTGTGCGTGTATCTATGTCCTGGACCTGCTCGATGATCGCTTCCATACGCCGGATGATCTTCGTTCGGAATTGGGGGTGCCCATTCTCGCAATGGTGCAACGTCTGAACCCCATCGGCGATCGAGGCATTCGATCACTACACACCTATAGCCGTGCGAACTCCTCGGAGTCGGAAGCCTTCCGCACATTGCGAACAGCCTTGGAGTTTACGGGGGGAAGTTCTCGCCGACTGACGATTTCCAGCACCGAACCGGGCGACGGCAAGACGACTGTCCTTGCGAACCTCGCAGTCGCGTTCGCACAGTCCGGCAAACGTACACTTGTGATCGATGGCGACTTGCGTCGACCCGGGCTCACGCGATTGTTCGATCGGAATGGCCAGTCGGGACTCTCGACCGTTCTGAGAGACACACGTCCCATCCTCGATTCGGTCATCGGAGCCATCCAGCAGACCGAGATGGACAATCTGCATGTCCTGCCCGCCGGACCGCGTCCGATCAACCCGGTCGAGTTGTTGACGAACGATCGATTGTCGGAACTTCTGGCCTGGGCCGAGACGAGTTACGACCAGGTCCTCATCGATGCGCCTCCGTCGCTCGCTGTCACTGACGCTGCCATTATTGGTCGTCTGGTGGACGGCGCCATCTTAACAGTTCGACCGGACAAGAACCGCCGCAAACTCGTCCTCCGCGCGTCAGAAGCACTCACGTCGCTCGGCTGTCAACTGCTCGGTGTCGTGATCAATTCCGTGCAGTCAAACGGCAGCGACGAGTACGGCTACGCCTACGGACATGGCGAGTACGGACATGACGATCCGATCGGCTCCGATTTTCACCGCGACAACACGTACGAGCAGCACTCGACCCCGGAACTCGCCGGTTCTTCCATTGGCGTGACCCGCGAACGTTCTGCCAGCCGAGTGCGTAGACGCCGAGCCGCGTGAGGAGACCTGTTTGAAAGCTACAACGGCACAGTTCATCCCTCTCCCCTTGAGGGAGAGGGACAGATTCCGAAGCGTCAGCCAGGAATCAGGGTGAGGGGGCGGTGCAGTGATCGATAGTCCCACATGAATCCGCGCCTCCCCCTCCCCCTGCTTCGAAGCCAGGGCTTCCAAGCGGTCCCTCTCCCTCAAGGGGAGAGGGGCAGATCGTGAACCAAACGTCATCATGGCCCGCTACTCTCCCGACAGTGACTACGACTGGCACGGCGGTCAAGCCTCCGCCTCGCGAGGTCTCCTGCTGTGGGCGGCGGATCTCGGACTGTTCGCAGCCGTGTTTGTGCTGCCATTCGTGATGGGCGGACGTCAGGCGATTGGTGAGTTCACACTGAGTGTCATTGCCTGCTGGACGACGTCATTCTGGCTGCTGCATCATGCGCTCAAACGCAAACAGCCGTGGCGAATCACGGGCGTCGAGCCGCTGTTGCTTGCCGGCATTGCTCTGTGTGTGACACAGACGCTTGTGCTCACACCGGAAGTGCTCAGTAGTCTGTCACCACAGCTCGAACGATTGCTTCCCCTGTGGCACGCATCAAGCGAGACAGCGCCAGCAACGGAACTCGTGCCGGGGACGTGGTCGATGATCTCGCTGGTGCCCACGGCAACGCAGCGGAGTCTGTGTTGTGTCATCTCGGTCGCGATGCTCTTTCTTGTTGCGGCACAGCGGATTGACACGGTATCGGATGCATCGCTGTTGATGCGGTCCTTCGCGATTGCAGCGACGCTGATGGCGGTGTTCGGCTGCTGTCAATTCTTGCTCGGCAACGGTCTTTTCTACGGCATCTATGAACACCCCTTCACACACACACGCGACTACGCCAAGGGGGCCTTCACCAACCCCAACCACTTTGCCGACTATCTGGCGATGTCCGTGCCCATTCTGTTGGCGTGGTATGCGATGCATGCCTCATCCTCGGGGCGACGTCGACGCTCGCCGTACGACACGGGACGAGATCACCTTGCTCGGCTCTCAGGGCCGATTGCCCTCGGCTGTCTGACGTGTGTGGCAGTGGGCATTCTGCTCTCTCAATCGCGTGGTGGACTAGTCACCGCTTGTGTCGGAGCGATTGTCACTTTGTTTCTGTTGTACCGACAACGTCTGCTCACGATGCGTGTCGCCGGGACGGTCGGTGGGATTGCCATCGCGGCTCTCGTCTCGCTGACACTCTTCGGGTCACACATCGAGTCACTCATTGAGGCCAACTTCCACGAACTGGTCTCCGGCGATGCCAGGCAACTCGATCACGGCAGTGCCCGGCAGAAAATCTGGACTGCTGCGGCGTCGGGTATCTCGCAATATCCACTCATGGGGACAGGGTTGAGCAGCCATCGCGAGGTCTACTCGACCTACTTCGATCACCCCGAGATCGACGGCGAATTCAGCCATGCGGAAAACGGCTACTTGCAACTCACCTTGGAGACGGGTTTCTTGGGACTGGGCATCGCCGCGCTGGCCATCCTGATGGTGACCTTCTGGTGCCTGCGAGGGCTCAAATGTCCATCGTCGCCGGAAGCCGCCGCTCTGCTGGCGGCGATCGTGGGCATCTTTGCGGTGAATCTGGTGCACTCGATCACCGACTTTGTCTGGTACGTCCCTTCAATCATGACGGTCATTGTGCTGATGGGAGCATGTGCGGCGCGACTCGCGACTCAATCCACGGCTGATGAAAAACCGATTGCCGAGCGTGCATCGTTTTTGGCGAGGTTTGGAGGCGCCGTGACGGCGTTCGGTGTGGTGACGCTCGGCGTTTGGATGGCCGAGGTACAACTTCCGGCAGTGGCAGCCGAGCCCTACTGGTTTGAATACATCCGGCTGGTCCAAGAGGAAGCCAAGCTGGAGGACGATTCCGAACAAGAGAAGATGCAGGTTCGGATGCACGACGTTCTGATGTTGGCAGCGAAGCTCGACTCAAGAGACTGCAGAATTCAAATGCGGGCGGCGGCCGAAGAACTCACAACGTTCCGCAGCAAGCGACAGAAAGATCCGATGCTGATGTCGCTGGCGAACCTCAGGGATGCGGCACAAGCCTCGCAGTGGGAATCAGCCGCACAACGTGATGAATGGCTCGACAACCCGGCTGTCCTCGGCGATCGCTCGCAACTCGATGCGGCTTGGCAGAGAACTCAACATGCCCTCTCATTGTGCCCTCTGTTAGCGGAAGGGTATCTCCGGCTCGGCGAGCTTGCCTGGCTGTACGGGGCAGCACGCTCTCAAGAGAATGATCTGCTGAGACAGGCACTCATCGTGCGTCCGTACGATCCGCTCGTCCACTTTTCTGCTGGTCGAGAAGCTTGGCTCCGAGGAAGGGAGACGGCTGCCATCGAGCACTGGCGGCGAGCATTTTATCGGGACGACAAGTACCAGCAGTTGATCATTCAGATCCTTGCGGACAGCCTGCCGGCGTCATGGTTTCTCGACAACTTCGAGCTTGATGCTGACGCACTCGCCCGACTCCGTGACGGCTATCGGGACGCCCGTGATCAGGAAGACTTCCGAGATGTCAGTCTGTTGCTCGCAGAACGACTCATGACTGACGCCCAGTCCGCCCCTCGACGCGAAACGTTTCGTCTCTGGCGACAGGCCCACCAAACGTACATCGAACTGGGCGACGTCGCATCCGCCCGGCAGACGGCCTTCGCAGCTGTCGAGGCCGATCCGAACTCGTTGCCCGCCCGTCTGCTGTTAGGGCAGTGGCTGTACCGCAATCACGAATTCGCAGCCGCCCGCGAACATCTGGAGTTCTGCTCGCAACGTCGTCGACACGACAAGAGCCTGCAAAAGATGGTCGAAGTCGCCAACCGCAGGTCGTCCAGCAAGACCGCCGATGCACAGCAGGCATCACGCCGCCGATGACGATGGCGATGGCGATTAGTTAAGAGCCCTCATTCCCAAGCTCCGGTTTCGGAACGAAGTTGTTTGAAAATCCGTGTCATCCGTGAAATCCGTGGTCAGAAAATGGAACCACGGATTTCACGGATGACACGGATCAAAGAAGAAGACCACAACGCCCTCACGCCTTGCGGATCTTCTCTCGTCCCTGGGTCACACCCTTGGTCGCGTTGCGGGTGTCCAAGACGAGTTGAGAGTGTTTCACGATGTCCGCGTAGTCGTACGCCGAGTGATCAGTCGCGATCAGCACGCAGTCTTGTGCGGCGAGGTACTCGGGCGTGAGTTCATTGCTTGTCATGTCGGGCACGTCGTGATGTCGCATCGGGCGGAGTTTGGGGACGTGCGGATCGTTGTACGACACGTCGGCTCCTCGTTCCTGCAACAGGTCGAGTAGCACGAAGGATGGACTCTCGCGCGGGTCATCAACGTCTTTCTTGTAGGCCATGCCCAGCAGGCAGATCTTGCTCCCCTTGATCGGCTTGCCCGCGTCGTTGAGGAACTCAGCCAGTCGCGCGATCACGTACTCCGGCATGTGGTGATTGACCTCGCCGGCGAGTTCGATGAAGCGTGTCGTCAGTCCCTGCTTGCGCGCCAACCACGTGAGATAGAACGGGTCGATCGGGATGCAGTGTCCGCCCAAACCGGGACCGGGATAGAACGCCTGAAAGCCAAACGGCTTGGTCTTCGCCGCGTCGATGACTTCCCAGACATCAATGCCCATGCGGTCGTAGAGCATCTTGAGTTCGTTGACCAAGGCGATGTTCACCGCCCGGTAGGTGTTCTCCAGAATTTTGCATGCCTCCGCGACCTCGCAACTCGAGACCGGGATCACCTCGACGACTGCGTGTTCGTACAGGGCGGTCGCGACTTCGAGACTCTGTGGGTCTAACCCGCCGACAACCTTGGGAATGCGTGAGGCAGAGTAGTCCTGATTGCCGGGATCTTCACGCTCAGGACTGTAAGCGACGAAGAAGTCTTCGCCAGGCTTGAGCCCCGTCGCTGCGAGGATCGGCAGCATCACGTCGCGCGTTGTGGTGGGATAAGTCGTACTCTCCAGCACAACCAGTTGTCCGGGACGAAGCGTCTTGGCGATCGCCTCCGCCGTACTCTCGACGTATTTCAGATCCGGGTCGCGGCTGTCGTTGAGGGGTGTGGGCACACAAATCAGCAGGGCGTCCGCCTCCGCCATCCGGGACAGATCGGCTGTCGCCTCGAACAACCCCTTGTCGGTCCAGCCCTGCACGTCATCGGACGAGATGTGTTTGATGTAACTCTTGCCCGCATTGAGCGCGTCGACCTTAGTCTCATCGACGTCAAAGCCGATCGCCTTGAACCCGGCGTTCACAAACGCATCGATCAACGGCAGCCCGACATAACCCAGCCCGATGACGCCAATGTTGGCCGACTTGTTCTCGATGGCAGCTATCAGCGACGACGTCATGAGCGGTTCCGGTCCGGGCAGGAGGGTGAGCAGTGGGAAGGCTGCTATTGTGACGTGAAGTCGACCGGCTGCAACACCGGTCGGGCGATTTTCCATGACCAGACGCATCCTCGTTCTCAAGCGACGGCTTCGGAACGAAGTCATATCGATCCGTGTCGTCCGTGAAATCCGTGGTTCTCAATTTTGACCACGGATTTCACGGATGACACGGATAAAATTCAGGAATGATCGATCTCCGCTTATGCAGCTTCGCGGGTCTCTGGTGCATCGACAGCCTGAAGACGATACAACTCGCGGACGTGATCGAGAATCGTCGATTCCGAGAAGCGGTCGGTGACGAACTCCGCACACTGCTGACGGTTTCGTTGAAGCTGCTTGGTCGAGGTGGACCAGGTCTCTTCGAACATGCGAGTGAAGCCCTCGACCGTGTAGTCCGTCACGCGGTGGATGGCCTCGCAGTCGTGCAACTGCTGATAGGCTTCCAGGTCCGACAGGACGGGGATCGCACCGCAGGCCATCGCTTCGAGGATCGACGTTGAGAGTTGATCGGTCTTGGGGACGGAGATCGCGAAGTCAGCCGCACGGAGCCATTTGGCCACGCCCTCCGCCGGCAGAAACTCGCCGACCAGATGCACACGGGACGCATACTGTGATGCCGCGATGACGTCTCGCAGTTGCTTGCTGTAGGCCGCATCGTCATCGCCGGAGAGAACAACCAATTGTCCGTCGGCGTGATCCAGGCAGAACGCGAGAAAGCCCGAAACGACCTCAACTGTGCGGTACAGCGACAGCGAGCGGCGGTTAATCACCCACACGCGTTCGGTCGATGGCAGTTCGAGATCACGCCGCAACTTTCGCCGTTCCTTTTCCTCGACCGTTGAGAAGACGGAGGAGTCGTACCCGAGGCTGAACATGCGAATGCGATCTTCGGAAACTCCGAACTCATTGACGAGCGTCGACGCCATCTTGGGAGTGGTCGCCGTCACGAGTGTCGCTCCTCGCAGCACACGTTTGATCATCCAGCGATACATCCACCCGCGCTCGGCGGCCCCAAACACCTCACTGCCGTACGTCGTCACGATGTACGGATGACGGCTGAGCAGTGCGGTGTATCCACTGCCGGAGGTGCAATGCGCGTGCAAAATTTCGCCCGTGCTTCGCTGGCGTTTGCGGGCAGCACGACCGGCACGCCGGTATCGCATGAATGACGGTCCGGGCACCCATCCAGGAGCCAGATGCTCGATCGGCACGCCCGTCGGACCACCCTCCTGTTTGCGCTCAGGAGACTCGATCCGCACCTCGATATCCGCCTTCTCATACAGTTGCAGCCACCGCAACACATGCACGCTGTACGGGTTCGCGATGAGGGTGATGGTCGGTTGTTGTGTCTCTTGGTGAACAGTCATGAGATACCGTGATGTTTTGGAGTGATGGCAACTTCTGTAGGACGAGTTTTCAACCCGTCCGTCAAGCTGAGTTTCCCGTGGGGACGGACGGGTTGGAAACCCGTCCTACGAGGGGACCATGCGTCCGGGAACTGTGGGTTGGGGGATGGTGGCAGGTGTCGGCGAAACGCTGAATTCGGCGGAAGGCAGATTGACGATCGACGCAGCTCCGTTGCGGTTGAGCATCAGTCCGACCAGCAGGAACAGGCAGTTCCCCGTGACGGAATACGTGAGATTCGGTTGCGACAGGTTGCCCACCATCGCGGCTGCGAACGCGGCGAACAGGGCCTTCAGGAAATACCAACTCTCGCTGCGCACGGCCGCGTGCTGACCGAGGTGCCTCACGCCGCCGAGTGCCGAGAGCAGCAGCCAGAAGTACAGCACGAGTCCCAGGCCTCCCGTCTTGTACAGGATTTCGAGGTACTGTTGGTGCGGCGTGTCGAATGTCGAATGGTGATGATACGACTCGAAGGCATAGCCGAAGATCGGTCGGTCGGCTGCCAGTCCCAGCGTGTCCGCCCAGATGCCCGCCCGTCCCGAGAGTGGATCTTCGGCCCCGACTGTCTGTGAGTATCGCTTCTCGATGTTCTCTTTGAGCTGCAAGACGCCTTCGTTCTGAATGTCCAGGTTCATCAATAAACCTGCACTCGCCACGACAGCAACTGCGATCACCGACGAACATACGATGGGCACGTGCCCACGACCCGTGACGAACAGGTATGTCAGCACGCCGAACACCATCACCAGAGTCGATGACCGGGACAGCGATGAGACGACAATCAACGCGGTGCAGACAATGGCTCCGTAGTAGAACCAGCGACGCATGCTGCGAGACTTCGTGTCCGCGCAGGCGATCAACAAAGGCAACATCACGGCGTAGAACGACATGGCACTGTTCGGATAGCCATACAACCGCGTGCCGAACAGATTTGAGCCCCACGCAGCACGAGGGAATCCTGGACTCAACACCGCACTGCCGATCGTGGCGAACACGATGATCGCAAAGGCCGTCCCCACTCGTTTAAGTGCAATGAGCGGAGGCACCGTCCGCGCAATGTACGTCCCCAACAGCACAAAGAAGATTGGTTTGGTCAGCTTGCTCGCCGAGACGACCCGCGACATGTCTGCCGTGCCGCCGTAGACGGTGAGCGCCAGACCAAGCGCGTACAGCATGAACACGACCGCAGCGACTCGCACGGTGGCCAGCTTCTTGAGGCTCACGCCTGCGGGGATGCGCAGACGACCGCCCATCGGCACGAGCAGGATCAACACGACAAGCAAATCCGAGGCAACGAGATCGACCGGGCGACCACGCAGTTCGAGCGCCTGCCAGGCCAGCGGATACACCGCTGCCAAGCCGATCATCCAAGGCCAGAAGTTATTCGCCATGTGTTTCGTCGCCAGCGCAGACAGTCAAATCGCGGCCCCCCAGGGCCCACAGCGGCAGGGACTTTCGGGAAACAAGCCAGGAGTGTCAAGATCGGTCGGGTTCGCAACGGGGTCAGGCACCATTTCGGCGGAAAGAAGTCCGAACTGATGGAGACGCACCGTCCGAAATCGTGCCTGACCCCTTCCCAACGCCCCGCGATTGGCCTTTGTCCCGCCCGGCAGCGGACGTATACTCCGCCTCCCCGCGAATCGTTCCCGTTGACCCACGTTGCCCCATGCGCCAAATCCTGCAATCCGTGAAGGATGGCGAGACGCTCATCTGCGACGTCCCCTGTCCGCAAGTCGGACGCGGGCAGTTGCTCATCCGCACTCACACCACGCTGATCTCAGCCGGCACCGAGCGCATGCTCGTCGAGTTCGGCAAGGCCGGCTGGCTCGACAAAGCCCGGCAACAACCGGACAAAGTTCGTCAAGTCCTCGACAAAGTCAAAACGGACGGCCTGTTTCCCACGCTCGAAGCGGTCCGCAACAAACTCGATCAACCGCTCCCCCTCGGCTATTGCAATGTCGGCACAGTCCTCGAAGTCGGCAGCGGCGTTGAAGGCTTCGAGGTCGGCGATCGTGTCCTCTCGAACGGACATCACGCGGAGGTCGTCTGCGTGCCTCAAAATCTGTGTGCCCGCATCCCGGACAACGTCTCCGACGAGACAGCGACGTTCACCGTCGTCGCAGCCATCGGCCTCCAAGGCATCCGCCTCGCCCAACCGACGCTCGGCGAGACATTCGTCGTTTCAGGTCTGGGACTCATCGGCCTGTTGACCGTGCAACTTTTGCGAGCCCACGGCTGTCGCGTGTTGGGCCTCGACTTCAACGAACAGCGACTCGCCCAAGCCGCAGAGTTCGGCGCGGAGACTTTCAATCTGGGACAGGGCGATCCCATCCCCGCTGCCATGGCCTTCTCCCGCGGACGCGGCGTCGATGGCGTGATCATCACCGCTGCGACTCAAAGCGACGAACCAGTCCGACAAGCGGCTCACATGTCTCGCAAACGGGGACGCCTCGTACTCGTGGGTGTCGCGGGATTGAATCTCTCACGGGCCGACTTCTTTGAGAAGGAGTTGAGCTTTCAGGTGTCGTGCTCTTACGGACCGGGCCGCTACGACCCCGTGTACGAACAGCAGGGGCAGGACTATCCGGTCGGCTTCGTCCGCTGGACCGAACAGCGAAACTTCGAAGCGGTCCTCGACATGATGCAGTCGGGTCAACTCGACGCCGACCCACTCATCACCCACCGCTTCGACCTCGACAACGCGGCTGAGGCGTACGCCCTCATCAGCGGCAATGAGCCATCACTCGGCGTGATGTTACAATACCCGACGCCGGTCCAAGTACTCGATGAAGAGTTGCGGCAATCCACCGTAGGACGGACTTCCAAGTCCGTCCAGCAAAGTGTGTCTCACGGGACGGACTTGGAAGTCCGTCCTACGGAGTCGTCCCGCTTCGCCTTTCTGGGTGCCGGCAGCTTCGCGACGCAGACACTCATCCCTGCCTTCCACAAGCACGGGGCCCACCTCGCGATGGTCGCCTCCCGCGGCGGACTGACCGGCACCATCGCCGATCGCAAGTTCAAGTTCGACGAAGTCACCAGCGACACCGATGCCCCGTTCAACTCTCCGGACGTCGACGCAATCGTGATCGCCACCCGGCACGACTCGCACGCCGACCTCGTCTGCCGGGCACTCGATGCGGGCAAACACGTGTTTGTCGAAAAACCGCTGGCACTCAACACCGAACAACTCGACGCCGTCATCACCTCTGCAACCGATAACTCACACACGTTGATGGTCGGCTTTAACCGCCGCTTCGCTCCGCACATCCAATGCATGCAGACGGTTCTCGCCGGTGCCAAGGAAGCAAAGGCGTTTGTGATGACCGTCAATGCCGGCATGATCCCCGCTGATCATTGGGTCCACGATCCGATTGCCGGTGGCGGGCGCATCATTGGCGAGGGCTGTCACTTCGTCGACCTGCTGCGATTCCTGTGCGGACATCCGATTACGCAAGTGCAGGCGAGTATGTTCGGACGCACAGCCGCAGACGACATCCACGACGACCGCATGACGTTCACGCTGTCGTTCGCAGACGGCTCGATCGGCACCGTGCATTACCTCGCCAACGGTCACAAAGCGGTACCGAAGGAACGCCTGGAAGTCTTCTGCGGCGGTCGAGTCATGCAACTCGACAACTTCCGCAAGCTCCGCGCCTACGGTTGGCCCGGTCTCACCAAGATGAACCTCTGGCGACAGGACAAAGGCCATGCGAATGGCGTCGCCGCGTTCCTCGACGCCATTCGCACGGGCGGACCACCACCAATCCCACTCGACGAACTCGCCGAGGTCAGTCGCGTGACCCTCGACATCGTCCGCGCCGCCGAGACGCACGAGACCATTCGCTACGACGACCCATCTCCATCTCCGAATCCCGCATCACTCGATGACACCGAATTCATCCCCCGCCCCCAACCCACGCTTGCGGATTAGCACCCCCAATACGCGTCCGACGGTTTTCTGGTCGTGCTAATCCGCAAGCGATCGCCGCGACCGTCAGACGAATTCAAAAGACACAAGAGAGACGGATATGCATCTGTTACACGTCGTCGGCGCCCGGCCGAACTTCATGAAGGTGGCCCCGGTGATCCGCGCCTTCCGCGAGCGGTCCGACGTCGTGCAGACGCTCGTCCACACCGGTCAGCACTACGATCCCAACCTCTCGGACATCTTCTTCGAACAACTGGAGATCCCTCGACCGGACGTCAGCCTCGAAGTCGGCTCCGGCTCGCACGCCAGGCAGACGGCAGAGATCATGATCCGCTTCGAGGAGACGGTCCTCGAACGCAAGCCCGACTGGGTCATGGTCTACGGCGACATCAACTCGACCGTCGCAGCGGCTCTCGTGGCGGCCAAACTCGGCATCAGAGTCGCCCACGTCGAAGCGGGTCTGCGATCGTTCGACCGGGAGATGCCCGAGGAGTTGAACCGACTCGTGACCGATCAACTCTCCGATCTGCTGCTGATCACCTCCCCCGAAGCACAAGACAACCTTGCGAACGAAGGTATCTCAAGCGACAAGGTCCATTTCGTCGGCAACGTGATGATTGACACGGTGCGCTACCTCGTTGACAAGGCAACGATGCCCGAGATCCCCGGACTCGACGGCGCGTACGCGCTGCTCACGATGCACCGTCCGTCGAACGTCGACGTGCCGGAAACATTAACCCGGATCATCGCTGCCTTGCGCGACATCAGCGAGCAACTGCCGATCGTCTTTCCCATTCACCCGCGAACGAAAGCCCGCATCGAAGCACTCGACGGCGACGCCTTGAACACACCGAACATCATCGTGATGGAACCGGTCGGCTATGTCGAAAGCCTCGCCCTGCAAAAGCACGCCAAACTCGTGATGACCGATTCCGGCGGCCTGCAGGAAGAGACGACGGCCCTCGGCGTGCCGTGCCTCACGATTCGCGAGAACACCGAACGCCCCGTGACCGTCACCGAAGGGACCAACACACTCGTCGGCACTGACATGGACCAACTGCGAGCCGAGTTCAACAAGATCCTCGCCGGCGACGGCAAGGCGGGCCGCATCCCCGAGAACTGGGACGGCCACGCCGCCGAACGCATCGTCGGCGTTTTGACGACCGTTTAGCCACACATTTCAAATGTGTGGCTAAACGGTCGATTCACGGACGAATCACCCCCCATCAACGATGGACCGTTGAATAGACCCCTGCAAACCACCGTTCACCTCTTGCGGCACTTCGGCCCCGGTTGGCTGATGTTCCGGGCGGGGTACGCACTGCGCCGGCGGTCGGGTTCGCTGCGACGCACACTCCCTGCGACATCGTGGGACGCGCAGCCACTGTTGAGTTTTCTGAGCGATTCGTCACTGGCCGATGCAGACAAGTATGCGGTTCATCGGGCAGAGCAGGGTGTCCCGTTTCTGTTTGACGCAACGGATCGCGGGAAATGGCGGAAGCACTTCCAGCGATGGGACGCTCAGGCGACTGGACCGGTCGCCATCGCCGATGCACTGTGCGAGGGCATCTTCCGGTTCTTCGAGCATCAGGCGATCAATCTCGGCTGTCCGCCCAACTGGCATCTGCATCCGGTGACGGGCGACGAGTATCCTGTCGATCGCCACTGGAGTGAGATCGACGATTTTGCCGGCGGCGACATCAAGTACGTCTGGGAGCCGAGCCGTTTCGCATGGGTGTATCCGCTCGTGCGGGCCTACTGGCGAACGCAGGATGATCGTTATGTACGACTGTTCTGGCAACTCGTGCTCGACTGGCGAGAGTCGAACCCGCCGCAACACGGAGTCAACTGGAAGTGTGGTCAGGAGGTCGCCCTGCGAGTGATGGCGTGCTGCTTCGGGCTGTACGGATTTGCAGACTCACCCGAGTCGACGCCGTCACGGATTGCAAAATTAGTTCAATTGCTCGCCGTGTCAGGACAGCGGATTGAGGCGAACCTCGGTTACGCTCTCTCGCAACAGAACAATCATGGAATCATCGAGGCGACCGGCTTGTGGACGCTCGGGTTGATGTTCCCGGAGTTTGCAGCGTCTGAGCGGTGGACACGCCTCGGTCGCGAGTCGCTTGAAGACCAGTGCCGCAAACTCATCGACGCCGACGGAGCCTTCTCTCAGCACTCGGTCAACTATCAGCGAGTCATGCTGCACGCCTGCTTGTGGGCCGTGCGACTGGGCGAACTGCATGGGCAACCGCTCTCGGACGAATTGTGTGATCGCGTCGGTCGAGCGGGGGAGTTCATGTGGAATCTTCAGGATGAGGCAACCGGTCGACTCCCGCGACACGGCGCGAACGACGGGGCGTTGGTGCTGCCGCTGACGAACTGTGAGTCACAGGACTATCGGCCGGTCGTCCAGGCATCGGCGTGGGTGCGAAACCGCAAGCGGATGATCGAGGCCGGTCCGTGGGATGAGGAGTTGTTGTGGCTCGGCGGGGCGGACGCTGTGGCCTCACTCGTCGAACCGGACGAACGCTGCGACTGGCAGGGTCACAGTTCCGGGTACTCGGTCCTCCGGACTCAGCACGGTCATTGTGTCACGCGAGCTGGGTCGTTCCGTCATCGACCAGCTCATGCGGACATGCTGCACGCAGACATCTGGTGGCGCGGTCAGAACGTCGCCCTCGACGCTGGCACTTACTCGTACAACGCGCCGCCGCCTTGGCACACCCCACTGGCGCGGACCGGCTCGCACAACACGGTCACGGTCGATGGTCGTGATCAGATGGACCGCGTGGGCCGCTTTCTGTGGCTGCCGTGGCTGAGTGGGCAGCAGTCACCCATCGTCTCGTCCGAACGCGGGCATCTCGCCTACTGGGAAGGGTCGCATGACGGGTACAAACGATTGGCATCGCCGGTCGAATATCGACGGGGCATCCTGCGAATTGGCAGCGAGCACTGGTTGATTGTCGATTCGCTCAGCAGTGACGCAGCACACGTCTACCGTTTGCACTGGCTGTTGATGGACGCGCCCTACGAACTGGATGAACCACGCCATCACCTGCAACTCAAGACACCACAAGGGCCGTATGACGCCTGCATCGCGGCAGACGCCACAACCGAACTCTCTTGTGTCCGTGGCGACAGAGAATGTGCTCGTGGCTGGTACGCGCCGCACTATGGCGAACGACAACCGACCGTCTCGCTGGCCTGTCTGAGTGAAGAGACGTCAGTCACATTCTGGACTCTGTTGGGGCCGAACGTCACGGGCCTCAAGATCGGCGTGGGGCAGGTCATGGCCACGACGCCCGACTGGTCCTGCCGCATCCGCCACTCCGTAGGACGGACTTCCAAGTCCGTCCAAAGCATTGCGACGGGACACACAACCCGCAGCGAAGATCAACACACAGACGGATTTGGAAATCCGTCCTCCGACTTTCTGATCGACTCGGTCAGTTTGACCGGAACCCTCACCGACCAATGGACCGGGGCGACGGGCCGCCCCTCAACCGACTGAGCAGACCCATGCATGTCATGTTGATTCATCAGGCGTTCATCTCGCCAAAGGAAGCGGGCGGCACGCGTCACCTGGAACTGGGCCAACGCTTCGTCAAGGAGGGAAATGACTTCACGATCGTCGCCAGCAACCTGTCGTACCACAGCGGCACGCAGGTGGAGCAGCCGACGGACGGCATCGAAGAGTACGACGGTGTCCGCGTGCGTCGCGCGTGGACGTTCGCCTCACTGCACCGCAGCTATGTCTGGCGAGTCGTTTCGTTTCTGTCGTTCATGGTCAGTTCGGTCTGGACGGCCCTGCGTGTCAAGAAAGTCGACTTCGTGATGGGCACTTCGCCCCCGATCTTCCAACTGCTGTCCGCGTGGATCGTCTCAGTGCTCAAGCGAGTGCCCTTCGTGCTCGAAGTTCGCGACCTGTGGCCCGAGTTTGCGATCGACATCGGCCTGCTCAAGAACCCGGTCATCATCTGGCTCGCTCGACGATTGGAGATGTTCTTGTATGCCCGCGCGACGCACATCGTGGTCAACTCGCCCGCCTATCGGGAATACCTCATCCACAAGAGGGTTGCCGCGTCGAAGGTGAGTTTCGTCCCCAACGGAGTCGACACGTCGCTGTTCACCGAGACGATCGACGGCAGTCACCTGCGACGAGAGTTCGACCTCGACGACAAGTTTGTCGTGACGTACGCCGGAGCGATCGGCATGGCCAACGATCTGGATGTCGTCCTCGACGCGGCTGACCGACTCCGTGGCTCCAGCGAAGTGCAGTTCCTCATGGTCGGCGACGGCAAGGAACGCAGCCGGCTTGAGCAGCGAGCGAACGAGATGGGCCTTTCAAATGTGACCTTCACCGGACCACGACCCAAAGCGGAAATGCCTCAGTTCCTGGCGATGAGCGACGCTTGTCTGGCGACCCTGCAGGACATCCCCATGTTCAAAACGACCTACCCCAACAAGGTGTTTGATTATATGGCAGCAGCCCGTCCCACGATTCTTGGGATCGATGGTGTCATCCGTGACGTGGTCGAGAAGGCCGACGGTGGCATTGCAGTCCCGCCAGGCAATGCTGACGCGTTGGCTCACGCTGTCGATGAACTCTCACACGACCGCGCTCGAGCTGTTGCGATGGGTCGCTCAGCCCGTGCTTATGTTGAGCAGCACTTCGACCGTGACCAGCAGGCGATCGAATTCCGCGAGACGATCGAACAGATTGCAATGGCGCGTTCCCTCTCCCCTTGGGGGAGAGGGACAGCTTCTCAAGCGGAGCGCCGAGAAGCAGGGTGAGGGGAAGGCGGCGGGCCAATATCCGTACCCCAACCCCAGCGGCGCCCCCTCACCCTGATTTTCTCGCCAGCGAGAAAATCTGTCCCTCTCCCTCAAGGGGAGAGGGACGATCATCCGCCCCACGAGATGACTGACATGCAATTCTATCGCAACTTCGGCAAGCGTACCCTTGACGTCACTGTCGCAGGGACAGCCCTCATCGTGTTCGCCCCGGTGCTCGCGGTGACGGCGATCCTCGTGCGGGTCAAACTCGGAAGTCCGATCCTGTTTGTCCAGCAGCGACCGGGGCAGGGGGGGCGATCGTTCTCGTTGATGAAGTTTCGCACCATGACCGATGCGTGTGGGCCGGACGGTCAGCCTCTGCCTGACGATCAGCGCATGACCCGCTTCGGACAATTCCTGCGGTCGTCGAGTCTGGATGAGTTACCCGAACTGTGGAACATCCTGCGAGGCGACATGAGCCTCGTTGGACCACGACCGTTGTTAGAACGTTACCTGCCGCTGTACTCGGCCGAGCAAGCGAGGCGTCACGAAGTGCGACCGGGCCTCACTGGCTGGGCACAGGTCAACGGTCGCAATCAAATCGGTTGGGACGAACGGTTCGCGATGGATGTGTGGTACGTCGAGCATACGAGTCTGGTGTTGGACATCCGTATTCTCGCATTGACGGTCGTCAAGGTGCTGCGGCGGGACGACATCAGTGCCGAGGGCTGCACGACCATGACGGCTTTCACCGGCTCGCAACCAAGGAGTGCTGCGTGATGCATGCCAGACCAGAACAACGACCTGTGATCGTCATCGGTGGCGGCGGACATGCGAAGGTACTGATCAGCACCTTGCGGGCGATGGGTCGGACGGTCACCGCTGCTTTCGACGACGACACCTCGCGGCACGGTGAGCAGTTGCTGGGAGTCACGATCGCCGGCAGCATTGCCTCGGCTGCAGCTCGGTATCCACAAGCAGATGCGGTCATCGGCATTGGCTCCCCAACTGTGCGTCAACTTCTCGCCGAGCGGCTGCCGTTCCGCTGGATTCAGGTGGTCCATCCGCATGCGTACGTCGACCCGTCGGTCGTGATGAACCCGGGCGTCGTGGTAATGGCGGGAGCCGTCGTGCAGCCGGAGA
This sequence comes from Planctomycetaceae bacterium, assembly GCA_029259815.1. Classification (GTDB taxonomy): domain Bacteria; phylum Planctomycetota; class Planctomycetia; order Planctomycetales; family Planctomycetaceae; genus JAHBXU01. The sequence goes on along the minus strand of JAJDEJ010000010.1, from coordinate 34,711 downwards.
CGGTGCTGGGGCAACACTGCATCGTGAACACAAGTGCGTCCGTCGATCACGACGGGAACATCGGCGAGTACGTGAACATCAGTCCCGGCGTGCATCTCTCGGGCAACGTGACGGTCGGCGACGCGGCGACGATCGGCATCGGCGCGTCTGTGTTGCAGGGCATCACGATTGGCGCGGGGACGGTCGTGGGCGGCGGGGCGGCGGTGATTCGTGATCTGCCCTCGCAAGTGGTGGCGGTCGGATGTCCGGCACGAGTCATCCGCTCGTTGGAATCCAAGGTTGCATGACGCTTGCGGTTTCGCACGTTTTCTGGTCGTTGGTTGGTTCTTGGTCGCGCTAAGCCGCAAGCGATGATCGGGCAAAACAGAGCACAAGTCAGTGGGATGTCGTATTGACCTGTGAGATTGATTTCCGGTAGATTCCGCCGCTTCCTGACGAGACCGGGTTCTCTGGTCTTCATTGAATCACCCTGAAACAACCTCACCCACCCTGGTTCCCGGAACCTTTTTCAAGGATCGCCGATGACTGGCCCCACGGCTGTGTCAGCCGCTCTGCCCATGACGTGCGCCGAATGGCCGACGTGGCCGTACTATGACGACGAGCAAATCGCCGCCGTCACGGACGTGTTGCGGTCCGGCAAGGTCAACGCGTGGACAGGGAACAACGTGCGTCAGTTCGAGGAGGAGTTTGCCTCGTTTGTCGGCACACGGCATGCGGTCGCAGTGGCGAATGGCACGGTCGCCTTAGAGTTGGCCCTCGAAGCTCTCGATATCCCCAATGGCACGGAAGTCATCGTGCCTTGCCGTACGTTTCTGGCGACAGCAAGTGCGGTCGTTGCGCGAGGATGTCGTCCGATCTTTGCAGACATTGAACGGGCGAGTGGCAACGTCTCGGCCCGCACCATTGCACCACTCATCACCGACCAGACGAGTGCCATCATCTGTGTGCACCTTGCCGGTTGGCCGTGCGAGATGGACGAGATCATGTCGCTGGCTCATCAGCATGGGCTCAAGGTCATCGAGGACTGTGCTCAAGCTCACGGGGCCGAGTATCACGGTCAGCCGGTCGGGTCTCTCGGTCACGCGGCGGCGTTCTCGTTCTGTCAAGACAAGATCATCACGACCGGCGGCGAAGGCGGCATGCTGACGACGGATGACGAAGCCGCCTGGAAGCGGGCGTGGAGCTACAAAGATCACGGCAAGGGTTACGACACGGTCTTCAACACACAGCACGAGGGCGTCTTTCGCTGGCTGCACGATTCACTCGGCACGAACTGGCGACTGACAGAAATGCAGGCCGCGATCGGTCGCGTACAACTCGCACAACTGCCCGCATGGACCGAGACGCGGCAGGATCACGCAGCGACGCTCACGACCACGCTGGTCGGCCACCCGACCGTGCGACTGTCCTTGCCGCCGGCGCATGTCAAACACGCCTGCTACAAGTTCTACGCCTACCTGCGGCCCGAATTTCTGAGGGGCCGTTGGACACGCGACCGCATTGTGCAGGAGTTGCAGGCAGAGGGTATCCCCGCCGGTTGCGGCAGTTGTGCGGAGATCTATCTGGAACAGGGAATTCAGCAGGCAGGACTTGCTCCTGCCGAACTCTGTGAGGTGTCGCGGGAACTGGGCGAGACGAGCCTGATGTTTCCCGTGCATCCCACGTTGCGAACGGAGCATGTCACCAGGATGGGACAGGCCGTTCGCGGAGTGCTGGATCGGGTGGTCGCAGAGACCAGCGATCTGGCGAGGGCCGCCTGAGAGGTGGACACGAGCCGGTGGCGTTCGCCGGCGAGCAACACCTTCCGAAAGCCAGGGACGGATTCGGGAGTACCAATGAGACATCGACTCGCCGCCATTTTGCCGGTGTACTTCGTGGTAATGGCCGTCTGTTACGCCGGTGCGTTTCAGTTGCGGTTTGACTTCGATGTACCCCAGTCCTTTCGTCTGGTGTTCTGGACGTCGCTGCCTTTCGTGCTGATGCTCAAGGCGCTCGGCTGTGCTGTGACCGGAGAGTGGCGTCGCACATTTCGCTATGCCTCCGTCAGCGACATCGCCTCGCTCGGAGTCATGACCCTCGGCACGACGACCTGTTTTCTATTCTTCAATCTGATTCCGTTTGGAGATAAGCCGGTTCCGCGATCGATCATTATTACCGATGCGATTCTCTCACTGCTTGTGCTCGGCTTCCTGAGAGTCGCCGCGCGCACACACTCCGAAGTGTTGCGACCCACGCTCAACGGACAGCGGCGTGAGCCGACGCTCATCTACGGGGTGCGCAAGGATTCGATCGGTATCCTCCGCATGTTGAATGCGACCGCATCTGCTGGTGGTCACGAGTATCGTGTCGTCGGATTTGTGGACTCCGACAGTCACACCCAGAAGACTCTCATCGCCGGTCTGCCGGTGCATGCCGAACAGCAGGGATGGGACGCGATTGTCGGACGGACCAGGGCGAAGACACTGCTCATTCCCGCCGACATCCCCGGCCAAGAGGCTCGCGCACTCTTGCGAGACTGTGCGACAGCCGACGTCAAAGTGCATGTGATCCCGGCCGTCGATTCGATTGTGGACGGTCGCTTCAAGCTGGGCATTCGTGATCTGACGGTCTCCGACCTGTTGCGTCGCGAACCGAACAATCTCGACATGCGCGCCATTCGCGGTTATGTCACCGGTCGCCGCGTGCTGGTCACCGGCGGGGCAGGCAGCATCGGTAGTGAACTCTGTCGACAGATCCGTGACCTCAATCCAACGTCCCTCGTGATTGTCGATCAATCCGAGATCGGTGTCTTCACCATCGAACAGGAATTCCGTGCGTCGTTCCCGGACGACGTTGCCATTCACTTTGTGATGGCCGACATCCTCGACGAAGGGACGATGTCCCGCGTGATGGAAGAGCATCGACCAGAGATTATGTTCCACGCTGCGGCGTACAAGCACGTCCCCTTGATGGAGGACAACCCGCAGGCAGCCGTGCTCAACAACGTGATGGGCACCAAAGCCGTCGTCGATCTCGCGGACAAGTACGATGTCGAACGCTTTGTGATGATCTCGACGGACAAAGCTGTGCGTCCCACCAGCGTGATGGGTGCGACAAAGCTCATCGCCGAGAAGTACCTGCAATCGGTTGCGTCCGAGTCGCTGACGAAGTTCGTCGCCGTGCGGTTCGGCAACGTGCTCAACTCGGTCGGCAGCGTCGTCCCGACGTTCCGCAAGCAGATCGAAGCGGGCGGACCGGTCACCGTCACGCATCCCGACATGACGCGGTTCTTCATGACGATTCCCGAAGCAGTGCAACTCGTGCTACAGGCCGGAGCGATCGGTCACTCGGGCGACGTGCTCATCCTCGACATGGGCCAGCCGGTCAAAATCGTCGACCTGGCCCGCGACTTGATCCTGCTCTCGGGCCTGCGTTACCCGGACGATATCGACATCACCTTCACCGGCATGCGACCGGGCGAGAAGCTGTACGAGGAGCTGTTCTACGCCTCCGAGAGCGGTGCAAAGAAGATCCACGAAAAGATCTACACCGGCTCCGCTGAACATGTCCTCCCGTTGACCGCGATCATCGCCGACATCCGCCGCTTGGAACAAGCCGCCTACGGCGAGCGAGACCACATGCTCGAAACGCTCCAGGGTGTCGTCGCTATGTACTCCGACAGCGAATGGGTCCCCTCCCGCCTCAAAGCGGCCGCATAAATCCCTCTCCCCTCGGGGGAGAGGGACGGCCTTCAAGCGGAGCGCCGAAGGCAGGGTGAGGGGCCGCCGTTAGAGTTGGCACGCAACACTGCATCCGCGCTCCCCCCTCACCCTGATTCTTCGCTGACGCTTCAGAATCTGTCCCTCTCCCCCAAGGGGAGAGGGGGATGACAGCTTGCGAATCCTCATGCGTGTGTTGTGTCTCGCCGTGAATCGACGACAATGCAGGTTCGTCACCTCACCACGGACAACTGACCACGGACTCCGGACATGCCGCGTCTTCTCTGGATGTGTACACTGTCGCTGACACTCGTGTCATCGCTCACCGCTGCTGACCTCGCCTTTCACCGCCACGACATCAATCTCGACTCGACTTTCCCCGCTGCCGCAGCGATCGACGTCAACCAAGACGGTCAACTTGACATTGTCTCCGGTGGCTGGTGGTACGAGGCACCGACATGGCAGAAGCACTTCCTGCGTGAGGTCCAGGAGATTCGCGGGCGCTACGACGACTACTCGAACCTCCCGCTCGACGTCAACGGCGACGGTCGGATCGACTTCATCAGTGCCAACTATCGCAGTGAGTCGATCTTCTGGATCGAAAACGTCGGCCCCGACGGCGGCGAGTGGCCGACTCACAAAGTCGCGACCCCCGGTCATATGGAGACTGGCCGACTGTACGACATCGACGGTGACGGACGACTCGACCTACTGCCTGCTGGCAAGGAGTTCGCAGCGTGGTGGTCGATTGACGACTCGACCTCACCCCCAACTTGGACCCGGCACGACTTGCCGCCTCAACTCCACGGACATGGCATCGGATTCGGAGACGTCGACAGCGACGGACGTGGCGACGTCATCGGAGACAAAGGCTGGGCGAAGGCACCGCCGAATCGACGAACGGGGCAGTGGGAGTGGCAACCGGAGTTTGTGCTGCATCGCGACGCGAGCATTCCCATCCTCGTGCATGACGTCGACCGTGATGGCGATGCGGATATCGTCTGGGGACGCGGACACCGGACGGGTCTGTACTGGTTAGAACAGACGTCGGGTGAGGGCGAAACCGTAAGCGGGCGCTTGTGGCAGATGCATGCCATCGATACCGAGTGGTCCCAACTGCACTCCATCCTGCTGGCCGATCTGGACAACGATGGTCGTGATGAGATCGTCGCTGGCAAGCGCTACCTCGGTCACGATGGCAAGGACGTCGGTGAGTATGACCCGATGGTCATGCTGGCGTATCAGTTCGACGACGAGTCTCGCACTTGGCACCGCAGCATCCTCGACTGGGGCTCACGAGCCGGGATCGACCTCGACCCAAGAGCGATCGACCTCGATGCGGATGGCGATGTGGATCTGCTTTGTCCGACGCGCGGTGGGCTCTGCCTCTTGGAGAATCTGCATATCTGTGAAGCCCCCGTAGGACGGGTTTCCAACCCGTCCGAAAGTCGACAGGCGAAGCGGAATGACGGACGGGTTGGAAAACCCGTCCTACGAGCACAGACCGGCGACTATCCCGATCACACAGACGTCTCGGTCGTTCGAGATGCGACGAGTGAGTTGCGACCGATCGAGACACGGGACGACTGGGGCTTCCGCCGTGCTCACATTCTTGCGGGCATGCAGCAGGCAATGGGGCCGCTGCCCGGTCCGGAACTGCGAGTGCCGCTCGATGCCGAGCGTAAACTCATTGAGGAGACGGAGCACTATCGCCGTTATCGGGTCACCTTTGCTGCGGCTCCGGGAGAGCGGGTGATCGCATGGTTGTTGATCCCCAATGAGTTAAAGGACCGCGCGTCGGCCATGTTGTGTCTGCATCAGACGGTTCGCATCGGCAAGGACGAACCGATCGGTCACGGCGGCAAACCAAATCTTAAGTACGCTCATGAATTGGCGAATCGGGGATTTGTCTGTCTCGCCCCCGACTATCCGTCGTTCGGCGAGGACACGTTCGACTTCGAGGCGGCAGCCGATCGCTGGCAGAGTGGATCCATGAAGGCCATCTGGAACAACCTCCGCAGCGTCGACTATCTGGAGACACTCCCCGAAATCAACCCGGACCGCATCGGCGTCATCGGCCACTCGCTCGGCGGACACAACGCGCTGTTCACAGCGGCGTTCGATCAACGGCTGAACGCGGTCGTCACCAGTTGTGGCTTCACCGAGTTTCATCAGTACTACGGCGGCGACCTCAAGGGCTGGACGAGCCTGCGGTACATGCCCCGCATCGCCAGTGAGTACGGCAACGACCCGGACCGCGTGCCGTTCGACTTTCAGGAGGTGCTCGCCGCCATCGCTCCACGACCGATTTTCATCAATGCCCCCATCGACGACAGCAACTTCGAGATCAACGGCGTCCGCGCCGTCGTACGGGCCGTTGAGCCGGTGTACGATCGCATGCGTTCGCGCGACCATCAAGCCGTACGTCTGGAGACGCCCGACGTGGGCCACGACTTCCCGACTGACATTCGGAATGAGGCTTATGACTGGTTGGACGACGTCTTGAAGTAGGCATTTCACCGCGGAGACGCGGAGGCGCGGAGGCGCAGAGACGCGCGGAGGACGGGTTTATGAGGAATGGGAGGGCGAGGCTCCTGCCGAGCCGCAACGTGATCGACACCGACCATCGATCGTTGATGGTACCCTGCGGGGAGCAAACTCCCGCAGGCGGGGCTGCGAGTCATGTCAATCAACTCTCACGGCGCGGCTCAGCAGGAGCTTCGCCCTCCCAATGTGGAGCATGCTTTGGGGAGACAATCCGTGTCATCCGTGAAATCTGTGGTCAACACTTCGCCCTCGCGATCGTCCTGACAATCACCGCTTTGTTGACAGGAACCACACTCGCCGACGGACCGGTCAACTGGCCGCAGTTTCGAGGACCGACGGGGCAGGGGATCGCGGTGGGGGCGTCGCTGCCCGTGAGTTGGAGTGAGCGGGAGAACGTGGTTTGGAAGACGCCGCTGGAAGGGGCAGGGCATTCGTCGCCTGTCATCTGGGGCGATCAGGTGTGGGTCACGACGGCGTCGACCGATGGCAAGAAACTCGGAGCATACGGACTGAATCGTGAGACGGGCCAGATCGTGCATCGGGTGATCGTGTTTCAGCCGCGAGACGTGCTGGAGATCCATCAGGACAACACGTATGCCTCACCCACGCCAGCGATCGAAGCGGGGCGGCTCTACGTGCACTATGGTCGATACGGCACCGCCTGCATCGACACGTCCACGGGTGAGGTCGTGTGGCGGAATGTTGAGCACGCCATCGAGCATCAGGGGGGACCGGGGAGTTCGCCCGTCCTGTTCGAGGATCAGCTGATCTTCAACTGTGATGGAGCCGATCAACAGTATGTCGTCGCACTCGACACGCAGTCAGGTGAAGAGCGATGGCGCACGGAGCGTTCGGCCCCCTTCCGCGACAATCCAATCAACAAGCGGGCATTCGCTTCCTCGCTCATCGTCGAGTATGAGGGACAGCCGCAACTCATCAGTCCCGGTGCCGATCAGGTGCATGCGTATGATCCGCGCACGGGTGAGGAGCTGTGGCACGTCACCTACGTCGGCTTCTCGACCGTGCCCGCACCTGTGGCAGCAGACGGCGTCGCATTCGTTTGCACCGGCTTCTTCGACACGGAACTGTTGGCGATTCGCCTCGACGGACGCGGCAATGTCACCGACAGCCACATTGCCTGGACGTACGACAAGGCGACGCCGCAGACTCCCTCGCCAATGGTGATTGACGACCGAGTGTTCATGGTGTCTGACAAAGGCATCGCCACGGCACTCGATGCAACGACTGGCGAGCGCGATTGGCTTAAACGCCTCGGCGGCAACTACTCCGCCTCGCCCATCACAGACGGTCGGCACATCTACTTCTGCAGCGAGTCGGGACAAACGAAGGTCGTCTCCCTCGGCGAACAGCCCGACCTCGTGGTAACGAACAAGCTCACCAGCCGCATCAAAGCATCGCCGGCTGTCTCCGGCAACTCGCTGTACATACGGACCGATCAGGCGCTTTACAGGATCGAGGAGTAAAGTCGTCGTCACGCTCCGAGGGTGTCAGTTTCTCGTAGGACGGATTTCCAAATCCGTCCCTGGTCCTTTCGATCTCAGAAGTTGCCAACCTTCCTGCGGTTTCTGGACGGACTTGGAAGTCCGTCCTACGGCGTTTTGCAATCGAACGCGAAAAGCTGACAGCATCGAAGCGAGATGGCGACTTTGCAGCACACGCTTCACGCAGCTTTGCGCGGCGACTCTTCAATGCTCACGGTCGTGGAAGTCCAGGGGCCGATGATGATGTCGGGACAGGAGTGAAGCTCAGTCGAATCGTCACCGCCGAGTATAAGCGTGCGTCCCCACTCGACGGCTGTCGTCGGCTCCGGCTGCGCGGACGAGATGTGAACGCTTCCCCTCTGACGTGCCCGTCGATCCTGTTCGCGGCGGTCAAGAGAGATCGCTATCGAGAAGGCAACGCTCCCGATGATGATTGCAGCGGCGATGAGCCAAAGGGAAACTGTCAACATGGGCGGACCTCCTGTCCTGAAATGTTCGATCATCCATGATCGTGGGTGTGCCCCGAGTCGTGGTCATGATCATGATCGTGGTCATGCGAATGACCCGCGTCGTGATCATGTGTGTGAACGGCGTGCGATTGTGGGGCCTCTGTGGGCGTGAAGGCGGCAAGTGCGGCGCGGTAGACTTCTCGAAGTGGCAAACCTTGTTCGTTCGCCACGCGGGCGCAGTCCTCGAACTCGGGAGTGAACACCTGATCGCCCGCTCCTCGCCAGCCGAGCTTGCCGGCGACCGGGCCCCAACGGGTCTCGACCGTGTGGGACTCACGAGTGCGGACTGAGCGTTCAATGCGTTGCCGTCGGATTCCGAACGTGCCCGTCTCCGCGAACATCAACGCTTCGATCACGTCGACCTCCGCCGGTCTTGCAAGCACACTGAGTATCACACCGGGGCGATCCTTCTTCATATGGACAGCGGTCGAGTAGACGTCGAGTGCGCCGGATTCGAGTAGCTGCTGTTTCGTGTGACCAATGATCTCCGGGGAGACGTCATCGAGGTTCGTCTCCAGAAGCATCACAACGTCGCTGTCGGCAGGAGAGGTTGCAGTACCGACGATGAGTCGCAGCAGGTTCGCGCGGCTGGGGAAGTCCATGGTGCCCGCACCGTAACCGATCTGTTCAATCGTCATCGCAGGGAGCGGACCGAAGCGGTCGGCGAGTACCTTCACGATGGCCGCTCCGGTGGGCGTCGTCAGTTCAGCATCGACCGGTACATCGACGAGCGGGATGCCTTTGAGTAACTCGGCGGTCCCCGGAGCGGGCACGGTGCAGATGCCATGATCGATTTTGATCTGTCCGCGTCCGGGGGGCAGGGGACTGCACACGAGTTCGTCGACTCCCAACAGGTCGAAGCCGATCGCCGCTCCCAGGATATCAACGATTGAGTCGATCGCACCGACTTCATGGAAGTGGACCTTGTCCAGCGGCATGCCATGCACGGTCGACTCCGCCCGAGCGACGGCAGTGAAGATGCGGAGCGCGAGGTCTCGCTGTGGGTCGGTGATGTCCGCAGCGTCGATCAACTGGCGGACATCACTGAGGTGCCGGTGTGCGTGTTGCTCGGGATGTTCGACGTTAACCTTCGTTGCTCGAAAGCCGCCCTTGATGACCTCATCGACTGTGAGACGTACGCCATCGATGTCGAGCGAGTCAATCCCTCGCCGCACGACATCCACATCGACGCCCGCATCAAGCAGGGCACCGAGGGTCATGTCGCCACTGATGCCGGTCGAACAATCGAGATACGCGATCCGCAACGTCTGTGCTCCGTTGGACTGGTCGCTGGATTCGCAAGAATTCAGACGGATTGTGCATAATCGCAGCTTTGTCTGAACTACGACAGATGGGGAGATGGATTCTACCGGTCACTCGACAGACGACCAAGGTCAGACTGCGGAGAGGGTTCATCTCTTCGCGGCACCCTGCTTTCGCGCGAGTTCGAGAGGAGACAGGCCGGCCGTGTCGTCGCTTGCGGGCTTCTCAGCGGGAGGCGTCTCAGCCGGTGCGTCATCGCCCGACTTGGCAGCCCCCTGTTGACGGGCCTGTTCGAGGGGCGAGAGTTTCTCCCCGCCAGCCGGTTTCGATTCGGCTGGTTTCGCCGCTCCGGCAGCCCCCTGTTGGCGAGCCTGTTCGAGCGGAGAGAGCTTTTTCTCTCCGGTGGGTTTCGCAGCAGCACCGGCGGCACCCTGCTGACGGGCCATCTCCAGTGGACTCATCCCGGCTGCCTTCTTGGGAGCGGGCTTGTCACCACCGGCAGCGGGCTTGCTCTCTGCCGGAGTCGCGGCCTTCTTTTTGGGGAGCGGGGCATCGACGACGTTGAGATAACTGGGGTCGATGTCGTACCAACTAATGTCAGCCGGGCCGTTGAATTCGACCAGTGCGCGGCCGTTCATGTTGACCGTCCTCACCTGCCCGGTGAGTCCCTCGAACCGTTTGAGTTCGGGCACCCCTTCGGTCACCACGACGTACTTGTCTGTCAGCTCGCTTTTGAGGGTTTCCGACGTCTCTGCCAACATGTGTTTGCCTTGGTTCTGTCTCTGACAAGTGATCGTCCCCGGATTGCTGGCCGGAGGGCCGATTCTCTGAGAAGGGGCAACGCAATTCAAGTGTGCGTGTTGATTCCCTCGCCCCTTGGGGGAGAGGGACCGCTTTTCAAGCGGAGCGCTGAGAAGCAGGGTGAGGGGGCGACTCTGGAGTTCGCCGTCAATCCGTCGCTTGCGCCGACCCCTCACCCTGCTTTTTCGCTGAAGCGAAAAACCTGTCCCTCTCCCCCAAGGGGAGAGGGACGGCAAGCCCAGCTCTCACCGTTGATAGATCGGTAAAAAGCGGTAGTCGACGGCTAATGAAAGGATCGCCAGACTGGTCGAGTACACCGGACCGACACGGCGTTCGGTCGAGTGGTCGGAGAGCCAACTGCCGTCCGGCTTCTGTTCTCGAAGTAGCAGGGTTGCGACGTGCTCGCGAGAGTGTGCGGCGTGGTCTCCGCCGATTTTGAACATCCCGACGTTGGTATAATACACGCCATAGTAAAAGTAGTTGCTGCCCGACTGCAGAGGGTGGTCCACCAGAAAGTCCGCACCGCCGAGGGCTTCGGGCGAGTGGTGATCGCCGCAGACTTCGAGAGCCAGAATGCCGACGCCTGTGAGCGTGGGGGTGGCTCCATTGCCAGGTTGATAGCCGAATCCCTGGAAGTTGTCGCCTCGCAGCGAAGCACAGCGTTTGACGTAAGCGACTGCTGCATCGATCGCCTCCGCAGGCACATCGCAGCCGACGTTCTTCGCAGCACGTAGCGCGAGCACCTGCCAGCCGGTCACGCTGAGGTCGCTGTCCTTGCTATCGATCTGATAGCGCCAACCTCCCGCATGCCGTTCCTGTTTGTCGACCGCTTGCGACTTGAGGATCAAGGCGATCCCTTTTTCCAATCCCCGTTGGACATGTTTCGCGTCCGTCTTGTCGACCATGCCGTACACCTCGGCGAGCATAAGCGTGCTGATGCCATGACTGTACATCGGCCCGTGACTCTTCTTATGCACGAACATGCCGTTGTCCTCCTGGTGTTGGACCACCCAGCGGATGCCGCGGTTGATCTGCTTGCCATACTCACCCTCGCCAGGTAGATGACCAGCTGCGAGGAACGACATGACGGCGAGTGACGTGCTCGCGGTGGACTCGCCGAACGATTCGGTCTCCCACGCACCGGAGGACGTTTGTGCCTCAGAGAGAAACGTGAGACCGCGTACGATGGCGTTGTCGATGGCGGCGTTCGTCGTCTCGTCATCGGCGGTCGCAAACGATGCGAGGGTGATCACAGCAATGAACGTAGTGCTAATCCGCGAGCGATGATTGTGACCGTGATTATTCATCATTCAGGTTTTCATTCGCCGTGCGGCGGCGGGAGACTTCCTCGAAGTACAGACGGATCAGGCGTGCGTAGTCACTGTCGGGTTTCTTCTGCGTGGACTGAAGCAGTTCCGACTCGATCTGTCCCGGGAGTCGGCCCCAGTCGCGGTTTGACATCTTGCGGAGTTCGGCCTCCAATTCGACGAGGCTGATCGGGTTTTTGCCGGCGCTGCCGCTCTCATCACCCGGTTCGCCTTCCGATGGCTCAGACGACTCCTCGCCCGGTTTGCCCTTCTCCCTGGAGGGCGATCCGCCCATGCCCAATTGTTCAGCGGCTTGCTTCAGCGACTCGGCGACCTGCTGCATCGACTGCGACGCCTCTCCGTTTCCCGGTTTGTTGGAGGGTTCGGTCGGCTCGCCCTGATCGCTCGGTTGTCTTTGGTCACCCGGTTCGCCCGGTGGGTCACCGCCGGGTTGGTCACCATCAGGCGACTCACCATCAGCGGGTTCCTCACTCATCGGAGATGGCTCTTCAGCGGGGACTGGTTCGGTTTGCTCGGACGGACGTTGGCCTAACTGTTGTCCGGCTTGCTCGAGTTGACGACGAGCCTCGGCGACCTGTTCGCCCACTTCGCCGGGCACAGGGGAGGGCTCTTCGGGAGCGGTCCCTTGGCCCAATTGCTCAGCAGCTTGTTGGAGTGCTTCTTGAGCCGCCTCAGCCTCAGTTGACGCCTCTTGAGGCTCGCCTTTGCTCAAGGCTTGCTCAGCCTGCTGCATCGACTCGGTCGCCTCCTCTGTTGACTCGCGAGCGGATTGGGCTTGCTCGGCTTGCTCGGAATCGTTCAGCGGCTCGTCCTGCAGGCGTTGTGCGATCTCGTCCAACTGCTCGGAGAGCTGTCGGGTTTGCTCGGTCATTCGTTCCTGTCCGCGTTGCTGCGACTGTTGCCGTGCTTCGGGCGACGCGGCCTGTTCAGACATCTGTTCGGCGAGTGCCTGTTGACGGCGGGTTAATGCCTCAGCCTGTTCGCCCAATTGCGGGGGCGTCGGGTTGGTGGGATCATGCAGTGCGTCGTTGGTTCGCTCGGCAGCTTCTCGGGCCGAATCCGCTGTCCGGGCTGCATCGGGGAGCAGACCGGACTGTGCTTCCTCGGCGGCTTGTATCGATCGCTCCGCAAACTCGCGTGCCACCTGTGAGGTCTCTGCATCGACACCCTCCGAGCGTGCCGTCTCCAACGCGAGCCGGGCTGCGTCCTCCGCTAACTGTTGCTGTTGTGTGGTGAGGTCGTCAGGATTGGAAGGCGATTCATCGGGCGATGACTCACTGTCGGACGGGGTGTCCTGAGACGTTTCGGCTTCCGCTTGCAGGGCTTTGGCAAGTCGCTGTTCCTGTTCAGCGAGGCGAGCCGCCTGCTCTCCGAGTTGTTGCAGTCGTTCGGCCTGTCGCTGGCGAGCTGCGTCGAGGACTTCGGGACGTTCCTCCAACAGCCGGTCGAGTCCGCCAGCGAGTGACTCCTGATCGGTTTGCAGTTGCTCGCGTTGCTCGTTGAGGGCCGACTCACGGGACTGACGTTGCTGCTCATCCAATTGCTGATTGTTCGCCAACTCATCCGCCTGTTGCTCGAAGTCAGCGACCTCCTGCGACAACTGCTCGGCCTCCTCTGCCAACTGTTGCAGGCGCATCAGGTCCTGCTCCAACGTAGCCAGTTCATCGAACCGTTCGAGGAGGTCATCCAACTGCTCGTCGGCCCGCGCCAGTTCGTCGGCTGCCTGTGTGAGTTGTTCGAGTTGCTCCTGCGGGGGCGCGGTCTCTGCCTGTGCGAACTGCTGCCTTGCCGCTTCGAGAGGGTCGGTCCCCACCGTTCGCGTTGCGTCAGCGATGTTGCGTTGCAGGGGATGGCCGTCGAACACGGTCGCCAGTTGATCAAGTTTCTGGGTGAGCTTCTGCTCCCTCTGGTTCAACTCGGCGATCTGCTCGTGCTGGTCGATCGGTTGTGTCTGATCGACCGCCTCGCGAGCCGCATCTCGAAGTGAGTCGGTTGTCTCGCGATCCTGTTGGACATTCCGTTGCACGTCTTCGAGGATATCTCGCAACTGCTGCTGCTTCTGCACGAGTTCCGACTTCTCGACCGACTCCGCTTCCGCACGAATGCGGACCAGCCGTGATTCGGTCCACGCCTCTTGCGGACCCGGCACAGGTCGACCATCGATGGCTCGCGCTCGCACCGACAGCAAGTCGCCCTCCCGCAACATATACTGGGACAGGTCGAGCAAGAACGTGTGTCTCACTTCCGGTTGTCCCAACAGAGCCGCATCGGCAATGACCGGAGTGAGCACTTCGCCGCGCTGCACGATCTCAGCGTGTAACTCCAGCTCGGCGACACCGATGTCGTCCGCCGAAAAGACCGGCAACGGCAACTGCTCGTCTGGCTGCACTTCGATCGACGCCCCCGGTGCCCGCATTTCCCGGTTCATCTCGGCCCACTGAATCACGGGCACCTCGTCCGAGATCACCCGCAACTCCCATGGCTCTTCCGGCGGATTTGTCACATCGTGCTCGTCTCGCATCGTGAGGACGAACGCTCCGCCATACTCGGTTGTCATGGTGAGGGTGGCTTGCCGCCCGTCCTCAGTCAGCGCCAAGGGCAGGGGAGGCCGTTCCGTGGGAGCGCCGTCATTCGTTGTCTCTTCGAGTTCGGTCTGCCATGACAACTCGGCACTGGCGACCGGCTTGTTCAATTCGGCCCGAAACGTCAACTCGCTCCGTTCGAAGACCTCGATGCGACCGAGTGGGCCGTCCAGTGTCCTCGCCGGTCGACCTGTGTATGCCGGCGGCTCGACCTCGATGATCAGCCGTTCGATCGAGGGAGCCTCGACGACATCAATGTGGAAGGTTCGCGTGCGAGCACTCCCAGCGGAAACTTCATAGTCAAACGAAGTGAACACATGTGGCAACGTTGCCCGGTAGGCGTTGGCTTCCACGTCGAAGTCCATGCGACGTGAATCCGTCTCGTCGTCCGAGTTCCGCCAATGCAGCCACGCGTACTCAGGCAATGTCATCTCAGTCATTCGCCAACGCGGCTCAGCCGAGATCGTCACATCAGAGCCGCGCGCGACCGTCCGCTCTCCATTTTCAATCACGAGATACAGATTGGTCGCTCGTTCAACATTTTTCCAAGGCGTGAAGAAACGTGTCAGGAGCAGCCCGTATCCCTCACGTGACAGACCGAGTGGAGCCAGCAACAACAACAACGTCAGCCCGCCGATGCCGAGCCACCGCCAGGCATTTGACGATTCGGCGGCGTCTGCGAAGTCGACCGTGTTTGTGCGACGCACCGTCTCCTCCATCAGCTTCGCCCGCATCACAGATGAGCCTCGATGGGCCTCCGGTCGCTCCGGGTCAGATAATTCGACGGCCGCTTCGACTCGCTCGCCCAATTCGGGAAAGGCCGTGTCGACAATTGCCGCCAACTCGGCCGCTGAGATTCGTCGAAAGAGCGGCCCGATCACTGACCACAACAGAGTGATGACCGATGCCGCGATCATGCTCACCAACAAGGTCGTCCGCGTCGCCATTCCGACGCCCCACATCCAATCGACAAACAACCCGGTCGCGACCCCGCACCCCATCACGACGCATAGCAGCCCCATGCCGTGCAAGGCAGCGAGTCCACGGACCCGCCAGTCGAGTCGACGCAGTCGCCCGGCCAACTCATCAGGCAGCATTGAGGTTTCATGCTCGGTCATGTCTGGCATTCTACCATGCGACGGGCCAGAGTAGCACGTCTCCCCCTCTCCCCTTGAGGGAGAGGGACAGCTTCTCAAGCGCAGCGCCGAGAAGCAGGGTGAGGGGTCGGGGCGGGTCAGCTTAGGCACACCTCCCCAGCGGCGCCCCCTCACCCTGCTTTTTCGCAGAAGCGAAAAACCTGTCCCTCTCCCTCAAGGGGAGAGGGATGGATCACCTCACGGTTGACGTCACTCTCCGAACTCTCAACGCTACCGGACATGTCTCTCCGCCTCCTACTCCTGATTCTCGTGATCGCACTTGGCCTGACAGTGCTGTTCTGGGCACCGTTGTGGCAGGGGGGCGGGTTAATTGGGGGTGATCTCTATCCGTACTTCTTCCCGCAGAAGACCGCGTATGCCGAGCAAATCGCGAAGGGGGAGAGTCATCTGTGGAACCCCTTGGTCGGCTTCGGCTATCCGCAGCTCGCCGAGAGTCAGACGGGCGTGTACTACCCGCCCAACCCGCTGCTGTACCGGTTTCTCAGCGTCAACACGGCGTACAACGTCAATCAGATCATCCACTATGTGCTGGCGTTTGTGTTCACGTGGTTACTCATGCGGCGGCTCGATCTCTCGCGGACGGGGGCCGTGCTGGGGGCGATCGTATTCGTGTATGGCTGGTTTCCGCCGCGGATCTGTCTGGAGTGGGCCATCATCGGCGGCGTCTATCTGCCGTTGTGCCTGTGGTGCGTCGAGTCGTTCCTCCAGACCGGCAGACGAGGCTGGCTGCTCGTGATGGCCATGGCAATCGGCGTGCATCTGCTGGCGGGACACTTCAATCTGGCGTTCATCACCCAGTTGACGGTCCTCGGATACGGGTTGTTGCGAGTGCTGCTGAGTCGCAACACCCTCGCCGAGCCCCTGCGAAACGGGCGAGTCTGGCGTGTCCTGCTCCCCGTGATACTGGCCATCGCTTGCGGTTTCGCACTCGCCGCCGTCCAACTTCTGCCCACCTGGCAACTCAAACAACTCAGCCAACGCGAGGACATCGGAGCGGATCACGATCCCGGGTATGGGCATCTGCCGCCGTGGTACCTCTCACAAATCGTCGCTCCCTGGATGTGGTACGCAGAAGATGTCGATCCAGATCAGGCCCTCAGCGCAATCAAAACACTCACCATTCCCTCCTCGACAAACAAGGTGGAGGCGCATCTCTACTTCGGCATGTTGCCCTTGGCGTTGATTGTCTGTCGACTGATCCTCGCCTTCCTCGGCGCTGAGCCTCTCGACCGGCGGCATCTCATTCTCGTCCTGCTGGGACTGGCGGCGATGGTCTACACGACCGGCTGGCTGTTGCCAGTCACGAGACATCTCCCCGGTTTCAGTTTCTTCATGGGACCCGGTCGCTACGGCATCGTGACGACCCTCGCAGCCGGTGTGCTCGCTGGAACAGGGTTGGACGTCGTGTTGCGTCGTCGGTCGAAGAGCTTACAGGGGATACTGGTCATCGCCGTGCTGGGCCTCACACTGGCCGACCTGCACTGGGTCAGCCGCCGGGTGACATATGCCGTGATGGTGACTGATCCGCCGATCAATCATCGGCAGGAGAGTGAGGTCGGACGGCTCTTCCAACAGTACGAATCAGCAGAGTCGGAACGTCGCCCGGTGCGCGTGTGGGCACCGTTTGCAAATGTACTGACAATGCTCGACGTCTCCGCGTACCCGACGTATCTCGGCCTCGGACCGTATCAATACTTCGACGACCAACTGATGATGCCCGAGCCGACGGATGAGATGTCACCGAGCGAGCGAAAGGCGACGCTGGAGGCTCAGCGGGAGTGGTTGCGAGAGGGTTCCTTCACTCACATCCTCCGCACGGAGCCGCTCAACTTGGGCGAATGGCCAGATGTGCGACTCGTCTGGAAGGGCTTCGACCGCTTCCTCAACCCGGTATTCGGACGTCTCGAGCCGATGTATCTCTACGAGATGACAGACACGCTGCCAAGGTTCCGGCTTAAAGGTACAGGTGCCGCATGGTTTACGCCGACTATTGATGATGAAGTGATAATCAAACTAGGATCGTTGCGAGACGAAGCAAAAGGTGACTTGGTTTGGACAGAACTTGCCTATCCGGGGTGGGGCATTTTGAGAGGGGCATTCGACGAAGAATTTTTGCTTAGAGCACTTGATTCACCAGTCGCAACCGACGAAGGGCTATTTCGGACCTATTCAGTTGGCTACTATGACCATCGGCTCGTCTGGAGGTATTCGTCTCCAACATTTCGGCGGGGTTGCGTGATCACGCTCTTCACTCTGGCGATGTGGCTGTTGGTCTGTCTGCGATTGTGGCATCGACGCAGCGACGGTTTCGCCGGCCGATCAACACTCGATACGACACAGCCAGAATGACGCCACTGATCAATACGGCCATCCATGGCAGCGCGTGCAACGGCTCAATGGCGTAGTGCGTGACCGTGTTTGGATCGGTCGTGCCGTGACCCGGATGAGCGAGCAGGGTGCCCGTCTGGAGAGCGGATGTAAAGAGGGCGATTGTGGCGAGAAACCGTGAAAGCATGAGGGTCATCCTGATGGTCAAGGGAGTGAGGGATCTGGGAAGGCGAAGCTCTTGCTGAGCCACACCGTGAGTGACGCCCTCTCCCCCAAGGGGAGAGGGGTGTCACGTGGTCATGAGTTGGCCGGCGAAGTTCTCCAGCAGTTTGAGGCCGTACGTTTGACTCTTCTCCGGGTGGAACTGGGTCGCGACCATTTGGCCGCGGGCGATGGCAGAGACGAACTCGCCACCGTGATCGGTACGGCAGGCGACGATCGACTCATCCTGCGGTACCACATGATAGCTGTGGACGAAGTAAAAGTGCGAGCCTTCCGGGATGTCTGCGAACACCGGCAACTGTTGGGCATACGTAATCTCGTTCCACCCCATATGGGGGATACGCAGTCCCGGCTGTGACTCGAACCGCACGACCTCACCCGGCACGATGCCGAGTCCCTCGTACACACCATCCTCGTAGCTGACATCGAACAACAGTTGCAGGCCGAGGCAGATGCCGAGGAACGGTTTGTCGGCTGCGATGTGCTCCTCGAGCGGCCCCACGAGATCGTGCTCCTTGAGAGCTGCGATGGCATCACGAAACGCACCGACACCCGGCAAGACCATCGCCGTCGCGTCACGCAACTCCTGCGGACGGTCACAGATGGTCGCCTCGACGCCCAACTTCTCGAATGCCTTCTGCACACTGCGAAGGTTGCCCATGCCGTAGTCGACGATGTGAATCATTGGTGAGATGACTAGTTGATTAGATGATTAGATGAATAGATGAATAGATGAATAGATGATTTGGCAAACGTGACGGCGGCACTCCATTCTCCATTCGCAATTCTCCATCCGCGTTCCTGTTGATGGTAGGTGCGACACGGACGGTCGTCGGGGGTTCGCTCACATCGGCGGGTGTCGCCAATTGTGCCAGTGAATCTGACCGCGTCCGCTGAGAGTACCGGGCCATTGTTTGCGTCGCCACTGTCCCTGTTGGAGGTCGGTCTTTTCGCCGTCGTGATACTGGTTCTGGTCGGAGGCTCGCCATTCGCCGGGGAACTCATCCGGCGGGACGAGTTCGTAACCGAGCATCCATTTGACGCCCTGAATGAGCACGAGAAGCGAGAACATGCCGGCTGCCATCAGGATGGCGATCGGCACGATCAGCA
Source organism: Planctomycetaceae bacterium (assembly GCA_029259815.1). Taxonomy (GTDB): domain Bacteria; phylum Planctomycetota; class Planctomycetia; order Planctomycetales; family Planctomycetaceae; genus JAHBXU01. The sequence goes on along the minus strand of JAJDEJ010000010.1, from coordinate 15,664 downwards.
CGCCGATGGCGAATACGCGTTCGAAGGCGGGCCAGATGGAACGCCAGCCAAACAGGACAGCGAGTGTCCCCAGGCTGAGGTAGGGGCCGTAGGGAATCTCTCGCCGTAAGCCGCTGAATGCGGACAGCAGCACGACCACGCACGCAAACAGCGGAGCGAGGAAGAATGCAATCACCGTCGGCTGCCACCCGAGAAAGCTGCCAACCATTGCCATCAGCACGACGTCGCCGAAGCCCATTGCCTCCCGCCGCAGCACCGTGTGGCCGATGATCCGCAGAGCCCAGACGACACCTCCGCCGACGAGCAGTCCCATAACGCTCACCGCCAGTCCGTGCAGATGCGGATGGGCAGCGATCCACTCGGGGACACCCGGGCCGCTCATGAGCGGGTCCAACCATTTCGGGAAGATCCAACTCCACATTGGCTCGACATCACGGACGATCGTGACATCATGCAACAGTCGGGGCGACTGGAACCAGACCGGTACAAGATATACCTGTCCGAGCAGACTGCCGATCAATCCGACCGCCATCGCCGGCAGCGTGGCACCATCGGGAATGATCCACAGATCGAAGTCGATGAACGTGGCCACCAACAGTGTCTCGGCCAGCACCAGATGATAGAAGAATCGCCAATGCACGACGGCATCGGCTGACAGCAGCGTCGAGCCGTCGATGCCCTGTGGACCCATCGCGGCATAGACACCACTGTCTTCAATCGTTGTGTCCCATCCGTGAGGGACTTCCAGCCAGTAGAGGGCCATCCACAACAGACCGTTCAGCAATTCGATCGCCGGATAGCGGGGCGAGATCCACATGCGGCAATCGCGGCAGCGTCCGCCGAGCTTGAGCCAGCCGATGATGGGGATGTTGTCCTTCCAGCGAATACCACTGTGACATCGTGGGCACGCCGATGGCGACCCCGCCAAGCCCTTCAGCGAGGCCCAGAACTGTTCGTGTTGCGGGATACGATAGATGCAGACGTTGAGAAAACTACCGACGACCGCCCCCAGCAAAAACAAGTAGCCGTAAACGATCCAGGGGGGCAGGTCGAACGCTGTCACTCGCCGGCTCCTTCCTGGAGCAGTGGTTCCACAGCCGCCATGATTTCATTGACGAGGGCGTCCACATCCTTGCCCTCGGTGTCGACGATGACATCTGCACATTCTCGGTAGAGTGGCTCGCGCTCATTCAGCAGTCGTTCAACCTCCTGTTTTCCTCCACATGTCGTAAGGTTGGGCCGCCGTTCGGCGGTCGTGTCGTCGTCCTCCATGCGGGAGACGATTGTCTGCGGCGAAGCGGTCAACCAGACAACCGGCCCGGCATTCTGAATGTCCTGACGAGTTTGTTCATTGAGGATCGCGCCTCCACCGGCAGCGATGATCCCGCGATCCCAATCGAGCAATCGCTGCATTGTCTCGCGTTCGTATTTGCGAAATGCCTCTTCGCCTTCCTGTGCGAAGATTTCTCGAATGGATCGACCGATCCATGTCTCGATGTCCTCATCGGCATCCACCCAACTCCAACCCAGGCGTGATGCCAGCGGCGCAGCAACGGTCGATTTCCCGGTTCCGCGATAGCCGATGAGCGTGATGACCATAAGTTTCGAGTGAATTGAATGGGAGGGCGAAGCTCCTGCTGAGCCGCGCCGTGACGGAGTCTATGTTTGAAGATGACACGTAACTCGTGGGGCACGCTTCCGCACGCTCGTCCTCTCACTCAATGTCCTCACTCCGCTTGCGGCTCGGCGGGAGCTTCGCCCTCCCATGTGGGGTGACATCAATTCAACCGCACGGGGGAAATGGCTCGGCGGAGCGTCTCCCGCATGAAGTCGATGGGGGCGGATTGGCCGACGAAACATTCAAATTGCTCGGACGCCTGCAGGACGAACATCTCCAGACCGCTGAGCGTGTAGCACTCATGACCGCGAGCCTCTTTCAGCAGCAGCGTGTTCTCCGGATTGTAGATGGTGTCGAACACAAGCATACCATCACGCAGCCAATGTTGAGGAAAGGGTGTGTCCTCCATGTTCGGGTACATGCCAACCGGCGTGCAGTTGATGAGAATGTCGGCCATCACGCTGCCTCGGTTCTCCCAGTTGGTGTGCTGACAGTTGAGAGTCTCGGCCAGTGCCTTGCCACGCTTGTTGGATCGGTTGGCAATCGTGAGCCCCGCTCCCGAACGAACGACCGCCAGCCCAATCGCCATGGCAGCTCCCCCCGCACCAAGCATCAACACTTTCTTACCGGCGAGTTGCGAGTCAGCAGGGTTCTTAAGTTCGAGCGCCTGATTCAAGGCCGAGAGAGCGGCTCCAAAGTCGGTGTTGGTGGCAAACCACTTGCCGCGATCGTTGCGGTAGAGCGTATTGGCGGCACCACAATCTTCGACGGACTGAAGGTGATACTTGGTGTACTCCAGCACATGCTCTTTGTGCGGGATCGTGACGCTGTAGCCCTCAATCTCGAGTTTCTCAAACTCCTTGACCGTTGAGAGCAAGACATCACGCGGCACACGCAGCGGGAGATAGACGGCGTTCAGTCCCTCATGACGTAATGCAGCATTATGCAAAATCGGGCTGTAACTGTGGCCGACCGGATCCCCCAGCACGCCGAACACGCGTGTGTCCTCATTGATCTCGTCGTAATGATAAATGTCCCGCATGTCCTCAAACGACAGCTGACCGGGAGCGAGCACGCGTTCGCTGCTGAACGTTGCGTAGGTCCAGGGCGAGCCATACTTGCCGCAGAGGATGCGACTCGGCACACCCATTTCGCCCATGCAAAAGGCGATCGTCGGGATCTCCGCTTCCGCCACGAGTGCCAGCAGGCGGATATTGTCCTCCGGCGTGTTGGCCATTGTTGCCAGTTTGAGGTAGTCCGCGTCCTGCTGCTCCATCTCCTGGTAGATCTCTTCAAGATCGTCCGGCGTCTCCTTGAAGTTGTGGTAACTGATGATCCTCTTGGTGTCGCCGTAACGCGGGATCTGCTCAGCAATGTCGATTTCCAGGTCGACGTACTCGGCTCCCAGGACAATCGCCTGACGAATCAGAGTTTGACGCTGCTCCTCCGTCCCTCGCCATTTGCCGGTTTCCTCAGGACGGCGACAAGTCACGATGACGGGCGTTGGTCGTTCGGTGAGCAGTCGTTGGAGTTCGGGCGTCCGCTTGAGCCAATCCAAACGCAGCTCGACCAGCTGCGCACCGTCCTCGGCGAGAGCTTCGTGCTCAGCGACCATCATCGAGTGCCGGGTTCGTCCAAGGGTGACGCAGATCATCAGCGGGAGTGGGTTCGGAGCCGGGGAAGATGTGATCGCTCAGTGTAGCCTGTGAGTGGAACCACACTCAATCGGGGGACTGGAATTGTGGATTGCAAATTGCGAATTTCCCATTGCCATTGGGTGTGTTCGTAGCTGAACTCGCAAGAGTTCAGACATTGAGAGGCACTTGGTGAGACGGAATTCTTGCGAATCCAGCGACGCTCGCTCTTGTGACGCAATTGGTCATTTGCAATCCGCCTCCTCAGCCGAGTCGGCCAAACTGACGATCCAACTCGTCCCGTGAGAGTGTCAGGGCGGTCGGTCGTCCGTGGGGGCAGTGATGGGCGTCATCGACCAGATGCCGCTGGGCGAGCAGGGCGTTGATTTCTTCGGCTGACAGCCGCTGTCCTGCCTTGATCGCTGCCTTGCACGACATCATGTGCAACAGTGAATCCAGCAGATCGCGGCGAGACGTATTCGAGCCATGTTCGTCCAGCAGGTCGATCACCGATCGCACCAACTCCTCCGGCGTCGCCCTCCGCAGCAGCGTCGGCAAGCCGGAGAGGGCCACAGTCGTGCCGCCAAACTGATCGATCAGCACGCCGATCTCAGTGAGCAACTCGGAATGTTCGTCCAGCAAAGCGGCCTCGCGGGCACTGACCTCGACTGTGATCGGCACCAGCATCCGCTGCACCTCGACATCCTTCGCCAGCACCCGCGTCCGCAGACGTTCGTAAATGATCCGTTCATGCAGGGCATGCTGATCAATGACCGTCAATCCGTTACCCGTGGCGACCACAATGTAACAATCATGCATCTGCATCGCGCGGAGGGCGACGTCTTCGGATGCGGGGCGATGCTCAGCGTCAGGCGTCTCGACATGCACGATGTCCTTCGGAGGAGTGGCAGAGTGGTGAGACTGAGTGGCAGAGTGGTCGGGTGGCAAGGTGGCAAAGGGATTCTCAGTCGAGACATTCTCAAGAGTTGACAGCGGTGCCGCCTCCACGTCTCTCTGCTCTCTGCTCTCTGCTCTCTGCTCCTCAACCCTCTGCCACTCTGCCACTCTGCCACTTTGCCACTCCTCAACCTTGCCACTCAACTCATCCTTCGCCCACGCCACCAACTCCCGCTGCACCTGCTGCTGCCGTTCCGGATCGACCACCGCTTGCGGTTTCGCACTGCGCTCACCAACACTCAACTGCGAGTCCAGATCCATCCCCAGAAATCGGTTCCGCAACGTCGACAGCAACAGCCGGTACAACTGTTGACCGTCCCGGAACCGCACTTCGCTCTTGGTGGGATGCACATTGACATCGACCTCGTCCGGCGAGACTTCGAGGAACAGATAGGCAATCGGGTAGCGTCCCACCATCAGCAGGCCCCGATACGCCTCCCCCAACGCATGTTGCAGTGACCGGTCCTGAATCCAACGGCCATTGAGGAACAGATACTGCCCCTTGCGATTCGCCTTGCTTTGCGATGGGTGGGCGACGAACCCCCACAGGCGTGCCCCCTCATGCTCCGCATTGACCTCAATCAACTGCTCGGCCAGTTGTCGCCCATAGAACATCTCCAACCGCTCGGCGAGACCCTGCGTCGCCGGCAGATCGTAAACAGTTTTGTCATTGTGTCGCAGCCGCATGTGCAACTGCGGATGAGCCAGCGCCACCCGCGTGAACTGCTCCGCGATGTGCCCGAACTCGGTCGACTGCGTTCTGAGGAATTTCCGCCGCACGGGCGTGTTGAGGAATAGCTGACGCACGTCGATCTGTGTCCCCACCGGGCACCCGCACGGACGGGGCTCCGCTCGTGCCCCCGCGTCGACCGACAGCTCGTACCCCTCCAGCGACTCCGGCTGTCGCGACCGCATTCGCAAGCGGCTCACCTCCGCAATCGACGCCAACGCTTCGCCACGAAACCCCATCGTCTGCACACGAAACAGGTCGTCCGCTTCCCTGAGCTTGCTCGTTGCATGGCTCGACACGGCGAGCACCAGGTCATCCGGATGAATCCCCTCGCCGTCGTCTGTGATGCGGATCAGCTCGCTGCCGCCCTGTTCGATATCGACATCGATCCGAGTCGCGAGCGCATCAACACTGTTTTCCAGCAACTCCTTGACCACATTCGCCGGCCGTTCGATGACCTCACCGGCAGCGATCTTATTCACCAACGACGCCGAAAGCGGCTGAATCCGCGGCAAAGCCTCCATGTGCACAGTCATGACGTCCATCCGAGTGTTACAATCTTGTTTGTCGACCACCTTCCTGATCGATCCCAGAGATACTTCCCCAGCCTGGGATTTGCAATGTCACACAAGAGTTGATCGGTGCACGCTCATGAGGATCGGCTCCCATTCGACCGCTAAGGGACACTTGGGCCTGACGGGAGTGGTCAGGAGCGAGTCGGTGATCAGTAATCCCCTCTTTTTCGGGAGATGAACCTTGAAACGGATTCCCATTTGAGTGCTTCTTTGGCAAGAATGGGATATTAGCGGGTGCTCATCGATTGGTTTTCCTTGCATCTTTCATTCAGATCACTTTAGGCTCTAGGAATTGCCTCGAATGGAGTGCTAAGGCGGGCGTCAAGAAACATGCCACGACCGACAACCAGTGCCGAGTTCCTTGCCCTTCTCGATGAGAGCCGTCTCATCGATGAAGTGATTCTGAAGCATCTTCGACCGCAGATTCTCGATCCGTCCAGTAAGAGTGCGCGCCGGCCCGAATATGCTGCCCGGGCACTGTATGAAAACAACGTGCTCACCGGTTATCAGGCGAGGCAACTGATGGCTGGTCGATACCGGGGTTTCTATATCGCCAAGTACAAGTTCCTGGAACTGCTCGGCGTGGGGGGGATGGGCAAGGTTTATCTGGCAGAGCAAATCGATGTCCAACGGCTGGTCGTGATTAAAGTGGTGCGGCATCGGTTTCAAAGTGTCTGGCAGAAGGATGAAACGTTCGCACGTTTCCGTCGCGAAGCCGAGGCGGTCGCCAAACTCAGTCACCCGAATATCATCAAGGCATTCGAATATGATCAGGAAAACGGCGTCCCCTATATCGCCATGGAGTATGTGGAAGGTGTCGACTTGGGACAACAGGTCGATCGGTTCGGTGTGATCGAGTGGGCGCATGCCGCCGATAACATTTTGCAAGCCGCTTCGGCTTTGCAGCACGCCCATGATTCGGGGATGGTTCACAGGGATGTGAAACCCCAGAACTTGCTGGTCTCGACGACCGGGCAAGTGAAGCTGCTCGACCTGGGATTGGTCTCGCCCTTCGAGGGGACGAACGACGATTCGTTGACCACAGCGGATAACCAAATTGGATCGGTTGACTATATTGCTCCTGAACAGGCGTTGGACTCGCGACTTGTCGATCCCCGCGCAGACATCTACGGTCTGGGAGCCTCGTTCTACTCGATCATTTCGGGCCAGGTTCTCTATCCCGAGAAGTCGACTTCACAAAAACTTCTCCTCAATCAGACCACCATGCCGACGCCGATCGGGACGCTTGTTCCCGATGTTCCTGAGGAGCTGGCAGCCGTCATCACGAAGATGCTGGCGAAGTCTCGTGATGACCGGTTTTCAACGATGGCGGAGGTCCAGTCGGCCCTGCAACCATTTGCCAGCGCTAACACTCCTCCCTATGACATCAGCGCTGTCAAGTTTCCAACGGCAAAACTGAACGACTTCTTAGGTCGCAGTCCCAATGCCTCCACGCTTTCAAAGGTCACCATTGGTCAGGGACAGCCGACAAGTGACCGCAAGAAGAGAGAAGAGGCTTCCTCCACGATTACGACCAGTTCACCGGAGCCGGAGTACGAAGATCTGTTTTCCGGGAAAGAATCGGACATTGCTCACCTCGGGCTTCCCCCGATCAGCCATCCAAAAGTAACGGGATCCAGTTCCAGGAATCGTTCCAGGTCGAAAGAGAAACAGTCGGCTCACAGCGATCTTCAGAGAGCAGCGGCTGTGATGGCGGGCGTTGGTGTGTTCGTGATGATCCCTCTGATCGGCATCTATCTGGTAATCTCCCAAAAGGCGGACGAAACCATTGCGTGGAAGCCCCGTGAAACCATCAGGGCGGCCACCGATGTCTCTGTCCCTCAACCGGATGAACCAGACGTCAATCCGGAAGAGACTCAGGAAACCCTGGCGAACTCCTCTCCGCCTCCGGAGGCTGAACCAGCTTCTGTCCCGGAGAGCGATCCGAAATCCGAAACGACCACGTCGGAACAAAACTCTTCAGAACTCAACCCTCCTGAGCCTTCCGTTCAACCCGAACCAGAGACTCTGGTTGTTGCGAAAGCAGATGTTGAGGAAACAGATCCTCCCTCTGCACCTCCAGTCCCTGCTGGTCCAACATGGGACTCCGTCCAGAGTTTTCAGAAGACCCTCCGCGAAGATGGCGACATGGTCTGGTTCGCCTCCTTCATCGACAAACCGAAGGCCAATGAGACGGGCAACATCACGAGCGAGTACTTCCTGAATGAGTCGACAAATCAAACCTATGCCGAGTTGGGCTTGTATCTGGGAAATGAAACGCTGTGGCGCGACAGTCAAGGCCGCTGGAAAGACCAGAAGGGAGCCATCTGTTTTCGGGGGAAACCGTTCCTGGATGCGGCGGCGATCCCGGAACAGAGTCTTCAAGACATCCAATTAGATCGTGGTTTTACAATCGGTCTGTGGGTTCGGATCGCCAACACGTCTCTCTCACAGGTGCTGGTCAGCCGCGGTCCTTTCCATTGGCGATTAACGCAAAACAATCGCGGACACATCACCTGGAGCATCAACCGCCCCGGCTCGAGGCAGCATGTTCGCGTGCAGTCCCCAAGGACGCTCGTTGACGAAAATTGGCACTATCTCGTCGCCGTGTATCAACCGCTTGATCCCAATTCTTCCCAAGCTCGGATTCGACTTTACATCGATGGAGTGGAAGAAGGGTCCGCAGAGGGAGACGACATCAAATCCAGCACTGAGTCTGCGATTGTTCTGGGATTATCTCATGACCGCAACGACCGGGAGCCTTTGAGGGGTGTCATCGACGACTTCATGCTCCTCAACCGACCGGTGACAGACGATGAAGCGCAGATGTTCTACAACCAGAGCCGACTGCCTGAGATGGAAGCCGTCCCGCCGTCGGACAAGTCAGAAGCCATTGCAGCTCCCTGATGTGGTTGGCACGTCAAGTCGTGATGTCTTCCGGCATACGCGTGCCTCACCTGTCGCAAGACAGTTTGCAGTTCAAGGAAGCAGTTTCAAAGCTCATCAGAGGGGTGGCCGGGTCTGACCAACGGGAAGGCCCGGTCCCACGATTGCAGGGCCATCCGCTTCGCTCCTGACCCTGCCACCCTCTCAGGAAATGGTTTCGAAACTGCTTCATCAGTTATCATTCGATGAGTGCGTGATCGGTCACGAGGAGTACACAACGCAGGACACGGAATGCTGGATGTAGACACAGCGATCGAGCGTCATTCGGTTCCCCATGCGGAAACCTCGATTCCGCCACGACCGCAGTGGCTGCCAAAACGTCCACGCCCGGCTACTGCCCGACCACTGGACAACCGGGAGACGCCATCGGTCGCCGACCTGCTGACGAAACAATCATCCCGCAGCTGGCGACAGGACACGACACCGTTTCTCGTCTCGCTGTTATTGCACCTCATGGTGCTCCTGGTGATCTGGCAGATGTTCCGATTCGTGATGCGACCCGAGCCAGTCGGATACGTGATCACGACCGAGTTCGACACGGGCGATGGAGCGGAGACGGATCTACTGACGATGGTGGACAGTCCGATTCCCAAGGTGCAACCGGTCGATCAGAAAGCTGCAGCAGTCGACGTGACTCGCGTGCATGTCGGCAAAGGACCGACCAGCGGAGAGCAGGCGACCGTCGGCGGGGGAGGGGAAGTCGGATTCTTCGGAGCCAAGGCGTCTGCCAACTCCGTCCTGTTCGTTGTCGACAAGTCGGGCAGCATGGCCGGGCAGGGGAGGATCGAAGCGGCCAAGCAAGAGTTAGTCAATGCGCTGCAGCAACTGCAGCCGTCCCAGCGGTTTTATGTCATCTTCTACAGCAGCCACATGCACCGCATGCTCGACCCCGCGCCGCCGGAGCAATTGCTTCCTGCAACACGCAGGAACGTCGGTCGGGTCCTCGCCTGGATCAATCGCGATGTCCACGCTGGCGGTGACACGCAGCCGCTCGACTCGCTGTTGACCGCTCTGAAGATGCAACCGGAGGTCATCTTCTTTCTGACCGATGGCGACGTCAATCCCGCAGCAGCAGCAACCGTACACTTGAGCAACGCTCACGGCTCAGTCATCCACACGCTTTGCCTCAGCGAAGACTACGGTGAACAGGTCATGCGACGGATTGCTAAAGAGAACAAGGGTCGCTACCGATTCGTGGAGACCGACGGATTCGCTCCCGCGACCTCTCCGACACAGAAGACCAGGGATGAGAAAATCGCGGCGGCCAAACTGAAGACAGCGGAACATCATCTGCGTGAAGGTCGACCGCGAACGGGCCAGCGGTGGCTGGAGAGAATCATCAAAGATCACCCCAACACACCGACGGCTCGTCAGGCTCAGCAGCGGCTCGAGTCAATCCGCCTCACTCAGTGACATCCACCCGCGTCGAATCCAGCCGCCGACCACGAGCAGGGTCAAGACTCCGAGGGCCATCGCAACGTAGGCCCGGTTCTCATTCCATTCCAAGAGAGCCGCTCCACCGAAGAGGGTGAGCGCCAGCAGAGCCATCATCCACCACCGCTTGTCGGCATAACGCTGCCAGCCGCGACCCCTATCTGGCCGGACCTTGTACAGCAGGCCCCAAACCATCAGGCCGATCATCGCGCCCATGCCATTGTCCAGCAGAAACGTGCGGAAGTGCTCAAACATGACTGGCTCCTGTGAGTGGGTTGATCGTAGACATCAACTGCATACGCAGTGAGTTGATGGCATCCTTTGGTCCGGCTCAGACTGCGTCGATCTTGCGTTCCATCTCTGGAGTCAGTCGTTTGAAGCCGTACCAGAACAGGGCGAAGACTTCGACAAGACACATCACCGCACTGGCGATCGCATGCGACCTCATCCCGCTCAACCAGCACCACACGGCTGCCCCTCCAAAGAGCGCAGCTCCCGCAGCGAACACCTTCCATTGGCCATCCAGCACGAACTTCGTCCAACTACGGCACCACTCAGGCTTCCGGCGCAGCGCAAAGCCGACGACGAGGCCAATCGCCAGACCGACACCGATTTCCACCAACAGCATCCTCAGGTCATTTCCCATGATCCGCTCCTCGACATTGAGATTTCGAAAGCAACAACCGGCTGAGAGAAGTATCTCACAGTCGTTGTTTCCTATTGGGAGCGGAGAGACCTGAGGGTTGTTACACGAGAAATCAGAAAAGCCGGTAACACCCGGTGACGACATCCGCTGTGAGAGGCATTGCCAATCCCATGCACTCAACGGAGCAGTCTGATGTTGAAGAGCCTGATTTTCGTGTTCGCAATCCTGGCCATCGTGGTCAAAGCAGGTGTCTCGCTCGGCGAACTCTCATGGGGTGCCGCCGCGATGATCCTCCTCGTCTGGCTGACATTGCTGGGAGTCACCGTTGCAATGGGATGGCCCGGTGCCGTGGTGATCGTCGGGACAGTCGTGCTCGGCATCGGCTGCATTCTTGCCGTCTTCGGCGGAGACATCCGCATTCGCTAATGCAGACGGCGACATTCCTCAGCGGTCAGTCGTCGGCAGATTGACATCGCCTTGGCCTGGAGGATCGACCGTCGGTCGCGTCGAATGCGTGGCTCCCATCCAGTCAGGGCGGAGTGGAGCCGACGTCTTCGACTCGTCGATGTCGAACTCTTCGATCAACTCCTGTCGTCTCTCGGCGACTTTGCGGTCGAACTCGGTCAGGACGTCCAACGCCCGGTCGCGTGAGGTGACGAGGCCGATGATCAGATATTGGGCGATCGCCAGGACATAGCAGACCCAGCCGATCATCTGGGCCTCGGTCATGACGCCCGGTTCGGGGGAGTAACCACCGAAAATGGCGGCCATGATCACATAGACGGGAGAGGATCGATTGAGATACTGGCAGACCAGCCCTTTCGCAATCGGCTTGAACTGCTCGCGAATGCTGCCCCACAGGCCGTGCTCCTTGAAGTATCGCGGGGTGGGCGGACCAGGATGAATGATCGCGAACAACTGTTGATCCGGCATGGCCTCGATCACGCCGATCGCGAGCAGCAGCCGACCGGCGGTCACCCACCATTGATCAAACCAGTCGACATTCAGTCGATCCGAAAACAGATTGTGTAGCCAGGCCTCGACGTTGGCAGTCGCGAGCAACAGCAGCAGCGACCCGCGAATCCACTCGTCGATGTCCTTCTCCAGCTCCTCATCCAACTCCTGAATCCGTACAACCCGTCGTCGAAAGAGTTGCGAAGCCGGAATAGCAATCAACCCCGCCAGTGCCCGCGACACCGGCTTGAGCACGGGTAGCAGCAGCCACGCGTAGGGGTTCGCGGACATCTCACTCCACTTGTTTGATCCGATGATTGTTCATCTGACACAACGCAGCCGACACTCAACAGGATCACGAGATCGCCTCGAATCCGCAAGTCGTGATTCTGTGGGCGATTGCGACCGGGGACGCTCGCCATTTTCGGCCCCTGTGGATCCGAGTCCTCTACAGGGTTGATTGCCGAAAATGTCGAGTGGACCCTCCAAGTTGATCATCCCCTCTGTTTCAAAGGATTCACTCCATCTGACTGGGAAATCACCGCGACCAGTCGATCTGGGCATAGAGTTGCCGCAGCTTCGCACCCCGCTGGGGATTGAGATGCAGCACATGTCCGATCCGGCCGGCCAGATGGGCTGCAAAGTCAGGATGGTCGTCATGGTTTTGGGTAGACGGGCCGTGCTTCACGCAGTTGTAGAGGATGGCCTTGAGGTGATCGAAGTCATTGCGGGCAATGTTCGACTTCTCGTTGACCACCACGCCCGCGACAGATTGCCGCTGAGAACTGCGGAGCACCTTGCGCTTCTCGCGATGGAGCGCGAACCGCTCAGCCTTGGCGATTTGTTTCACCAGCGGGATGAACTCGGACAACGCACCACCGAATCGGCCCGTGCCCGAGAATGTGAGATCGTCCGCATAACGCGTGTATCGCACATCGTACTTGCGGGCGAGTCCCGCCAGCCGCACATCGAGGGCAAACGCGGACAGATTCGCCAGGGCAGGGGAGGTAGCCGCTCCCTGCGGGAGATGCCGCGGGTAATACGTCCACAACGCGGATGGGTCGCCCTTGGGAAATGCCAGACTGGCCGGGATGGCCGAAGTCGTCAGCCTCGCCAGCCAGATGGCGACCTCACGCGAGTAACCCACGCTGCGAAAGATCGAAACCACACGGGAGTATCGCACCGAGGGGTAAAAATTCTGCAGATCGAACTTGAGCAAAATTTTCTGCCCCACGTGCGGCTCCGCATTCGTGCGGATCGACCGGCCGGAAACAAACCCATGAGCAGCCGGATGCGGTGGCACATGATCGAGAATCTCCCGAAGGATCTTCTGTTGCACGCCACGCAGCGTCTGCTTGGGAGCCTCGATCAGTCGATGGCCATACGATTTTTTCTTCACCCAGTGAAAATGGTAATGTGCCTCTCGCACACCTGCCGGGCGTGACCCCTCATCGAACCGATGCGTGAGCCATGCGAGTTTACCCACTGGCAACTGGAGAAAGACCGCCAACTCCTCGGGCGTCCGGAGCACAGGGAGATCGAAGTGTTCGAGCCAGCGTTCGTCAGCGTCGTTGGAAAGATCGAGGTAGCCATCGCCATCGACAGAGAGTCGGGCAAAGCGATAGGGGAGTTCCGGGACTCGTTCAGCGGATCTTGCCGTACGATTCAGACTGGAACGATATCGCAAGGGATGCTGGAGTTTGACACCCTTTGACGATGCAGAAACTGCGTCCATTTGTCTGGGAGGAGGCGGAGAAGTCTGGTCGCTTGTCGAGGTTGGCTGTCCCCCCAAGAGCCGTCGGAGGAAATCAAACAGCCCCATGTCGCATCTTTGCGAAGACCAGGAAGAGAAATAGCGTGACTCGTGGGCCGGACAACGGATCCTGTGGCGAATCTGTTGACGGCAAACAAGGCTTTGCCGTCGACAGATTCACGCATCGAGATGGAAACAATGATTCTCCCGTGGGGTAACCCCACAGTGCCGAGAACGGCGACAGCTTATCCTGCCCCCGAGTCACGCGCCAACATGGTAGCGAGCCATGAGTTTGCGTCAACACTGGTCCGCAATCGCCACCACTGATGTACGGATTCTCAAGATCGTGCGTGAACCACAGAACGATGTTGGGCTTGAGTGATGCGTGGTACAATCTTTTTGATCCATACTCAACTTTCAAGCGCCTCGTGTGGTTGTGGTCAGGTCGCCTGAATTTCTCCCTGACAAGACATCGTCTGCCCATGCCTGACAGTTGTGTAACGAATGACGAGCCAGCATTTGATCGACGAGGCATGCTTCGTAGGAGTCTGGCTCTCGCGACACTTCCCGGTCTCTCATTCGTCCAACTCGGATGTGAACGCGCAGCAGATCCGCAATCTCACGACACGGACAACTTGCTGACCGATGAGACCAGCCTTGAAACTGACAAGACCGAATCCATCAACGATGAGAGCGCCATGCATGTTCACTACCTCGAATTCGTCACACCAGATGTCGATGCCGTTTGCACGACATATTCGCAGCTCTATGGTGTGACCTTCGGTGAAGGCGATCCCAATCTGGGTGGTGCCCGCACAGCGAAGCTTCCTAACGGTGGAATGCTGGGTGTTCGTGCCCCCATGCGTGCAAATGAAGAGCCGGTCGTCCGACCCTATGTGCTCGTCGAGGACATTGAGTCGTCGGTCGCTGCAGCAGCGGACGCCGGTGCTACGATTGCACTCCCGCCCATGGAACTCAAGGGCCATGGCACGTGTGCCATCTTCATTCAAGGTGGGATCGAATCCGGCCTGTGGCAACTCTGACCCAGACGGCCAAGTCCGCGGAGGTCGTATTAACGACGACCAGCGACGTAGGCTGGGTTAGCGAAGCGTAACCCAGCATTACGCGTCGATACTGTAGCTGGGATACGCCTATCGGCTATTCCAGCCTACGTTCCTGAGTGTCGGGCCTACCTCACCAGAATTAGAAAGGTCGTTCCTTCTCATAGTCGTCAAAAAAACGGTTCATCCAATCGGGATCATAGCCGTATTGAACATCGACTTCACCATCGCGGGTCACGTGCATCGAGAGACAACACCATGGTCCGCCAAGTATCTGATCCCGCAGTTGACTCAACGCGGTACTGCATTCGTTGACTTCGTGTGACGGGTGGATGTCTTCTCTTACGTCATGATTCTTCACGATAGTTCGGGCAGCACCACTGCCGCTATCGTGCAGACATGTCTCGTAAAACACGTCAGTCCAATCGTCAAAATGTCCCTTTGCTGTATCCGTCAAAGTAAGAGCCAGCCGCTCGATTTCCTGAGCATACAGTTCCAGAGCAGATGCCATGAAATCACCTCGCTAGTCGACGTAGCAATTTAAGCGTTTCCCGTTCTCCGAAGTGACGTAGACTGGGTTAGCGAAGCGCAACCCAGCATTCCGCCCGGCATCATCTTGCCACTTCTCACTTTGCCACCCCGCCACTCAAGCGAAGCAAACAAAAAATCCCCGCGTCCCAGAGGGAGGCGGGGAAAAAAGGATCCGGCGATAACCTGCTTTCGCACCTTGCGGCACTATCATCGGCCCTGGAAGCTTAACGGTCGTGTTCGGAATGGGAACGAGTGTGACCTTCCAGGTATGGTCACCGGAATTCGGCAGCAGGGCGGTGAAGCCACTGCTGCCGCGTATACAAATGATGGAAACAAGCGTGTTGCTCTTGTGAAAAATTGGCTTGGCCAAATTGTCGTTACTGGCTTGTACGGACTGCCTCAAGTGGCAGTCGCGCGAAACAGCAACGAAAGTGATCAAGCGTTCGTCCGTTAGTACCGGTCAGCTGAGATGATTGCTCACCTTACACAGCCGGCCTATCAACCAGGTCGTCTTCCTGGGGACTCAAACGATACCTCATCTTGGGAAAGGCTTCACGCTTAGATGCTTTCAGCGTTTATCCGTGCCGTACTTAGCTACCCTGCGGTGCCACGAGCGTGACAACAGGAACACCAGAGGTACGTCCCTCCAAATCCTCTCGTACTAAAGAGAAAACCCCTCAAGTATCGTGCGCCCACAGCAGATAGGGACCAACCTGTCTCACGACGGTTTAAACCCAGCTCACGTACCACTTTAATCGGCGAACAGCCGAACCCTTGGGAGCTTCTTCACCCCCAGGATGTGATGAGCCGACATCGAGGTGCCAA
>JAJDEJ010000090.1 GCA_029259815.1 Planctomycetaceae bacterium | reverse complement strand
TCATGTCGTTCCTTCTGTTTAGCAAATAACTAGTTTATAGGAAGTTTCTGCCTATCACCTGTCGGCTGCAGATGTGCGGCCTCACGCGCGGGTGATAGATAGTCGTAAGTCGTAATGCCTCAAGTGGTTGTCTCATTGTCACGCGAGTTTCGGCGTGATAGGCGGACCCTGCCTAGCGCTCGTCGGGCTAGCGCTCGTCGGTGGGACGGGTGAGTCCATCGGCTGGGCTACGCACACCGCGTCCGCCTCGGTTGAGCACATGCGTGTAAATCATTGTCGTGCGAACGTCCTTGTGTCCGAGAAGTTCCTGCACGGTGCGGATGTCGTAGCCGTCGGCGAGCAAGTGAGTGGCGAACGAATGGCGGAACGTGTGGCTGGTGATCCTCTTCGTCAGCCCGGTCCGGCGAACAGCCCGCTTGATTGCCTTTTGCACGAGGGACTCGTGAACGTGATGTCGTCCTTGCTCGTCGGTTCGCGCATTCACCCAACGATTCTCCTGGGGAAACACAAACTGCCAAGACCATTCGCGATTGGCGTTCGGGTATTTGCGGGCGAGGGCATGAGGCAATTCGACTCGTCCATATCCGTCGGCCACGTCCTGCTCGCCGAGGGGGCCGCGTCGCGTCTCGGTCGCTGTGTTCACAAGCGTGCTCCAACTGGCCGATCAATCGAGATCAATTGAACCAGTCACGAGGCAGCAAGTCAACCACCGGCCTGCTGAATCAGTTCAACGCGCCGGTGGCCCCGCCGGGCTTAAACTGGGCGCCGTTGGACCGACCCGGCTGTCTGTGTTCGGTTCACTCGGTCCCTCGGCGTCGGGTGCGGGAATCGAGGTAGACTCCGAGGGCCGTGTGGTACGGTTCGTTGGTCGTCAATTTGAGGTAGTCGACGCCGGCGTTGCCGCAGGTGCGGGTGAGGCGTGCGATAAAGTCGTGATACTGTTCGAGGTACTTTTGCCGGAGACGGTGGGGGTCGACGAGGATTCGGTGTTGCGATCTTTCAAGACTGCGGAACTGCGTGGGGTGAGCGAAGGGGAAGTCCTCTTCCTCTGGGGCGACGATCTGGAACAGGATGACCTCGTGCCGGGCGTGCTGAAACTGCTTGAGGGCTTCGGTCAGCGGGGCCAGGTCATCGAAGAAGTCGCTGATCAGGATGACGAGGCTGCGTCGTTTGAGGCGCGGGATCATCTCAGTGAAGACCGACGCGAGACTTGTTTCCGCTCCCGGTTGCCAGTTGGTGAGTGACTGTGTGATCCGCAGGAAGTTCATCTCGCGGGCAGCGGGGTCGATTTGTTCGCGGACTTTCGTGTCGAACGTCATCAGTCCGACGGCGTCGCGTTGGGCGATCAAGAGATACCCCAGCGCCGCAGCGAGTTGGCGGGCGTAGTCGAATTTCGTGATGGTCGAGTGCCCGTAAGCCATGCTTCCGGAGCCGTCGACCAGCAAATAACTGCGCAGGTTCGTTTCCTCCTCGAACTCTTTAATGTAGTATTTGCCCGTCTTGCCGTAGGCTCGCCAGTCGATGTGCCGGATTTCGTCACCGGGGTAATACTGGCGATGTTCGACGAACTCGACACTCGACCCCTTGAAGGGGCTCTTGTGCTGGCCGACCATGTAGCCCTCGACGATCAGCTTGGCAACGACGTCCAGCCCGCCGAATTTGGCGAGCGCTGTCGGGTCATCGGGCGGCGCGTCGGTCGATGAGGATTGCCAGGAGTTTGTCATTCGGTGTTTGGCAGATCGGTCACAGCGCGTGGAGAACGCTCACTCGCTACGATGTGAGTAGAAACGATAACTTCCTATCGGAGATAACGATGCAGCCGGAAATTCGCAATGCCGTGGACCTCGTGATCGCGGGAGAGGCAGTCCCCGCTGATGACATGCAGGCAGCGGTGGATGCGATCATGAGAGGAAAATGCAGCGAAGCTGAGACAGCCGTCCTTCTGACGGCGTTAGCTGTCAAAGGGGAAACGGTCGAAGAGGTCGTGGGAGCCGCGCGGGCGATGCGAGAGCATGTGACGCGGGTCAAACCCAAGTCCGAAGACTTGCTGGACACATGTGGCACGGGCGGTGATGCGCTGCACACGTTCAACATCAGCACGGCGGTCGCGTTTGTTGTTGCAGCTTGTGATGTGCCGATCGCGAAGCATGGAAACCGCAGCGTGTCGAGCACGAGTGGGTCCGCCGACGTCCTGGAGGCGTTGGGAGTCAACGTTGAACTCACGCCGAGACGAGTTGCGACATGCATCGATAAACTGGGCATTGGCTTCTGTTATGCCCGGTCGCTCCACAAGGCGATGAAGCATGTCGCACCGGTCAGAGCCGAGCTGGAGTTTCGCACCATCTTCAACCTCCTCGGACCGTTAACCAACCCGGCAGGCGCACAGCGTCAAGTGATCGGTGCCAACAGAATAGAAACCGCTGAGTTACTTGCCAATGCGATCATGCGACTGGGCACCCAACGGGCCATCATTGTCTGCGGCAACAATGAGTTGGACGAAGTCTCACTTTGGGGCGAAACAGTTGCCTTTGGTGTTGGGCCGGACAGTGTTAAGCGTGGCACATGGACGTCTCTGTCCTTCGGTCTTGATGAGTGTACGCCCGGAGATCTGAAGGTCTCGTCAGCTGAGGAAAGTGCGGAGCGAATCCGCGCGATCTTTGACGGTGAAGCAGGCCCGTCTCGCGATATCGTGCTTGCGAACGCAGCGGTTGCTCTGATTGCCGCTGAACGGGTACCATCTCCTAGAGCAGGTGTCGAGCAGGCCGCGGCTGCCATCGATGAGGGACGAGCGAAAGAGATGGTCAAGCGGCTCGCGAAACAGACCTCCGCCTGATGAAAGGTCGACGATGAGTGATCCTGAAACTCGGCGCACTCCCGGCATTCTCAGACGGATCTTGGGTCACTGGGGCCTTTTGGCGACGATTGTGATTTGCGTGGGGGCATTTTTGGTCATTCACGTCAGTCGGTGTCGTGATGAGCAGTCGGCGTTGTCTCGACTGCGGAAGTCTGACGATGGACGAGAGTACAGACTGACCTACTGGAACCCGTTCAAGACCGGCGACAGGGATCTGCCTGAATCGGTGTTCCGAGGAGGTCCAGAGTGGATCACAGACGTCCTGGGAGTTGATCCCTTTAAGACAACATCCACCTTTTCCTGCGTGACACTGGGGAATGCGTTCTCCTACTCTTCAACGGTGGATGGGGGGTTGCTGATTGATGCGACATACCGATCAGGAGTCGATGATCAGCAAGCGGAGTTGATTTGTCAGTTGAGTAATCTTCGAAGCTTGGCGCTGGCAGCAAATCCCATCACAGATTCCGGTGTGAGAGGGATCGCGTCGTTGTCTCGTCTCGAGAATCTCGATTTGGCGAACACTCGGATCACTGATGAGGCTTTGAAAGTGATTGCCAAGCTACCTCGACTGCAAAACCTCACCATCCCCTACACGCACGTCAGCGACGAAGGCATCGCGATGCTGTCTGAGACGCCAACGCTTGAGGTACTCGACGTCTTCATGACCCGTGTGACGTCCGAGGGTGTGCGCGACCTGAAGAAGCGATTGCCCAACTGTTGGGTGAGGCATGAGAACCTGGCTGCCCTGAATCTGCAGATGACGCCTCCTCTGCCAACGATGACGGACGAGCCGGCGATTTTTGAGTGACTGCTGGCCGGTGTTTGAGCGACCCGTGTTAACTGGCTTCCCTCGGAGCTGTCAGGGGGCGTGCAGGGAACAATTTTTCGAACAGCATCCGCAAAGCAAGGCGGATCGGCGGACGCACGCCCTTCACGTAGAAGGATCTGGCCTCTTGATGGCAGCCGAGTTTGGACTGTTTGAAGAAGTCGGCGTCCTGGCCCATGTGAATCTGATCGGCCCCCTGTGAGAGAGCATCGGCGAAAGTCGCATAGAGGACATTGAAATACAGGTCGAAGTCGGCGTTCTTCTCGTAGTCGATGCCGGCGAAGAGCGGGTGGTACGATCGATCGGAAAACACACTCGCTCCAAAGGCGCGGACCGTGTCGCCCTCTATCAGGAAGAAGAAACGACAATTCTTCGGGAGCTGTCGGGGAATCTCGCGAAAGAACTCGATCGGGAGGTATTCGAGTTTTGTCTCTGAATGCTGAAAGATGGCCGTGTACAGGTTGTGCACGTCGTGGGTGAAAATGCGCTCGATTTCGTCGGGATCAGACGTGCTGAGGATGTGCAGACCGCCTTCGGCGAGTCGTTTGAGCGAGCGGCGGATGTTGTGACGCGTGCGGTGCTTCTGTGCAGTCAAGTAGTCGTCGAAGCTTGTCTGCTGGGGAGCGGTGAGGTTCATCGGGAGACTGTCGGCACGTCGGTATCCGTGCTGTTCGACGTCGTCCATAGTGTGTCGGTCGTCATTGTCAAACTCCTTGAGGACGATGACTCGTGCACGGTCCGTTTGGGCGACTTCGTCCATGATGCAGCAGAGGTCAGCCAGGATGGCTGGTCGATCCGCCCCTTCGGCGAAGCGGAGATGGCTTTGTCCGGCAGAGAAGGGCATTCCGCAGAAGAGCACTTTGTACTTCACCACCAGGGGGAGAATTCTGCCAACGAGGCCGAGCAACTTCTTCATCCTTCCTTCGGCGACAAGCAATGTGCCGTCGATGACGTAAGTGCACAGACAGGTGATGGCTGCCGGTTGCCCCAGGTCATCGTAAAAGAGGACGTACCGGAAACGAGCCTGCGTTGACATCGACCGCTGGACGACCCGTAGCAGTCGCAGGTCCATGAACAGGTCGTTCGCGTCGCGAACCGTTTCCCAGGCAATTGTGTCGATGTCGTCGACGGAATGCCAGATCGTTGGAGCGGTCAGGCTCGCATTGGACGCAGGAGAGATGGCCGTCGCCATAAGCTACCGGTTGGAGTTGATTGAGCCATCTGCGACGAAGCATGTCACAGTCGCTCTTCAGAATACCGAAGTAGAGGGCACGGAGACAGCCGGAAATGGTCAGCAAGCTCGAATGCTCGGACCGGACGTGGTGAGTGGGGATGAGACGATTTGTCGGATGAGGTTGTCTGGGCTCAACAACGATTATCGAGAGATCTCAGAGTGTCACGCGGCCCTCCTTGGCGGGGCGGGTCTGTCATTCTCCGAGTTTGGGCAAGAGCAATGGCACGATTGCATTGATGAGCTCTTCTTTACGGACGGGCTTGGAGACGTAGCCGTCCATCCCGGACGCCAGGCATTCCTCGCGGTCACCTGTCATGGCGTGTGCCGTCATGGCGACGATGGGGATATGTCCTGACAAGTCCGCCTCACGGTTTCGGATTTCCCGAGTCGCCTGGAGTCCATCCATCTCGGGCATTTGCACATCCATTAAGATGAGATCGTACTTTTGTGTCGCCCAGGCTTCGACGGCCTTGAGCCCGTTGTTCGCGACATCGACTGTGTGACCCCATTTCTTGAGCACGCCGATCGCGAGCTTTTGGTTGGGGAGACTGTCCTCTGCCAAAAGAATGTGGAGCGGGGCGATTGATGCAGGTTGTCCTGCGTCATCGACAGGAGCGTCACCATCTTCAGGTAATGACACACCCAGGACACGGATGAGGACATCAAAGAGCTCCGACTGTTTCACCGGCTTGAACAGGTGAGCTTCGGTTTTGAGTTCTTCGCACCGGCGAATGTCTTCAGTCCGATCGCCTGAGGTGAGCATGATGATAATCGTGTCGGCCAGTTGATCGTCGTTCCGAATTGTCTGAGCAAGATCGAAGCCGTCACGGTCCGGCATGTTGACATCGGAGATGACGATGCGGAACGGGTCTCCTGACTGCTGAGCTGAGCGGAGAGAGACTTCCGCATCGTCGACACTCTTCATCGGTGTCGGTTTCATCCCCCAGTTTTTGAGGATCTCACAAAGGATCACCCGATTGGTGGAATTGTCATCGACGACGAGCACTTGTGTGCCCTGGATTTGTGCTGGCTTCTCGGGGATCGAATTCGCAGGAGGCTCTGCCAATTCCAGGTTGACAGTAAAACGAAACGTGCTTCCACACCCGACTTGGCTGTCGAGTTCGATCTCTCCACCCATCAACTCGACCAAACGCTGAGAGATGGCAAGGCCAAGGCCCGTGCCACCAAACTTGCGTGTGGTCGACGTGTCGGCTTGTTCGAACTGTCCAAAGACGACTTGTTGCTTGTCGGCGGGGATGCCGATGCCCGTGTCTCGAACCGAGATGCAGAGTTGAATTCTTTCGTCACTCAGGGATTTGCTGGTGACATCCAGGACGACTTCGCCATGTTCGGTGAACTTAATGGCATTCCCCACCAGATTGACCACGATTTGCCGCAGTCGACCGATATCGCCCTTGAGGAAGTCTGGCACATTCGGATCGATGCGATAGGCCAGTTCGAGCTTCTTGCGATGGGCTCTCAGGGCAAGTGAGCGTGCTGTGTCACCCAGGCTGTCGCGGAGTGCAAACACCGACGGAGAGAGCGTGAGTTTGCCGGCCTCAATCTTTGAGAAGTCGAGGATGTCATTCAGGAGTGTCAGCAGCGACTCGCCCGATTCATGAACGATGGACAGATATTCAGATTGGGTCTCGTTGAGAGGCGTCTCGAGGACGAGCTCGGTCATGCCCAGGATGGCATTCATCGGAGTGCGAATTTCGTGGCTCATGTTGGCCAGGAAGTCGCTTTTTGCCCGGTTGGCCGCTTCGGCAGCCTCTTTGGCCTCGCGAAGATTCTCCTCCAGCCTCTTGCGTTGGCTAATGTCGATGGCCGTGCCCAGCACGGCTGGGCGTCCGTCGTACTCAATGGCAGCGGCGGCGAAGTCGACCCAACAATGCTCTCCCTGCTTGGTAATTAACTTGATTTCGTAACGGTCCGGAACAACTTCCCCTCGCTGGCGGGCCAAGCCGCGGTTCAAGACGAGATCTTGGAAGTCGGGATGCACGTATGTCGTGTAGCTCATGGTCGCGAGTTCGTCCATCGAGTATCCGATGGTCTGTTGGTAGGCCGGATTTGCATAGCTGTGCCCCGTGCCTTGGAAAATGGCAACCATAGCGGGCAGCATCTCAGACATCGTGCGAAACCGCTTCTCGCTTTCGAGGAGAGATTCCTGCGCATGCCGACGGATCGCGCTCTCCTGTTCCAGTGCCTCGTAACGGTTCCGCAAATCGCGATTGTTGCGCTCGAGGGCCTCGTTGGCGATCTTTAACTGTTCAACAGTCTGAGCCAGCTTATCTTCAGCGGCTTCTGCTCGCAGCTTCGCGTCGCTGGCGTCGTCGGCCAGCATGACAACTGAGTTCTGTTGTTCGTTGAGTTGTGCGGTTCGTTGCTTGAGTTTCAGATGCACCGAATGCAATTCGAACATCGGCGAAAGCAGCATCGCGAGATGCTGGAGCTGTTCGAGATCATGCTGATCGAAGTCGCCTTTGAACTTGTCCGATGCCTGCAGGACACCGACAAATTCCTGATCGTGGCTGAGGATGGGGACCGCGAGCCAGCCTCGCATGGGGGGATGTTCCAACCCGCGATCGTCCTTGAGGTCACCGAAGTTCATCCAAGCGGGATGATTCAACAACTCTTCGTGTGACAGGCAGAAGCTCAACTTCTCTTTAACCACAACCGCCCAGATGCCCTCTCCCGTGGGCATGACATCGTATGATTTGTATTTGTCGTACTTCTCGGACAACGAAATGGCATGAATGGCATCCCGAAAGCGGCCTTCGGGGATGAAACTCAAAGCAGCTTGGTGTGCACCGATGACCAATCGCGCCTCATGAACAAATACATTCAGCGCCTGCTCCAAAGATTCGGCCCCATAGGTGGAGGCCATTGTTCGGTCCAACTCGCGCACGATGGATGAGTGAATTGACTGATCAGTCATCGCATCGTCCGCGGGCATAGGAGTACATGTCTGTCAGTATGGGGAGGAGTGGCGATGTTCCTGTCGAATCTCCTGGGCGACGAAATCCTTCCAACTCTGTCCGGTCAATCTTGTGAATCAGCCAGT
>JAJDEJ010000089.1 GCA_029259815.1 Planctomycetaceae bacterium | reverse complement strand
GATGCTCATTATGGCCTCGCTTGAGAGGTCTGCTTGTCTGATAGTGCCGTTGGAGCCTTTGAGTGGTTCAAAGGCCCCAGGACGCCTGACCAAGGAGGACCCTGATGAGATTCTACGACGAGCAGCACAGATTCTATTGCGGCGTGGATCTGCACACCAAGAGGATGTCCTTGTGCATCCTCGATCATGAGGGAAACAAGCGGTTGCATCGCAACGTGCGGGCCAAGCCGTGCGAGTTTCTGAACGCCATTCAAGGCTTTCGTGACGACCTGGTCGTTGGCATCGAATGTATGTTCACCTGGTACTGGTTAGTCGATCTCTGCCAGGACGAGAGCATCAAGTTCCTTCTCGGCCACGCGCTGTCCATGAAGGCCATTCATGGAGGCAAGAAGAAGGATGACAAGATCGACAGTGAGAAGATCGCGCGACTGATGCGTGGCGGGACGTTCCCGCTGAGCGATGTCTATCCGCGTGAGATGCGGGCCACCCGCGATTTGGTCCGACGCAGGATGTTTCTCGTGCGTCGTCGCAGCGAGCTCTTGGCACATGTGCAGCTGGTCAACCAGCAGGACAACTACGATCCGTTTGAGAAGATGGTGAAGTACGCCTGCAACCGTGACGCGATAGATCGCTTCGAGGAAGTTGGCGCGCGACAGAGCGTGGAAGTCGACCTGCAGATGGTCGGCCATTACGACCGAGTCCTGAAGCAACTGGAGGCGAGCTTGTTGCGGCAGGCCACGCGGCATGACCCTCAGGCTTGCTGCTTGCTGCGAACGATCCCCGGCATCGGCAAGATCCTCTCGCTGGTGCTGCTGTACGAGATCCACACGCTCGACCGTTTTCCCAGTGTCGGAGACTTCTTGTCGTCTGCCAGGCTGGTTATGCCGAAACAGACCAGCGACGGCAAGGTCACCGGGCACGGTGGCGCCAAGATCGGCAACGTGCACTTGAAGTGGGCGTTCTCTGAGGCGGTGCTCTGGATGCTCCGTCACAGCGACGATGCCAAGGCGTTTCTCAAACGCAAGGAGAAGAAGCACGGGAAGTCGCGGGCCATGACACTGCTCTCGCTCAAGATTGCGCGGGCCGTGTCTTACCTGCTCAAGCGACAGGAGCCCTTTGATGCGGTGAAGTTCTCTGCCAGCTGACGCGGGGCCGGTGGTGGAGCTGCAATGACGAACTCAGGTCACGACGAGTGAGGCGTTCTTCAGAGACAGCTCTGAACGCCCAGTTCAGAACCTGCTCGGACGGATTGGACCGCCGTCGGCGCCCGCACTGATCTTCTGAAAGATGCGAAAGAAGATGAAGGATTTGAACAGGCGTGATTGCCCCTGACCCGAGCTGAATACGAACTGAGACTTCCACCCGCAGTGTGGGATGAACTCCTGGTCTGAATGGACGGCGTCCAGGGAAACAAAGAGCTTCTACGGCGTGGCACGCGATCGACTCGTTCCAGTCGTGGAGGATGGCGAAGTCGCCGTTCGCGGCACTGTCTCGACCAGCTTTGCGCCGGTCGTGGCCGACCGGCGGAGAGGGGTTTGGTGCATCCGCCGGTCTCCAGGCCGGGTGATGGAACCACAAGATGAAGCGCACGCGCGATCCGAAAGCTAATTCAGTCCAGAGTCTTCTCGCCAGCAACCGTGACCGCCGGGCGTTGGCTCGCTTCGAGGGATCACAGTTCACTCCTGATTCCTGGAGGCGAGTCAAAACAGCCAGCAAATCGGGACAAGGAGCGTGCGCTCTCTTGAAATCGGAGGCCATATGGGGGTTCGTCATGAGCGCGCTAGCGAGAATCGCCACCGGAGAAAGTACTCTCGCGCCATCCGTTCGACGACAATCATGAGCCAGCCGTGGCAGGACTGTCTGTGGTCGGTCGACGGAAAACTGAGCGAGTTTCCGCAATCCAGCAATGCTCAACAATCATTGTCATATGCTGTCAGTCAATCACTTCCATCTCGCTGACATTCCTATTTGACAACGATGCCAAGCAAGTGGGTTGAAAGCAGTTGTGCGCGACAATTCGAGAGTGGCGAAAATACTCAAAGCCCACAGCCTCGAACCGGCAACGCAGGGGCGACGAACTGGGAGCTGCGCCACGTTCCTGACCTACTCCCCGAAACGAGTCCAGGACCCGGAAACCGTGCGGAGGGTAACGGAGTTCAAGTGAATGGTGCTTTTCGTTCTTGTGAGATGAAGCCGTCATAGGGGATCATACCTCAGACAACTTCATGCTCGTTCCCGTCTCCCCAACAACCTCTCGGTTTGGAAATCGATCAAGGAACGACAACACCGGCGACGCCACTGAGGTCGCGGAAGTAGGACAGGTTCGTGCTGAAGGGGACCACTGCGTAGATTCCCCGCGTGAACACCAGTTCGATGAACTCGTCGACAACAAGGATCGGATGCTTGGGGATCACAACAATGTCGGAGTCCCGCAACCAAAGTTCGCCCTCAGGACAAGGAGCCTTGCCGTAGAGCGGACGCTTGATGTCGACCTTGGTGGCCATCAGCTGCCAGTTTTCGTCGCGGCGGAAGACGACAACTTGCTTCAAGTTGGCTCCGACATTCCAGCCGCCCGCCATCGAGACAGCCTGCATGAGCGTTGTCGGCCCTTCCAGTGTGTATCGTCCGGGAGCCCGAACCTCGCCGAGCACGTACAGGAAGCGGGGAGCCCGCTGGGCGAGAATGGGCGTGACCTCCAGGCCATCAACGAGATCAGAATAGCGGTACTCGATCTCGGCACCCAACTCGGCCAGCGTCAGACCATGGGCTGGCACCGATCCGATCGCAGGCAGTTGCACGGTGCCCTCCGGAGTGACTTTGGCGATCCGCGATTGCCCGCCATTGCCGAACCGGCTGTCAACAGTGGCTCGTAACTCTTCCAAAGTGGTGTTGAGTTTGATGGGCGTGACGGTGATTGACGGATTTCGAACCTGGGCTCGGTAACCTTGCTCGAGTTCGTCTCGAAGCTCAGCGATCGTACGGCCGGAAGCAGGCACCTGGCCGAGATGAATCACCGAGATGGTTCCATCCGGCTGCACGAGTACTTCACTGTTCAGGTTCTCCGAGGTAAGAGATTGAATTCGCAGAGTGTCACCGATGTTGATGCGATACAGATGAGCCGACTTCTGACCTGTTAATCGATAAACGAACTCGATCTGATCATCGACGCGAAGGCGGTACTCGGGAACGTGCGGCAGACGACTGGGCCCGACGTATTCTCCCTGTGCGAAGACCTCCCAGGGAATCATCCAGGAATCACCCCATTCCAATTCACGACATTGGCAACCACCGTTGCAGTGAACGCCGCACGCCGGACGTGAACAGGGATATCCGACCTCAGGTGGACAGGACATCGGAAATCCGTCGACATAGGGTTCTTCGATCGCAAGGTGCGGCTGAAACTCAGTTTCTGTGACAACAATGCTGTCATCGCTGGATGACGGTACAGACTCTTCGACCGGTTGCGGGGCAGGCGCTGGAGGAGTCGTCGGAGTGGCTTCCGATACGAGAGTCCCTTTGGGTTCGGCAGCACGCCAAGTGAGGTGGTCGGTTGCTTCGCGGGCCATTCCTGCAGGGCGTACCGTCGGCTCGTGAGTTTTTGTCACGGGAACTGCGGCAACGGATGCAGATGACTGTCGTTTGGGAGTCGTTTTGACAACTTGTGGAGTGGATGGTTCAGCTTTCGCGAGTTCAGGTTTGGCTACTCGTCGGGGATGCTGTGGAGCCGCAGTGGTTAATTGTGGTTTTGACTGTTGAGGCAACCGCGACAGCATCATCATCGGAGCTGCCTTGGTGATTATGGAAGACGGCTGTTGCTCAATGCTCGGCCCATCGCGGTCAGCTTCGGACTGGGAGGGAGCCGCTTTTGGCAACGCTCTTGGTGAATCGACGTCGACGTTGGCCATGGCCGACTCTCGCTTAGGAGTGAGGTTTGGCTTGGACAGAGTCATGAAAGAGGATGCTGAGGCCTGTCTCTGTCGGGCTGGTTTCGTGATCAGGGTCAATGGCTGAGGGGCTGGCATTGTGACTGTTGCCAGTGCTGTCGTCCGCTTCGGTGACCGCGACGAAGGACGTAGAGTCATCGTCTTTGATAATACGACGGGCTGCTCGACGTTAGTTTCTGTCTGGTCGACGTCAGCACGGGCGACACCGTCGTTTGTGGCAGCATCTTCTGAGAGTTCTGCGGGCTCTACAAACTTCCACGCCGCTCCTGTTTGAGATGTTAGGTCCCAAACGTTCGAGGAAGTCTCACGAACTTTCTTGGAGAGCTGTTGGGGACTTGGTCCGATCGGCGGCAATTCTGCATCTCGCGTCTCTCTGGCAGGTGCCTGCCAATTGAACATCCGATTGGCGGCCTGCAAGATCTCCGCGTCATGGGATTTGGATACCGGCTCGTCGCGATTTGCAGTTTGCGACGTAGAAGGTGCGGCTGTCCAGCCATCACCCGCAAGGGCCAGTCTTGCATGATTGCAGGTCCACGAAACGCACGCTGCAATTGTCAACAATGCAGTCAGGGCGATCACAGCCGGTTGACGGAGCATCCGCGAGCGAATGTTCGTTAAGTTTTGTTGTGAATAGTTGGCTGGCATCGAGGTTGCCTCCGTGACACCGCAAATGTGACCGAACTTTGCATCTCGGTCGAGGAATTCAAAGGATCGTCTCCGACGATCAGGGGGTGCTCCGACTCCGATTGAAGACTGATTTCAGTCGTAGAAAGGGCTTCTTGGATAAAAGACCGCCGGGTGCGACCTCATCTGAGCGCATCGCTGAAGCGGTCCGGGCTTTCTGTGTCTGCCCCTCTGACAACTCACTGGACGAGACTGGATCCGCACCAGATGGGGTGCCGCTTTGGGAGAATGTTTCGAGATCAACCCACTCGACAGCGGGAGCAATGCGCTCTGTCGACGATGTGTTTGATACCTGAACGGTCTTCGTCTGACTAAAGGCTCGGTAGTGTTCCCATGCTTGTTTTGCGAGTTGTTGTTTACCGAGGTGATCGTAAGCGATCGCCAGATTTCGCCAGCTCTGAGCTTCCGGCACTTGGGCCACACTGTACTCAAAGGCCACACTTGCGGGTTCCCATTGACCAAACTTCGCAAACAATACACCAAGCTCATTGGCCGCTTGATAATGCTTGGGATCGACTGACCAAGCCGATTTGTAGAACACAAGCATCTTCTGTTCAGACATCGAACCCGCGTCGTCGTTGGTGTCGACCCGTTGATGGTTGTGGAGGGACGTAACACGCCCGAGACCATAGAGAGCCTCCGCGGCTACTTTCTGCCTTCCTGCGGCCGTCACGAATTGTTTTCCTGCAAAACTGTAGTATTGCTGTAGGGCGATGACAGGTGTGATAAGCCGAGGATCAGTCCGTTTGAGAATGGGCGTTCGATGAGCCGACACGATCGAAGTCATGTTCCGGCTGCGTGCGCCTGACTGGCTGATTTGGACGAAGTCCTCGGCCTCTTCCAAAGCCACCTCTGCCAACGTCAATGACTGACTGTGCTCACGGGTTTGCTGTTCGGCATCGAGGGCCTGGGCGACCGTCCTAAGCACCTTCAAGAGTTCCTGGTGCGCTGTGTGAATTGCACCCCGTGAAGCCAGATCGAAGGCATATTGGATTCTCTGACGTCCCCGGTGATCAAGAGCCTCCGCCCATCCAGGTGTGGGGCGATGATGAGACGATGCGTTCCGCAGAGAAGATTGATGTTGCACATCAGTGGGGACAGGGGTAGACACAGTCTGCTGCGCCTGTGTGAAGGAAGCCTGTGTGGCCATACAGACCAGCAATGCTGTGCTGGCGATCCGGCCTTTTCCTTCAGAATGGAGGCATCCCATGCCTTTCACTCCCTTGTTCCTGATTCATTCCAGTCCTGTCACTCCGGCGACAGGTTGTCATCGTGTTCGAGATCGCGACGAACTTTTCCGTAGTCTCTCCTGACATCGGATCGCGGAGACCCTCCGATGACTCATTCAATCCAGATGAGAAGTCCGCGAGAGTGAAAGAGGACAATGATCCGCATAGTCGGATCAATCCGTACAAATCTGATCGATCAGTTGCGCCATCAGCGAGCCGTCAAATGACAGGTGAACCCCTCGATTCCAACCAAACAGGGAGGGAATCGCTGCATATGAGCGTTCATCTGACCGCAGTGTTCTGTTCGTAGGGGTTCTGATGTTTATGACGAATGTGACAAATTATTCGGAAACACAGAATGGCACGGTTGCACAGCATGGGAAGTTTTATTCAAATCATTCGAGAGCGCTTGATAGTGATGATCTTCGGACACGGATGGCCCGAATACGCGAGGCCAAATCCAGGCAAGCACTCTTCGGTTTGGGCTAGAACCTCGGGTTTGTCAGGCGCCGTCACGTTTTTCCTTCCAGGAAAGGGCGGCGGTGATTGTGGCAACCGGCAACAACGAGTCTCAGAACTGTTTGGATGTGAATCATCCTTCACAGGCTGGGCTCCGTCTGTTGTATCAGGCACATTCCTATGCCCGGGATGTTGGGAGCACCCCATGGGCTTTCGCGGTTGAGATTCGCCCGCTACTTCAGGCCGGTATGACGCGCACCGATTTTCGGTGGTTGATCCACAAAGGGTATGCTTTACATGCTCTTGAGATCGATTCCAATGACAGGACACAGCGCGAGTTCCGCTCTGAAGGGATAGCAACCTTTGGCAAGCGATCGTGTTTCTGTCTGACCGAGTCCGGAGCAAATTTTGTTACCTCTTTGTTCCAGGGACAATCTGGTTCACCGACTTCGGACTCTCCGTCTTGTGCTCAAGAGACACTGAAGGGGACGGAACTCCAGATTGAATGGGATGGCGAACGTCATCAGTTCTTTGTCAATGGCCAACTGGTGAAAGAGTACAAAGTTCCGTCTCCCAATCAGGAGACCATTCTGTCTGCGTTTCAAGAGGACTCCTGGCCCATCAGGATCGACGATCCATTGCCCCCGACTGGTCAGGTTGACGGAAAGAGGCGGCTGCATGATACGATCAAGAGCCTGAATCGAAATCAGAAGCAGCCGTTAATCCGCTTCATCGGTGACGGCACCGGCACGGGAGTTCGCTGGGAACTTGTCACAAACAAAGAGAGATAGCCGGTCCCACCTGTAACTCGCCACTCCTGGTCATCAATTGGATCGTTCGGCCCAGGCTTCTCAAGTGATGAGACACGTGAGTTCCCTGACATCACCCCCAGTTTGCCCCTTTGTGATGTCGGAATGACCATTACTTTGGTCTTCAAACACATCGTATTTGCTTTGGGATCACGATGTGTCAATCGGAACGCAGCATCAATTGTCATCCGGTGCTCGAGTCGATTCTCCATCTAAGACGGGCTGACGATTGTCTTCATCATCGGGACCGACCTTTCTGATGTATACCCCATCCGGACTGGGCTGGCAGCACGATCCACCTGACAATCGGGATGATTCACCCCATTCCAAAATAATTCAGGAGATGCTTGAGCTGGCTCCCACTGGTGATGATTTCCCAGAGCAAGTGGACCTGCGCGAGTTCTTTCTGGGCACGCAGAACCAGCAATCCTTGCACGCCTCTTGTGCTCATGCCTGCACCGAGTTGTTCCAATACTTCGAACGACGCTGTGAGGGACGGCTTGTGCCTCTTTCCCGTCTGTTCCTCTATAAGTGCGCACGCACGTTGTTGAAGCAACACGGCAATGCTCCCGTCGATTTGCGAACGACGCTCAAGGCACTGGCGACGTTCGGATGCCCTCCCGAAGATTTGTGGCCATACGATGTCGAGAACTTTGATCTTGAGCCTTCACCGATCACGTATTCGTTTACACGCCGGTTCTCCTCTTTACGGTATGTTCGCCTGGATAGACCAAATCAAACTGGCCGAGACTCGTTGGTCACGGTGAAAGCCTTTTTGGCGGCCGGGTTTCCGGTTGCATTTGGGTTCATGGTGCCTCACTCCATTTCCCGAGATGGCGAGATCCCCTACCGACCGACCTTTGACTCCTATCAGGGAGGACAGGCCGTGCTGGCAGTCGGGTACGACGACAACTGGCTCCGCAGTACTCGAGGTGCGTTACTCATCCGTAACTCCTGGGGCAGCGAATGGGGAGAGGACGGGTATGCCTGGCTCCCTTATTCGTTCGTTGAAAATCAGCTGGCCGTCGCTTTCTGGACCCTCATTCGTCCGGACTGGATGCAATCAGGAGAGTTTTGCCAGCCTCGATTGAACCAACTCGCAGCGCCTCTGGCACATTAACGACGGCAGTTCCAGATTTCCGTCGTCTTCAAGCCCGCTGACTAATAGAGCTCCCCCAGAGCACCAACAGACTTGCCCTATTTCGCCCGTTGCGATTGGCAACCGAGTCGACATACTCGCAGCCTGTTCCGCGCCACGAAGTCGAGCATTCATGGAATGTCGTTTTGACGCCGTTCATCTGACGGAGAGAGACACAATGACCAGGACCTCAACGAATCCCCCTTACGGCAGCAGGGACCAGTCTGCCTCTCATCCTTCGATGAGTCCTCTTCAGAGCGTCACCAAGACTCTTCGACGGCATTGGGGCAAGTCATTCCTGTTCGGAGTGTTTGTGGTCGCCGTTTCAGTCGGTGCCATCATGTTTGCACCGAGGACTTACTCATCGGAATCCAAATTATTTGTACGCGTTGGCCGCGAAAGCGTTGGACTCGATCCGACGGCCACAACAGGAGAAACGCTCTCAGTTCAGCGTGAAAACGAGATCGAGATGAACTCGATCATGGAATTGCTCAATAGCCGGAATCTCCTAGAAAACGTCGTCGATACGCTTGGGGCCGATCACATTCTCAAGTCTCCGGAACTCGGACCAGAACTTCCCAAAGACGAAAAGTGGAAGATCGTTCGTGACGCACACGAGACTGCTATGGACACGGTCGGACAGGCTGTCCAATGGGTGCGTCAACTCGACCCGATCTCTGATCGTGACCGGGCCATTCACGAACTTCAGAAATCAATCAAGGTTTCGATCGGTAAACGATCGAGCGTGGTCAGCGTCACCTGTAAAGCAAAGAACCCTCAACTCGCTCACGACGTCGTCGAAGCTCTCGTCGCGGCGTATCTGGAAGAACACCAACGGGTCAACCGGACGGATGGAGCATACGAGTTCTTCGTTGAGCAATCTGAGTTTGCGCAGAAGCAATTGACTGAAGCAACTCAGGCACTGAGCGACGCCAAAAATGAGTTAGGCGTCCTGTCCGTTGAAAGCCAGCGGACGATGCTGCATGACCAGATTTCGACAGTCCAAATCGAGCGAGCCAAGGCCGATGCTGAGCTGGCGGCTGCAAAAAGCCGTGCCAAAAGCCTTGCCGCGTTGACAGACACGATGAGCCCGCGAGTCGCCACGGATGCTGTGAGCGGCCATGACAACGTGGCCGCTGACGGAATGCGGTCGCAACTGTACACACTCGAACTTCGCAAGGCTCAGTTACTTGCTCAATACACACAGACGCATCCCCTGGTTGCGGCGATCGAGCAACAGCTGGCAGACGCTAAGAAGATCTATCTCGAACAGCCACAGGAACGGTCTCGGCAAACATTGGCAATGAACCCGACCTTTCAGCAGCTGGAGTTAGACTTGTTCAGTGAGCAGGGCCGTGTCGCTGCCCTCGAATCACAGGTGGCAAAGCTGGGGGAGCAACACGAGACGTTGGTCGCCCAGGGGACTGCCCTCAACACCGCCGCAGTTCGACTGCTCGAAATGGAGATGAACGTCGAACGACTGTCTGCTGATTGGCGCGGCCAGGTGGCGAAGTTGGAGCAGAGCCGAGTCAATCAGGCACTGGAGCAACAACGAATCTCGAATGTCAATATCGCTCAACCAGCAAGTCTGGTGGCGAGACCGATCAGTCCCAACAAGCCGTTGCTGCTCATTTTGGGACTGGGTCTGGCTATTGGCGGTGCTTTTCTGATTCCGTTCCTGTTTGACCGTGGGGCCGACGTTGTCGAACCTGACGCCCATCGTCCCAAGAGTGACCCGCCAACACTCGCCAAAGGGCCGCGTCAGACACCGAAGGAGCCAGTGCGCAAGCCGTCGCTTGTGAATCAGCCGGTTTCTGTCTGAATGAGTCGAGGCTGCCAAGGCGTCTCCGATATGGGGCTTTCAGACTCTTTCGTGACGCTGAGGCTGTTCAAGAGTTCCGTGAGATGGACATGGACTGCATGTCCGTTCTTACTCAACAATCGAGTTAATGTTCAGTGGGATCATGTCCCGCAAATTAGGGTGGGCCTGATGAGACGTTTCATTGATCAATTGCTCAAGCGCAGCGGAAGGGCAGAGTGTCGTTATCTGCTGCCTGCGGCGTTCTTTCGTAGAGCACTTGACCAGGAGCGCATGCGAACAGACCGCATGGGGGGCGTGTTCTCGCTAATCGAACTGCAGTTCGATCCGACGGACCACTTTGAGGTCGATCTCCGCCGATTTGAGCGCGTCCTTGAGGGTCGACTGCGTTGCACGGACACAGCGGGACTGATGGGAAGTCGGGCGGTCGGCGTGCTGCTGCCAGATACCTCGTCCAGGGGAGCGCGTCAGGTCGTTCGTGACTTGACCGAACTCTGGGGACCGCTGGGGACAACATTGGTTGCCAAAGTTTCGGTCTACTCTTCCTCCCGTGACGAGGATCTGTGGAGGCCGAAGGATGACGGTCCGACAAGTCGACGAGATCGCTCCGATCGCCGTCGTCAGACTCCGCAGCCGGAAAGTATGCCCTCCGGGGCCGAGGTCTTACTGTTTGTGAGGCCGCTCCCCCTTTGGAAGCGAACTCTGGACTTGATCGGCGCCGGAGTCGGCATCCTCCTCTTGGGTCCACTTCTCGCCTTCGTCGCAGCTGTCATCCTATTGACTTCAGGCCGACCGGTTCTGTTCAAACAGCAACGCGCGGGTTTGGGAGGACATCCTTTCTGGATCTACAAGTTTCGCACGATGTGCCGTGATGCCGAATCGCGTAAGGCCGAACTACGGTCACTCAGTGAGCAGGATGGTCCCGCCTTCAAATTGAAGGCCGACCCCCGCATCACTCGGCTCGGACGATTCCTGCGCAAGTCGTCGATCGATGAATTCCCACAACTGTGGAACGTGCTGCGTGGCGAGATGACGTTGGTCGGTCCGCGTCCGCTACCGTGTGATGAATCCAACGAGTGCCTCGGTTGGCAGCGTAGACGTCTGGAAGTGACCCCTGGGCTGACATGTATCTGGCAGGTCGAGGGTAAGTCGCAGGTGCCGTTCGTGGAATGGATGCGGATGGACCTGCGCTACATCCAGACACGGACGTTGTGGCAGGACCTAAAACTGATCGCCAGGACTGCTCTGGCCGTTGTCTTTCATCAAGCCTCTCATTGAGAGCGCCGAATTCCCATGATTTTCGATCACCGTATCGCCACAGAGGCCATGAGGGCGTCGTCCCGTCCACGATTGCTGTTACTCGCCTATGCGTGTAGCCCTGCTCGTGGGTCGGAATACGCAGTCGGGTGGAATCGAGCCGTCGAAGCTGCACGCATGTGCGACACATGGGTGTTGACTTTGGACGACCCTGATTGCAACACGGAAATCGAGAAGTACCTGCTGGATCACGGTCCAATCGACGGACTGCACATTGTCCAAGTTCCACAGACTGCTTTGCAACGATCACTCAGCCGCATTCCGGGCTTTCCCTACCACATTGGATACCAATCATGGCACCGGGCGGCGTTCAAGGCCGCTCAACAGATGCACAAAGAGCAGCCGTTTGATCTTGTCCATCATGTCAGCTACTGCGGCTATCGTGAGCCGGGATATTTGTGGAAGCTGGATGCACCCTTCATCTGGGGGCCGGTCGGTGGGACACAGAATTACCCGTGGCGATTCCTCGGACAGGCCGGAGTAAGTGGGGCGGCCACCGAAGGACTGCGAACAGTCCTCAATCACTTCCAACTCCGATATAGCCCACGGGTTCGGCAGGCCATTCGGCGAGCAGCCGTCATCCTCTCGGCTAATTCCACCATCCAGAACGATGTGCAGCGTGCCCATGGAGTTTCAACGCTCCGTCAAGTTGAGACCGGCTTACGATCTGTCCGAGAGGTACCTCGTCAGGATCGGTCGTCGTCGGGTCCATTGCGACTCCTTTGGTCTGGACAGCTCTATCCACTCAAAGGGATGCCATTGCTGCTTCATGCAATGGCACAGCTTCCCGAAGACGTGAGGTGCCAATTGCGCGTTCTCGGTGAAGGTCCCTACCGGGCAACGTATGAGAAGTTGGCCCAAAGATTGGGTGTTGCCGAAGACGTCGAATGGATGGGTTGGCGGCCGCACGCCGAAGCACTCAAGCAACTGGACTGGGCGGATGTATTCGCCTTCACAAGTCTGCGTGACACGACCGGCACGGTCGTCCTGGAAGCGATGTCAGCCGGCTTGCCGATCATCTGCCTGGATCATCAGGGAATGCACGACGTTGTGACAGAAGAATGCGGGATCAAGATCCCCGTCGGATCACCTCAGCAGGTGATCACTGACCTCACAAAGGCCGTCACTCAACTTGCAACACAGCCTCAGAAACGCGGAGAGCACAGCCGTGGGTCACTCCAACGTGCCCACACCTATCTGTGGTCCAACCAAGGTGAGCGAATGGCCCAAGTCTATCGCGACGTCCTCGGGCTCTCCGATTGCAGAAGCATGGCCACTCATCAAGCGGACCACTCTGAAACGCCGAAGTGGCTGTCCCCAGTGGAGGGCACGATCGAACGACAGGAGGTCATCGCGTCATGAGCAAGGAAACTCTGCAACGAGCGGCGACGTCGATCAGCACTGGGATGTGGACCTTGGCCGGTCAGCGAGTGCCCGACTGTCTGGCGATTCTGGTCTATCACCGCGTCTGCCCGGTGACTCAAGGCGGACTCACGCCCACTTGGAACGTCACGCCTGATGCCTTTCGGCGACAACTCTCCGGTCTCCAAGAACTGGGATATCAATTCTGGCCTCTCAGTCGAGTCCTTGAGCATCGCGGGCATGGCAAAGTCATTCCTGAGCGTACCACCGTCCTCACATTTGATGATGGCTACGAGAACAATTTGACTCACGCGTTGCCCGTCATGAAGGAACTGAACGTGCCGGGGACGATTTTCCTCAGCACCGCGTACCTTAACGACAGCAAGCCGTTTCCGTTCGAACCCTGGGGCGTTCAGCATGTTGAGACCATTCCGCCCGATGTTTGGCGGCCGCTCACATCCTCGCAATGCCGCGAAATGTTGGCCACCGGCTTAGTGGAGTTCGGCGCTCATACTCATACACATCAGGACTTTCGTGGGCGTCCTGATGCCTTTGCCGAGGATATGAGAAAGAACGTGAGGTGTCTGCAGAGTGAATTGGGACTGACGGACCTGCCGTTCGCCTTCCCTTTCGGTCGGCCTCAGATGGGTTACACAAGTCCTGAACTGATCGAGGCTGCAAAGGATGCAGGTGTGACCTGTGCACTGAGCACGGACACTGTCGCCGTCGAATCGACGAGTGACCCCTATGCATGGGGGCGATTCAGTCCCTTTGAGTGGGACACCGGTCGGTCGCTCGTAGCGAAGTTCAGCGGGTGGTATCGCTGGGCTCCTCGGATTCAGGATCAACTGTCATTCTGGCTGTCGGACTCAACAGAGCGTCAGAAGGTGAAGGTATCGACTCGTCTCCACGATGGCAGCATGTCGAAGCGTTCACAGTTGAAAATGGGGCATGAGGTGCGCGCATGACTGCGGTGCCGGAACAGCTCCTAGATCCGCCAATCGCGGCTGAGTCACGACTATCGATCCTGCATCGTCTCGCCGATCGCAACCTGCTGGCCCTCGTTGATCAAGCCGTGGTCAGTGGGACCAGCTTTCTGACCACGGTTCTTGTCGGTCGGCTGTGTGGTGCAGAGGAACTCGGCCTCTACTCACTTGGGTTCAGCATCGTGCTGTTAATCACCACGGTGCAACAAGCCCTCATCCAGACCCCTTACACAGTCTACTATCGACGAACACCTGAGTCTGAGCGAAGCTCATACGCGGGCAGTATCCTCTTGCACTGGGGCATGTTGGCGATATTGGCAATGGCCGGACTCCTCTTGGGCAGCGCCACAGTCGCCGCAGGATTCGGCCCGCCCGCACTGGCATCGATCCTGTGGATCCTTGTCGCAGCGATTCCCTTCCTGCTCTTGCGTGACTTTGCCCGTGGATATGCGTATGCCCGACTGCGCGTTCACTCCGCCCTTCTTCTCGATGTGGCAGTTTCGAGTCTACAGATTGCTGGTCTCATCGCTCTGGCGATGACGAATGTTCTGCACGCCGCCTCGTTCTTCGCTGTCTGCGGCGTCGCCGGACTGCTTGGAACGTCGCTGTGGTTGTGGGTTCGCCGTCGCGAGTTTCGGCCTCAGTGGTCGTCGGCACGTCGCGAATGGGGCCGAAGCTGGCGATTCGGCCGCTGGGTGTTTGCCAGCGGGATGGTCTCCAGCTTGAATTCTGATGCCTTTCTTGTCTGGTTGCTGGCCCTCGTCCTGGGCAAAGCCTCAGCAGGCATCTTTGCAGCTTGCATGACGATCGTGTTCTTTTCGAATCCGTTCATTCTGGGGATCAATCAGATTCTCATGCCGCGCACGGCTCATGCTTTGGCCGATGGAGGGGTCTCACAACTCCGTCGAGTCGTCTATTACACCAGCCTGCTGCTTGCAGCGGTCATGGGACTGTTTGGAATGGCCGTCATCGTCTGGGGGGAAGACATCATGCGGCTGGTCTACGGGAGGGAGTTCACCGGACATCACACGACGATGATTGCCGTTGTTGGAGCCGTCCTGGCCTCGGCGTCCGGTCTGGGGCCGAGCAAAGGCCTGCTAGCACTCGAACGTCCCAACCTCGATCTCGTCGCATGCACGATTGGCTTCATCATCACGGCAATCGGTGCTACAGCTCTCGTGACAAGTTGGGGTGTGTTCGGTGTGGCCTGCGGCTGGCTCGCCGGAAATGTCGCGATGACTCTTGCTCGCTTCGTGTTCTTTGAGCAACAAGCGGTCGCACTGTCTCGCCGTGACTTGCAGTCAATGCCTACATCTCCCCTGAGCCTGACAGGAGCCATTGAATTATGAGTGCTCCTGCAATCGCCACCGAGAGTCGCTCCCACAACGGCAGTCAGCATCTGCCAATCCTGCTGGCCGTCCTGTTGGGTGTGGTCTTCTTTTATCTTGGACACGACCCCCAGATTTCGACCGTTGATGGCTGGACACCCTGGGCCGATTCAACGAACACATTCGTGTCCAAGAACATGGCACTCCGCGGCGGTGTGTATGCACTCGTGTCGTTGTTGGGTGTGATCTGTGTCCTTCGAAAGGGATTCGAGATACCGCGCATCACGCTCTTGGCATTGCCGGTGATCGCTTATGTGGGCTGGTCCGTGATGAGCCTCGCCTGGTCTCACGATGCCGGCACGACTGTGATTCGTATCGGCGTGATGGGCCTGACTTGCATCACGGCGTATGGATTCTCACGGGTGCTCGGTCCATCGCAATGGATCTGGTTGGGCGTACTCATCACGGGTGCATACCTCGTCATCGGTGTCCTGACCGAATTGGCATTGGGCACGTTTCGGCCCTGGGGTTCGGGATATCGATTTGCAGGCACGGTTCATCCCAACGAGCAAGGGTCGTTGCTGACAATCCTGTTCTTTGGCGCCTACTGTCAGGCCCGGTGGTCAGCGACTCATCGAGGGCGATGGTTGATGCTGACACTCATTGGCTTGGTCTTTCTCGTGTTGACAAAATCCCGGACTGCTTGTGCCTCAGCGATCTTCTCCATTGCTGTTCTTGAGTGTGTCATGGTTCCGACCAAGAGGTCGTTCTTCATTGGTGCGTGTCTGGCATGGACTGTCTGTGCGGCCGTTTTCCTCATCTCCGCATCGGGCGTCGACCTGGTCGGTCAGAGTACACAAGCCGCGCACTTGGGACGCGGTGCGGAAGCTGAGGGTCTGAATGGACGAATTCCCCTCTGGGAGGCCGTTCTCCCATTCGCCCGTGAGAACCTGATCCTGGGTTACGGTCTCGACTCCTTCTGGACAAGCGAAAACATTGAACACATTCAGCATTACGTTCACTGGCCGGCACGGGATGCCCACTCGCTCTACCTCAACATGATTCTCGGATTGGGGGTGATTGGTCTGTCTCTCTTTCTGTTAATGATCTTCTCGGCGATGTGGAGGTCGGCTCGAGGGTTTCGACAAACGGGGGACCCCGGTTACGCGTTCCTGATCACCCTTCTGCTCTCGCTCCTGGCTTTTGGTGTTTTGGAAGTCGTGGGAGCACTGACGTCACTTGACGCCGTCATCGTTTGTTGCGGAATCGCTTACATGGCCTTTGAAGCACCGAGAACTCAAGTGTCATTTCATCGCTCGATTCCGGATGTTTGGCCAGCCTCCAGACCTCAGTCACAACGTATTCCAGCATTCTCGCAGGGGGCCACCCGGTGATGACGACTGAATTGACAATCTCGCGACTCCCCGCTGATCGGCTCGATGACGCTCAGCTGATCCGGTGGTCGGCACTCCAGCAGGCCAATCCAGAGTTGCGAAGTCCCTACTTCCGGTCGGAGTACACCCAGGCTGTCGCAGCAGTTTGCGAGGGGATTGAAGTCGCCATCTTCGAACAACACGGAGAGACTGTCGGGTTCCTGCCATACCAGCGTCTGCGAGGGAACCGAGCCATCCCGGTCGGCAACATGCTAACCGACTACCAGGGTCTCATCTGCGAAACCGACGTTCAGTTTGATCCCAACCAGTTCTTGCGAAACTGTGACCTGCAGGCATGGGACTTCAACAACTTGCTGGCCAGCCAGTCAGCATTTGCCGCCTCACACGTCGTTCGTGCCTCTGCCCCCTATCTCGATCTCTCACAAGGATTCGACGCCTTCCTGGCAGACCCCCAACGAGCCGGGTCGGGACGAATCAAGGACATCCTGCGGAGAGGTCGCAAGCTGGGCCGTGAAGTCGGACCGCTGCGGCTCGAATCACCCACAACCGATCAGGAAGTCTTCGAGACACTACTGGACTGGAAGCGTGAGCAATATCACCGCACACAGGCTCCAGATGTCTTCCGTCTCTCTTGGCCGCGACCGTTGTTGGAGCAGATCTTCGAAGCCCAAAGCGACGAGTTCGCCGGAGTGCTCTCAGCTCTCTACGCGGGGGACCGGCTGGTCGCCAGTGCCTTTGGAATGCGGTCGGGCGATGTGCTGCACTACTGGTTCATCGCCTACGACCCCACGTTGCCGTCGAAGTATTCACCCGGTCACATGCTGCTGCTGGAGATTGCTCGAACTGCTGAGGAACAGGGCATCCGACGAATCGACCTCAGCAAGGGGCCGGAAGAGTACAAGCGTCTCTTCACTTCTGGTGAAGTTGAGGTTGCGGAGGGCTCAGTCGACCGGGGGGCTGTCTCCCGGTTCGTCAAACAAGGCTGGATTCGTACACGCGAACGTATCAGCAACTCAATGCTCTATCGGCCTGCCCGTGCGACCAAACGGATGATGCGGTCGATGCGAGACCGACTCCCCTCCGCGTCATCGGCTAACGCTCAATATCTAAACACATCACTCACTACTTCTGCTCAGCCACAAGCCAGGAGTCACACCAATGGTGACAATACGTCCTCATTCAGCACGGAGTCTCAAAGAGGATCATTGGAGAGTCTGGAATGAGATCCAGGAAAGCAATCCGGCACTCGACAGCCCGTACTTTCGCGCCGAATTTACGCAAGCAGTCTCCGAAGTCCGTGACAACGTCGAAGTCGGTCTCTTGCAGCAGAGGGATGAGATCATAGGCTGCTTCCCATTTCATCGTCGCGCGAACGCCGTCGGAAAACCGGTGGGCCATCCACTCTCGGACTTTCACGGACTGGTCGTTGGACCCGAGACTGCATGGGACGCCGCCGATTTGATCCGACAGTGCGGACTGAATGCCTGGGATTACGATCATCTCATTGCTTCTCAGCAACCTTTCATGCCATTTCATCGTGAAGTAGTCGACTCTCCGTACATCGATCTCTCCCAAGGCTTCGAGCGTTACTGGGACGAACGCATGCAGTCGGAGCACAAGAAGTTCAAACAAATCAGGGCTTCGATGCGGAGGCTTAAACGGGAGATCGGTCCGTTACGGCTCGACTTCGACGTGCAGGATCCGGCAATCCTCGAAACCATGATGGCCTGGAAGTCCGCACAGTTTCGGCGATCAGGCATTATGGATGTGTTTGAAATCTTCTGGATCGGCGAACTCCTCCGGAATTTGTTGGTGATGCGAACCGATGGATTCTCAGCCGTGTTGTCCACTCTCCACGCGGGAGAGCGTCTGGTGGCCGTCACGTTCAATTTGCGTTCACGAAATGTGATGCACGGATGGTTCATGTCGTACGACAGAGAACTGTTGGCGTATTCACCTGGTTTTATCCTGCTCATGGAACTCGTCCGCGAGGCAGCCCAACAAGGCATCAAGCGGTTTGATCTCGGTAAGGGTGATGAGCCATATAAGCCCAAGATTGCATCGGGCAATCTGCAGGTCTGCGAGGGATCGGTGGATCACACGTACATCCGTCGAGCTGTCCGAGGAGTTGTGCTCCGCGCCGCCTCTTCCGTTCGCTCTTCCCCTCTTCGTGAACCGATCGCGGACCTGACACGTCCGGTCCGCCGTTACTTGAACTACATCAAGACTCGATAACCAATCCAAGATTCAACGATCTGATGACAGACCTGTTGCCTCAACTCCTGAACGTCGTCAGCGGCGCGATCGCCCTGCTAGTAGCGATCCCGATCGGAGTGTTCTGCCTGGAATGCTTCGTGGCGGTGCTGCCGCGATGGGGACGGGCGATCAAGTCTTCAGTGCCTCGCGGACGGGCGGTCGTGCTGATTCCGGCTCACAACGAAGAGGATGGCATCGTTTCGACATTGGACTCGGTCCGTTCTGCACTCGCCGACGGAGACGAGCTTGTCGTCATTGCTGACAATTGCACAGACCGCACGAAGGAGTTGGTTGAAAGTGCGGGTGTGCAGGTCTGGGAACGTTTCAACAGTGCGCAGCGAGGCAAGGGATTCGCACTCAACTTCGGTATCGAACGTCTACGCGCGTCGCCTCCCGATGTGGTCATCGCGCTGGACGCCGACTGTCGCGTCTCGCCGAACACAATCGACCTCCTCTCGCGACGAGTCACGGAGACACAACGTCCTGTGCAGGCACAAAACCTTTGCCAAGCTGGTTCTTCTGCGGGTGGTGACCCATCTCTCGCGTCACTCGGACATCGGTTCTGCTGCCTTGTTCGTCCGACCGGAGCCGCCCGCCTCGGGATGCCGTGCTCACTGATGGGGACAGGCATGGCGTTTCCCTGGCCACTCATCGAACGTCTTCCGTTCGACGGCGATCACCTTGCAGAAGACAAGCTGCTGGGTATCGAAATGACGCTTGACGGTCATCCCCCGTCGTTCTGTCCGCAGGCACAAGTCCAGAGTGCGATCCCCGAAAAACAGTCGGCCTTCATGAGCCAGCGACGACGCTGGGAGCACGGACACCTGCGTCTCGCACTCACACAGATCCCGCGATTACTGAAAAATGCTGCGAGACGAGGTTGTCTGCGTTCCCTTTGGATGGCGCTGGACATTAGCGTCCCTCCTCTTGCACTCCTCGTGCTCGCATGGATGGCTGCATTTGTGTTCTCGGCCACCGGGTGGTTCCTCGGTGCATCGATTCTGCCAATCCTCGCCCTGATGATCGAAGGGGCACTACTTGGTTTGGCTGTCGTTGTCGGTTGGTTCCGATTCTGTCGACAGGACCTGCCGCTCTCGG
Source organism: Planctomycetaceae bacterium (assembly GCA_029259815.1). Lineage (GTDB taxonomy): Bacteria > Planctomycetota > Planctomycetia > Planctomycetales > Planctomycetaceae > JAHBXU01. The sequence goes on along the minus strand of JAJDEJ010000089.1, from coordinate 8,327 downwards.
TCTTCGCCGGTATCCCAGGTTATATCTTTCGCAAACTGCCGTTGTATGCGTCGTTCTTTCTGGGGAAAGGACAGCGAGCATGGATTCGGACACCACGAGAGACTTCACAGAAATCGGTAATGCCAAGTTGAATTCCTTTGACTCCTTGAAAAGTCCCCCAAGAGAAACATCATGAGTGTCTGCATTATCACTGGTTCCGCAGGACTGATTGGCTCCGAAGCGGCCCGCCACTTTGCTGGGTTGGGCATGGAAGTTGTCGGAATCGACAACGACATGCGCAGCCGGTTTTTCGGCGAAGACGCCTCGACGAGTTGGCAGCGGTCGCGATTGGAGTCCGAACTCCTAGGACGCTACGAGCATCGCGAAATCGACATCCGCGATGACGAAGCGATCGACCGGTTGTTTCAGTTCTATGGAGACGACATCTCACTCGTCGTTCACACAGCCGCGCAGCCGTCTCACGACTGGGCGGCTCGTGAGCCGAAAACCGATTTCTCAGTGAACGCTCAGGGAACATTGAACCTGTTGGAGGCCACCCGGCAATTCGCATCCCAGGCGGTGTTCATTTTCACTTCGACCAACAAGGTGTATGGCGACACACCGAACCGGTTGCCTTTGATCGAGCAGGAATACCGCTGGGAGATCGATCCCGACCACACCTATGCCAACGGAATCCGCGAGGACATGTCCGTCGATCAAACGCTTCACAGCCTGTTTGGTGCGTCCAAGGTGGCTGCGGACGTGCTTGTGCAGGAGTACGGTCGATACTTCGGTCTGCACACGGCGTGCTTCCGAGGGGGCTGCCTGACCGGCCCCAACCATTCCGGGACTCAGTTGCACGGCTTCCTGTCTTATCTCGTCAAGTGTGCTCACACCGGCACGCCTTACAGCGTGTTCGGCTATCAGGGGAAGCAGGTCCGTGACAACATTCATAGTGCTGACCTGATCTCTGCATTTGATCATTTCTTCCGTCAACCAAGAATCGGCGAGGTCTATAACATTGGTGGCGGGCGTTTCAGCAACTGTTCCATGCTCGAAGCGATCCATCTCTGTGAGGAACTTTGCGAACGGGAGATGACGTGGTCGTATCAGAATGACAGTCGGGTCGGCGACCACATCTGGTGGGTCAGCGACATCAGCAAGTTTCAAAGTCACTATCCAGATTGGAAGCTCACTCGCAACGTGCAGGACATCTGCACCGAAATCCACGCTGCCCTGCAAGAAAGAACCCGGGAGACGGTGCTCGCATGATTGACCGCGGTAAACAGAATCTTCTCGGAGTGAAAATCGACGCCGTCGATTACACAGCTGCGGTCGGTCGGATCGTCGCAGCCGCCCATGCAGGACGGCCCTGTTCGACGTCAGCACTCGCTGTCCACGGCGTGATGACAGGCGTCCTCGACGCGGGTCATCGTTATCGATTGAATCAGCTTGACCTGATCGTGCCGGATGGTCAGCCGGTCCGCTGGGCGCTCAACTTGCTGCACCGCACCAAATTGACAGACCGCGTCTATGGGCCAAATCTGATGTTGAAAACATGCGAGCAGGCAGCCGCCGAACAACTTCCGATCTTTCTGTTTGGAGGCACTGAAGAACTGCTGACACGTCTGGAAGTCAACCTGTTGAAGCAGTTTCCGAATCTAAAGATTGCTGGCAAACGAGCCTCGAAGTTTCGCCAGCTCACTCCCGATGAGCGGGACGAACTCATCCAAGAGATTCGGGATAGTGGTGCCCGCATCACATTCGTCGGACTCGGCTGCCCGCGCCAGGAGGTCTGGGCCTACGAATTCCGAGAGGCTTTATCGATGCCCATCCTCGCTGTCGGCGCCGCCTTCAACTTCCACGCAGGACTTCTCGCTCAGGCCCCGCTGATTCTGCAAAAATATGGACTCGAATGGGCGTACCGCCTCTGTCGTGAACCTCAGCGCCTCTGGAGACGCTATCTCTACCTCAATCCCACGTACACAGCTTTCGTAATCCTTCAATACTCTCACCTCTGGAAATTTACTCTGCCCCAATCGGCGCCTCACTTCGATGAAAAGTGCTATGGCTAGAGCACGTCTACAAATTGGACTGCGCCGTCACTTCTCAAACGCAACAGCGAGTCGTTTGGTGAAGACTTCGCTGGGGGTTTGATAGTTGAGGCGTTTGCGGGGTCGGTCGTTCAGTTCAATCGTGGTTCGCTTCAGGTGGTGACGGCTGATGTTGCTGAAGTCGGTGCCTTTGGGGTCGTACTGCCGGAGCAGGCCATTTGTGTGTTCGTTGGAGCCACGTTGCCACGGTTTGTACGGCTCGACGAGACGTCGCAAGCGATCGAGTTCGCCGGCGTCCGCGAAGATGGCCCAACGGCCGCGCACCGCAGTGACTTTGCGTAAGCGGACCCAGCCCACACTCCGCCAGCGATGCAACGTCGTAATCGGCATCGACAACTCCGTCGCCAGGTCCGCCAGCCACCATGCCTCCGTTTGCAGATGCTGTTCGTGGGACTCAGGAGAGACGCGCGTCCCCGCCTGCACTTGCCGCTCGCGTAGCAAGTGGCTCAGGATGCCTTGGGTGAATTGAGCCGCACGTTTCGGGGATGGAAGCCTTCGGCGTTCAACGTGGCTGCGATCTCCCGCAGTGTCTTGTGCTGAGCACGCAACACTTCGATGCGGGCCAAGAGTTCCTCGTCATGGGACAACTGCTGATCGGTCTGCACGGGCCGAATCAATGTCTGACGGCTGGTGAATCCGCCGGACCAACGTCGGTCGACGTCCACGCAGTCCGTGTCGCCTTCCACGATGATGGTGACCTGTTCCAGCAACAGACTCGCGATGGTTTGCCGATCTTCGGGTGTTGTCGACTCGGCCTGCCACAGAGCGGGGAGGTCACTCGCCAATGTGAGAATTTGTTCGCGCTGGCATGGCGAAAGCTGTGTCGGGGAGTCGTTCTGAAAGCGGGCGTACTCGGCTCGCAACTGTTCGTCCGTGCGGAGCGCTGCGTCCCAGCGGCCCTCCAACTCACGAGCGACCAGGCGATGGTCGGGATCGATCGCTGCGTACTGCCGCCGCGCGTGTTCGACGTCGTAGCGCGAACGGGCCAACCGTTGCTGCCAGTGGTCGTCGAGTTGCTTTCGCTCCCGCTCGCTGTCCTCAGTCGCGGCCAGGCTCAATTCTAACGACGCGAGTGAGACCGCTTGCAACAACCGCTCGATAACGAACGATTCGAGCACTCTGCCCGACAGGCTTTGGCACCTCGGGGCGGCATCGTCGATCGCATCGCGCCCGCAGCTGTAGCGCAAGGTCTGTTTCGATGACACGTTCGTGTCTCCGACCAGCCTGCGATGCCCGCACCGGCCACAAACCAAGAGGCCAGCCAGCAAGCTCGGCCCGTGTCGTGGTGCCGAGAGCATCTTGCTCAACCGGCTGTTCTGCTCAAGTTGTTGCTGGTTGCTCTCGAACTCATCCCAGGTGATGTCGGCGGCGAAGCGGTCCCGAATCAACACACGGCACTGATCGTGCGCATGGAATGTGCGGCCTGTGGTGGGCCTTCCCGGAGTCTTCTTTCGAGGATCGGTCTCACGATGTCCCCCGCGATCCGCACCGGCATCGATCGGATGATGGAGCATGTTGAGCAGCGTCACGTGGGTGATCGGGTGCCACGGGGCGTGAGGGAGCGGCCGGTGTCGGCCAAAGCCTCGACAGAGGAGCGGCTCGTGGGTGTGAGTGGGAGTGTCGTGCGATTCATCGGCTTGCTCCTTGCTGGGGGCAGGCGCGAGCCGTGGGGCCAGGATCCGTGTCAGTTGGCTGAGCAGCTGTTGTCGCGTCTGCTGCTGAAGCTGCGTCCAGAGTTGCTTCAACGGCAGGGCCGTTGTGGGAGCAGGCTGAGCCGTCGTTCGGCGGGGGGGGGGGACGTGCGCGGACAGGGAGAGCCTCCTTGCTCGTGTGTGCTGGCCGAGAAACTACGATCCGCCTGCTGCCGGCACCAGTGCGCTAGTTGCAGCAGCGAGGTGACCGATACCGTCATCTCAGGCGACGAGCCGATACAAAGGTCCGCTGGATGGGCAGTCCGGCTGGTTGAGTTCGATCTCCCAGCGGTATTCGTAGAGTAGCACGGTCTGCTTGGCCGGCATGTCGAGCAGCGTGGTGGCCAGCACCAGTTGGTTCTTGCCGTCCTGATCGCTGCGAACGCGGCCTTGTCCCGCTCCGTTCCCGCCTCGGCCAAGGTCGCCAACATCGGAAAGACCCGCCGCAACAACGCCGCCCCCTCAACGGTCGCGTTCCCCTCGCCTCGCTTCTTCGCCATGCGTACCCTCGCAAAAACGAGAAACCTACACGACAATCACCTATGCGCAATCACCGTGCCGAACAACATTGGGCTCCTGCCTGACCTACATAATTACAGGTCCAACAACTCGTCCATCAGCTGTGACGTGTCCTCCAGGGAGTTGTCGCCGCCTTCTCGGGTGGCCCAGCCGGTGAATTGGGTTTCGGAGAGGGCCGCTCGCACCTCGGGCCAGTTGACGTCGCCTTCGCCGAGACGGCAGAAGCTGTTCTCCTGACCCCAGTCCTTGACGTCGAGTTTGACGATGCGGGTGCCGAGGATGCGGATCCAGTCCTCGCTGGGGCCGAACTTGCGGACGTTGCCGATGTCGAAGTAGGCACCGACCCACGGCGAGTCGATCTCGTCAATGTAATCACGGTACTCGTCCGGCGTCTCGCAGAAGCCGTTCCAGACGTTTTCGATGAGCACATGAATGCCGAGCCGTGAGGCGAGCGGGAGCACCTTGCGGATCTCGACAATTGATCGCTGCCAGACGTCGTCATGCGTTTCGTCATCGCCGGTCACCTTGCCGACGACGAGCAGGACGGACGAGCCGCCGATGGCGTGAGAGTCCTTGATCGCCTGTTCGAGAACCTCACGACCGGCATCACGCAGCTTGGGATCGGGAGACGAGAGCCGTTGTTTCCAATGAGTACCGTGGACAACGCCGTGTACGGGGACGCCGGTCTGCTCAATGGCTTTTTGCAACGCGGGGATGTCCTTGATGTCCGGGCTGCCCCCTTCGATGCCATCGAAGCCGAGGAGTTCGTACTCCTCCAGCTTGGCGACCATCGCCGCATGGTCTTTGGCGATGCCGCCCCCTTTGTTGGCTTTGTAGATGCGTCCTTTGTTGGAGCGCGGGCGATTGGGGTCAGCCGAGTGCGTCGGTTCGGCAAAGCAACCGAGCATGGCTCCAGAAGCGGCCAGCGCGGCGGACGTGTGCAGGAACTCGCGGCGGGTGGGGTGAGTCATGGTGGTGATCTCCGGTGAGGTGTTGAACACCAGAGATCGTAGCACGGTCAGGCAGCGAGAATGTAGTCATCACGCTTCGCGTGATGTCACGAGTGAGGGGACGCGTGATTCTCAAGTTGGGCACTGGTCTTGATGCTTGACGTCACGCGGAGCGTGACGACTACTATGGCAGCATTTCGGGGTGCGACTGGCCGCGGACTGGGAGATTGCGGCGGACCAGTTCGTCCATGAGCGTTCGCAGTTCCTCGTGCTGACGGACGGCGGCGAGGAAGGCGTGTGGGTCGAGGCGACGCACGCGCAAGACGCCTTCGAGCAGCGGGCGGATCTCCGTCTTGAAATACCGGTGCTGCCTGAGGCGAATCCAGCCGATGCAGGTGGGGAGCATCAACAGGGCGAGTCCGGGGACGAGGTACCAACTGCTCCATTGGAGCTGGCCGGCGTTTGCCATGCCCACGCAGGTCCAGAAAAAGCCGATGGCGGTCACCCAGATGGGCATGGCACCGAGTGCGTTCAGCCGCTCGTTGGCGTGGACAAGCAGACCGTACAGACGAGGGTCAGCGATGCCTTCGCGCAGGGCGTCCGGTTGGAACGGCTCGCAGACGAGTTCGCCAGATTGACGGCTGACAAGGACCGACTCGCCTTCTTCCGGCAGGTAGTCGACCAGATATTCGAGTTCTTCAAACGGACTGAGCATCTTCTCCTGCCTCAGCTTGACGGGTGACCAATTGCCTCATGCGAACCGCGGCCACATCTTAGCCAAACTGACGAATGATCTCCATGATCCGATCGAAGTCATTGGGGACCAAAATTGGGGCGTTGGCCGAACACATTACAGAATCGGAAGTTCTGGCGTCGGCGACTGTGTGATAGTTCACAGTGGCGGTCGGATCCTTGAGTTGGTGGCCGGTGAGAATGCAGACCACGCGGTCGCTGGAAGCGATCATGCCTTGCTGCCGCAAGAGTTTGGCACCGGCGACAGACGCCCCACTCGCCGGTTCGCAGCCGAAGCCCCCTGCCCCGACTTGAGCCTTGCCGTCGAGGATGTCCTCGTCGGACACCTCTCGCACAACACCGTCGCATGCGTCGAGAGCACGAAGACACTTCGTGAGATTCACCGGGCGGTTGATCTCAATCGCACTGGCGAGTGTGTTCGCGCGGCGGTTCTTCGCGTCCATGTCGGCATAGAAACGATCGATCAGTGACTGGTCGGGCCGGCCGTCGTTCCACCGCAGGCCTTGTTGGTCATAAAGGTCATACAGCGTGTTGGCTCCTGCGGCATTGATGACGGCCAGTCGCGGTATGCGGTCGATGAGGCCGAGTTGTTTGAGTTCGATGAACGCTTTGCCGAACGCGGACGAGTTGCCCAGGTTGCCACCGGGGACGACGATCCAATCAGGCACTTCCCAGCCGAGTCCTTCGAGGACGCGGTACATGATGGTCTTCTGACCTTCGAGCCGAAACGGGTTCACACTGTTGCAGAGGTAGATGCCCGCTTGCTCGCACACGGCTCGCACTTGCATCAAAGCGTCGTCGAAGTCGCCTTCGATCTGAAGAGTCTTCGCCCCGTAGTCGAGGGCTTGAGAGAGCTTGCCGTACGCGATCTTGCCGCTGCCGACAAACACGATGCACTTGAAGTGCCTCGCCACCCCCGCATAGATGGCCAGTGAGGCCGAGGTGTTGCCTGTCGAGGCACACGCGGCGAGTTTGGCGCCGACCATGCGAGCATGCGTGGACGCGGCCGTCATGCCGTTGTCTTTGAAGCTGCCGGACGGATTGAGTCCTTCGTACTGCAAATGCAGACAACCCTCGTTCACACCGACGTACTTGCCCACGTATTCCGACTGCTGCAGGATCGTCTGTCCCTCACCGATAGTCACGATCTGCTCCGGCGGCGCAAACGGCAACAACTCACGAAACCGCCAAACCCCGCTGAAGTCGAGAGGCTCCCGTCGATTGCCACCGCGTCCCTCAAACTCCCTAAGCGACGAGGGCACGGGCAGTTTGTCCCACTCGTACTGCACGTCCAGCAAGTCATGACTGACCGGACAATGCGTGAGTGTCTGGTCGACGGAGTAGGTGTCGTCGCACGAGGGTGTGATGCTAGTCTGGAAGACGTGTTCGGCTGCGGCAGAAATGGGACTATCTCCGAGAGGAATCGATACGAAGGTTTGATCTTTGATTCTTCGCGACATTCTGGCAGGCGGACTCGGACCTCACAACACTGAATCCCATGCCCCTTGAGCCATCAGCAGCCGGATCATGAGACAGTCGTCCGTCGACAGACTGACACCACTATCCGGCAGGAATGACTTGAGCGAGACGGCAGGCACAAGCCGTTTGCCGGAATCGTCTACACGACAGTGCGTCGCGCCTCAACTTGACTGGCGGACAGTCCGGGTGCGGCCCGCCGCGGTGCGGGGTGGTATTGACGCCGTTTGCGGTATCCCGCCGGGCAACGTAACGACAGTCCATGTTGGCACCACCTACCTCATAGATCTCACAATCAATTACACCTCAAGCCCAGATTATTGCCAACAGCCTTATTGGTGCTCCAAGCAAGCGGGGGACGGACTGCTCCGGGATCTCAATTTCTTAAGGTACTCCCGCACCGCTCGCGTCTCGTCAGAATTCAAGAGACTGGTGATGGGGTGACCGGCAATCACACACTCTCAACAGTTTGCTGCCGCAGCGTGTCGACTGTGCACGTTCATCAGTCTCCCTGGCAAATGCGTCATGTGGATTTCCACCAGCCTGAGACGCACCAGGGCATTGACATTCATCAGCAGGCGACCGCCCCTCCACACGCTATCCCTGCGAGGTGATGCTGACAACTCCGATCGGTCACTGAACCCTCACACCCGTTCAATGCGGACGGCGTCGGCGATGACGTAGCCGTTGGCATCGTTCGACAGTTGGACGCTGAGGGTGCTGCTGGTGATGGTGACTGTTTGCAGGTCTTCCCAGGCAGTACCGAGGGCGTCATCGTCATCCGGGGGCTGTTGCTGGTTAATGGTAACCGTCCCCAGCGAGGGGCCGTTCAGGCCGTCGCGGAG